>NZ_JAGXJL010000275.1:0-275 GCF_019091475.1 Streptomyces sp. GbtcB6 | reverse complement strand
ATTTGCTACTCGTTCTCAATATAAAATATCCTTCAAGTTTTTCCCTTTTCTTTAATGATATTTTATTATCTTTTCGAGCTACTCACAAATCTTTTATGAATATTTTGAAAAAAATAATTCTTTAATAACTCACTAATCAAAATACACTCAGATCGATCCTTGAAACCTAGGCATTCATGGGCATTAATACAATCTGAAGTTGACATATTTTCTTAATAGTAGTTGAATCTTTGCTAAATTTATAAATTCTAGATCTTCTACCGCTAACATTGTTC
>NZ_JAGXJL010000274.1:0-275 GCF_019091475.1 Streptomyces sp. GbtcB6 | reverse complement strand
AACTCGAGATAGGCAATACGTAACAAAAAAAAACGACTTAGAGAAAAAAAATTGTGAAAATTACCACGTGTGAAAACAGACACTCAATTTGTTAAAAAAAATAGCTCTTCAGAAACAAACACCCATGCTTTGAAAGACAATCTGTAAAAAGAACACCTACACAGGACAACAGCACTTAGAGCACAGGTAAGTTAGTCAATAAGATTTGAGAACAACAGGGATCAATATCATATGCATGAGAGGATAACAATTGACATATGAGCAAAGATGAATCA
>NZ_JAGXJL010000273.1:0-275 GCF_019091475.1 Streptomyces sp. GbtcB6 | reverse complement strand
AAAGGACCCAAACAGGATCGAAAGCATGCATTGTACAGTTGTGTAAGTCGCAGAACGGCCCATGCCGGGGAAATCGATCGGCTAGGTGAGGCAAGGACACGAAAAGCCAGTACGTAATCGCACGACGGTTACCGACCGACCTGAACATCTGGAGACCCGATATACCGCACGCCACCCATGTCGTCGTTTGCGCAGGGCCGGATAGTCCCCACGCGTTTGACATCATTCCGCTTCAGCCAAGAAACGGTGCTCACGACGCACTCTGTCCAGTCTGT
>NZ_JAGXJL010000272.1:0-275 GCF_019091475.1 Streptomyces sp. GbtcB6 | reverse complement strand
TAATTTTGTGCTTTGGTTGGCTATTCAAGATAGATTGAAGACTAGAGAAAGACTGCTTAATTTCAAGATAATAGATGACCTGATGTGTATCTTCTGTAACTTGGCAATGGAAACAAATGATCATTTATTTTTTGAATGCCCTTTCTCTCATGATTGTCTTATGTAGTTGAAAATATGGCTTGGATGGAATGTAGGCTCTGTTTCATTGTAGGGGTTGTTGTGGTGGATTGAAAGAACCAGATAAAGCACGTTCAAGAAATAAGTATTTTCAGCTA
>NZ_JAGXJL010000271.1:0-275 GCF_019091475.1 Streptomyces sp. GbtcB6 | reverse complement strand
CATTGGAACTCCCAAGGGGTGAGCTAACAACTAACAATCTAGTGTTAGTTGTTAGTGATGTCAAGTCCGCGTGCTCGCCTGGGGATTCGTAAAACTGCTTACTCCTTTAGGAGGGGGGGCTTATTCCAGCGCTCGGCGAATCGAACGGTACGTGGCGTTAGCTAACTCGGCGTCGAGGGCGTTGCCAACCAAGGTGGCGTTGCTTTGCAGCGCGCCGCCCAGGAATTTGAAGTCATCGGGGAATCCCTGCAGTCGTGCGCCTTCGCGCAGGGTAA
>NZ_JAGXJL010000270.1:0-276 GCF_019091475.1 Streptomyces sp. GbtcB6 | reverse complement strand
AGATTATACTACTTTTTTAAGCAGTGTTTCATATTTATGGTTCTTGAAAAGAGCATATTTGATAAATTGATACCATTTTCATAGATAGTATTTTAGTTTGTGTATAACTATGATGTAGCCACCACTCTAATAATTCTATCCAAATGATTTTAAAATGATAATAAACAAAAAATACACCGATTGTGATATATTTTTTAAATTATCATATTTCCTGAGAATGCGGGTTTTATTTATTTTCTATTATTTATCGAACCTTAATTTTGCAGTAAATGTCAA
>NZ_JAGXJL010000269.1:0-276 GCF_019091475.1 Streptomyces sp. GbtcB6 | reverse complement strand
AAAGATAACCTTTAGGTTCGATGGGTCAATTCTGTATATATAAAACAAAACAATTGGTGAGACTATATATGAGGTCCCCAATGACTCAAGCTGGTATTTGAAAAAGGGTTGTGCAAGTGAAAGAGAAGTTAAAGAATTTTTTTATTGAGAAAGATTTTCAGCAGTACAACTACTCTATTGATGAAATGTTCATCATTATGCAGCAACTTCTCATGGAAAAATAGAAATATTCTATGTTTTGGGATAGATTTTGTGTTCCTAAACATAAAATAATCA
>NZ_JAGXJL010000268.1:0-276 GCF_019091475.1 Streptomyces sp. GbtcB6 | reverse complement strand
ATGAGTTAGAGAAATTGTTTAACTCGGGATCCTTGAGGAATTGTTTGCCTAAGTTGTGCAGCATCTTTGCGTGTCCGTCTACAAAAGATCAGCCTCCTCGAAACCTTTTATGATCTCTTGAGGACTTGCAAAAGAGAAGACGGGTTAGAGGAAGCGTTTAACTCGGTATCCCATAAGCAGATATTTTAGTAAATACTTAATAGGCAATACAAATTACAAACATAGACTTCGCAAGCTTTGAATAGTCGCACAATAAAGGGTCTAAGGTAGTCCGTC
>NZ_JAGXJL010000267.1:0-276 GCF_019091475.1 Streptomyces sp. GbtcB6 | reverse complement strand
ATAGGCCGTTTACATGAGGAGCATTGCAAGCCATGCGGCAAAGGCAAGGCCATAGGAGCGGGGTAAGTCGGGCGCGAAAGGAGAGGAATGCATAGGAAGGCAAAGGAAAACACCGTGTATAGCTGACGGGGCATCAGAGCATTCGAATATAAAAATGAAAATAGATAGATAAGACGTAGCGGTGAACAACGGAGACGGGAAATATGTACAGAGAACGGATAATAGAACGATTTGTGAATTTCCAATATTCACAAAAGGCAGTAGCGAACGTGGAAG
>NZ_JAGXJL010000266.1:0-276 GCF_019091475.1 Streptomyces sp. GbtcB6 | reverse complement strand
CATATAAATGGACTTGGTTATATTATCATCAAATTAAAACATCAATGTTTCAGGCGGATTAGATAGTTTTGATTAATATTGTCTATGAGTTAGGCTAGGAGAGGCGTCTTTGATTCATGGAACTCTAATTCTGACAGTTTAATGAAGAAGAGTGATTAAGGGATATTTTATGTTTTAGGTAAATCAAGTATATTGATTTTTTTTAATGAAAGTAATAGAGACATCTTGATTGGCGCATGGTCTAAGTTTTAAAGTCAGAGTAAAAATGTTTTATGC
>NZ_JAGXJL010000027.1:0-142232 GCF_019091475.1 Streptomyces sp. GbtcB6 | reverse complement strand
ACGCTGTTGAGTTCTCAAGGAACGGTCGCTTCCTTTGTACTCACCCTCTCGGGCTTTCCTCCGGGCTTCCCTTCGGTGTTCCAAACTCTATCAGTGTTTTTCCGTCCCTCTGACCACCCTCCCGCAGACATGCGGAAGGTGATCCCGAGTGAGGATCTGACAAGTTTGGGTGCTGCCGAGTAGCAACGCTTTATCGCGCCGCCTGGTCTCAAGCAGGAGTACGACTGTACACGGAGCCCTGAAGGCCGTGCAAATCGAATAGGGTGGTGGTCTAGACCACTAGCTGGTACCTTCCAAGCGGAACCGCCACTTCATATGACATACGCTGCTGCTCAGTGCCGTCCGGGACAAGCAGTGACGGCCCGTAAGCAGCTCCACTTCTGGGAGGCTTCCCATGACCACCGTGACGTCCCCGCTCGCAGGACGTGCCGTCGGACTGGCCGCAGTGCCGGATCCGGTCTTCGCCGGGGCCATGGTCGGCCCGGGTACCGCCATCGACCCCCCGCGTGAGCCTTCCGAGGTCGTGGCGCCCGTGGACGGAGTCGTCGTCTCTCTGCACCCGCACGCGTTCGTCGTTGTCGACGAGAGCGGCCACGGCGTACTCACCCACCTCGGTATCGACACCGTGCAGCTCAACGGACAGGGTTTCGAGCTCCTCGTCAACAAGGGCGACACCGTGACCCGCGGCCAGGCCGTGGTCCGCTGGAACCCGGCCGAGGTCGAGGCCGCCGGCAAGTCTCCGGTCTGCCCCGTCGTGGCCCTGGAGGCCACGGCCGGCTCTCTCTCCGACCTCCGCGAAGACGGTGACGTGAAAGCCGGCGACACCCTCTTCGTCTGGAACTGATTCGTCCCGGACCGACGACCCCGCCGCCCTGCCGTCGTATGACGGTGCAGGCGGCGACCACGACAACCACCGCGGCGGCGGGACCCGCCGCACTATCGGAGACGGGTGAGATGGAGACAACGCTGCGAGGCGTCGGCGTGAGCCACGGTGTGGCGATCGGCGAGGTTCGGCACATGGGAACGGCGGTGCTCGAGCCGCCTGCCAAGCAGATCGCCGCGGAGGAGGCGGAGCGGGAGCAGGGGCGTGCCCGACAGGCCGTGGACGCTGTGGCCGCCGACCTGATGGCGCGCGGCAATCTGGCAGGCGGCGAGGCCCAGGCGGTCCTCGAGGCGCAGGCCATGATGGCGCAGGACCCCGAGCTGATGGCCGACGTGGAGCGCAGGATCGCCGTCGGCAGCACCGCCGAGCGTGCCGTGTACGACGCGTTCGCCGCGTACCGCGAGTTGCTGGCCGCAGCGGGCGAGTACCTCGCCGGCCGGGTGGCCGACCTGGACGATGTGCGGAATCGTATCGTCGCCCGGTTGCTCGGCGTTCCGATGCCGGGTGTCCCGGACAGTGACGAGCCGTACGTGCTGGTGGCGCGGGATCTGGCGCCGGCCGACACGGCTCTTCTCGACCCGACTCTGGTGCTCGGTTTCGTGACCGAGGAGGGCGGGCCGACCAGCCACAGCGCGATCCTGGCGCGGGCGCTCGGTGTGCCGGCCGTGGTGGCGCTGCCGGGTGCCGGGGAGCTCGCCGAGGGCACGGTGATCGCAGTCGACGGCAGCACCGGGGACATCTTCGTGAACCCGACTGCGGAGAAGAAGGCGGCGCTGGAGGCGGCGGCCGCCGAGCGGAAGGCGGCGCTGTCCGCCTCGACCGGCCCGGGTGCGACCGCGGACGGGCACAAGATGCCGCTGCTGGCCAACGTGGGCGGGCCGGCGGATGTGCCGGCTGCCGTAGAGGCCGGTGCCGAGGGCGTCGGTCTGTTCCGTACCGAGTTCCTGTTCCTGGATGACAGCAAGAGTGCTCCTTCCGAGGAGAAGCAGGTCGAGGCCTACCGTCAGGTGCTGGAGGCGTTCCCGGAGGGCCGGGTCGTCGTGCGGGTGCTGGACGCGGGCGCGGACAAGCCGCTGGACTTCCTGACTCCGGCGGACGAGCCGAACCCGGCGCTGGGCGTGCGTGGTCTGCGGACGCTGCTCGACCACCCCGAGGTGTTGCGCACCCAGCTGACGGCGTTGGCGAAGGCGGCCGAGGGGCTGCCCGTCCACCTTGAGGTGATGGCGCCGATGGTGGCGGACCGTGCCGATGCGAAGGCGTTCGCGGACGCCTGCCGGGAGGCGGGGCTGCGGGCCAAGTTCGGCGCGATGGTGGAGATTCCGTCGGCGGCGCTGCGGGCGCGCTCGATCCTCCAGGAGGTCGAGTTCCTGTCGCTGGGGACGAACGACCTGGCGCAGTACACGTTCGCCGCGGACCGTCAGGTGGGTGCGGTGTCCCGGCTGCAGGATCCGTGGCAGCCCGCGCTGCTTGACCTGGTCGCGCTGTCGGCTGAGGCGGCGAAGGCCGAGGGCAAGAGCTGTGGTGTGTGCGGTGAGGCCGCGTCGGATCCGCTGCTGGCCTGTGTGCTGACGGGTCTGGGTGTCACCTCTCTCTCCATGGGTGCGGCGTCGATTCCTTATGTCCGGGCGATGCTGGCCAAGTACACGCTGGCCCAGTGCGAGCGGGCCGCGTTGGCCGCGCGTGCCGCCGACAGTGCGGACGAGGCCCGTGTGGCGGCTCAGGCGGTGCTGTCCGGCGAGTAGTCGGCCGGGGCCGTGATCGGCTGTGTTTTCCGGGGCGCTCCACCTGTGGGTGGGGCGCCCCTGGTGGTTTCAGTGGTGGTGGCCCGGTGTCGTCTCCTGGTCGCCGAGGTCGGGCGGCGCGCAGTAGTCGACGTCCGATTCCGGTGAGATGAGTTCTCCGGATTCGACGTCGGTGCAGTACGCGTCGAAGACCTCGCCGGCGGTGAGGGGCGCGAGGTCGTTGCCGCGCAGTCGCCAGCCGTAGACGCGGTCGGGGGTGCCGGGGGCGGTGGTGCGCATGACGAGTCCACCGGGGCTGTTGGTGGCGAGGCCGAGGGCGAGGACGCTGGTGAATTCGAGGGCTTCGGCCTCGTCGAGGTGGGTGGTGCCTTCGGTGTTCTGGTCGGCGTGGAGGACGGTGACGAGGGTTTCGGGTGGTCCGGAGACGCTGCACACGAGGTGCCGGTTGCCTGCCGGGGCGGTGTCGAGGATGCGGGTCAGGAAGTGGGAGGCGCGGGTGACGGCGGCGCGTCCGACGTCCTCTCCGCAGGTGGGGCAGGGGCCGAGGCGGGCGAGGAGGGTACTGGCGTACTCCCAGGTGGCCTGTCGTACGGCCTCGTCGACGAGGACGGGGACGAGGTCGGTGAGGGGTCGGCCGTCGTACGGGACGGTGGCGCCGGCGGCCGCGAGTTCGGCCGTGAAGCGGGTGCGGCTGGCCGGGTGGTCGGGGTCGAGTCCGGTGGCCGTGCAGAACTCCGCGTATTCCTCGGGGTCGAACAGGGCGAGGGTGGTGTGGGTGCCCTCGGCGGCGCGGGTCCTGAGGAGGGCTTCCATCTGGCGGAGGTAGGTGAGGTGGTCGTCAAAGGTGAAGGTGCGGTAGCGCCGCATGGCGCGGAAGTCGTGCTCGTCGGTCAGCAGGCCGATGGTGCCGGCGATCTCGCGGCGCAGGACGCGTCGCATGGTCCGGTGGTCGGTGCGCGCCATGGTTCCCCCTGTGAGCGGTCGATCAATGCTCACTCACAGTAACCGGCGCCACTGACAACGGGGGGTACGGAAGCCGGTCGCGAACCAGGTGGTGCTGGATTGCGCAGGTCAGGGCGATGAGGGTGCCGAATGCGGTCCAGCCCAGCGGTCCGGTGGCGATGGCGGCGGTGACGGCGAGCGGGCCGATGCTGCGCTGGGCGGACTGGGCGAGTCCGTGGACTCCGAGGTAGGCGCCCTGGGCGGTGTCGGGTGCCAGGGCGACGGAGAGCTCCCAGGAGATGGTGGCGTGGAGCATCTCGGCGACGGTGAAGGCGGCGGCCGCGACGGTGAGCAGGACGATGCCTGCGACGGTTCCGCCGGTGGCGGAGAGTGCCATCGTGATGCCGCCGAGGGCGAAGGCGGCGGAGAGCGGGACGAGGAGGCGGCGGGCGGCCGCGCTGGTGGTGCCGAAGCGGGCCAGGGGGACTTGGAGTGCCACCACCATCACGTTGTTGAGGACGAGCAGCAGTGGTGCGAGGCCGTGGGGGATGCGGTCGCTGTGGGCGATCCAGAGCGGCAGGCCGACCTTGAAGACGGCGTCGTCGAGGAAGAGGACGGTGTCGGTGGCGACGTAGGCCAGGTAGGCGCGGTCGCGCCAGGGGGTGGCCGGCCTCTCGGTCTTCGGCTCGGTCTTCCAGTCGGCCACGACCCGGGAGGGTGACGGGGGTTCGCCGCAGCGCAGGGTGAGGAGTGCGGCCGCGACGAAGGACAGGCCGTCGCCCGCGAGGAGCCAGCGGTAGGCCGTGGTGGTGCCGAGGGCCAGGGCCGCTGCGGCGGCGAGGCCGCCCAGGGCCCAGCCCGCGTTGGCGATGGTGCGGTTGAGGGCCTGGTAGCGGACGCGGTCGGGCCCGGCGATACGGGTGGCGTAGAGCTTGGTGAGGACGTTGGCCGCGCGGTCGCCGAGGGCGCCGACCGCCGAGACGGCGAGCAGCAGGGCGTAGTCGTCGGTGGTGAGCAGGGCGAAGGAGGCGAGGGCGCGCAGGAGTTGGAGTGCGATCAGTACGCGGGTGAGGGGCAGCCGGTCGGCGATGCGGCCGCCGAGCGGGGCGCCGGCGATGCCGATGGCGCCCGATGCGGCGGCGAGGGTGCCGACTTCGGCGAGGGAGAGGCCGGAGACGTAGGTGAAGTACAGGACCGAGACCGATGCCCACAGGCCGCTGCCGACGCGGTCGACCAGGGTGACGGCGAGCATTCTGCGTCCGTCGGGGCCTCCGGGGACGCGTCGGGGCCGTGCGGTCGCGCCGGGCTTCGTTCTCACTGCTCCCCCTTGCCGTCAATTATGTATTGATACATACTTGCCAACGTGGTAACACAATATGGGATCACCGGCACGACGGCCAAGGGGATTGCTGCGTCCGTGGAACGGGGCGTGGCCGAGGGCGCGTTGGCTCCGGAGGCGGCGCTGCCGCCGGTGCGACGGCTCGCGGACGAGCTGGGGGTGAGTCCGGGGACGGTCGCCACGGCGTACAAGGAGCTGCGGCGGCGCGGGATCGTCGTCACCCGCGGGCGGGGCGGCACCGTGGTGGCGCCGGCTCCGGCGGTGGCGTCCCGGCGTCCGCCGAGGGTTCCCGAAGGGCTCCGGGACCTGGCCGGGGGGCATCCCGATCCCGCACTGCTGCCCGGTCTGGTGCCGCCCTCGCGGCTCTCCCCCGGTGCCCGGTCGCACCGTTCGACGCCCCGGCTCGCACGGCTGGAGGAAGCCGTACGCGACTGGCTGGGGCCGGACGGCGTGCCGGTGGAGCATGTGACGTTCGCGCACGGCGCGCTGGATCTGATCGGCCGGCTGCTGTCCGTGGAGTTGCGGCCCGGCGACGCCGTGGCCATGGAGGATCCCGGATACCACCATCTGCTCGACCTGGTCCCGGCGTTGGGGTTGCGGATCGTGCCGGTGGCGGTGGACGACGAGGGGATGCGTCCGGACGCACTGCGCACCGCGCTGCGCGCAGGCGTGCGCGCCGTGGTGTGCAGCCCCAGGGCGCAGAACCCGTACGGCGGTTGCTTCTCGGCGGCCCGCAGGAATGCCCTGGCCGAGGTGCTGCGCGAGGAACGCGATGTCCTGGTGATCGAGAACGATCACGCGTCCTCGGTGGCCGACGCCCCGCTGCACTCCCTGACCGGGGCGGGGCTCGCGCGCTGGGTGCACGTCCGGACGGTGAGCAAGTTCCTGGGCACCGACCTGAGGTGGGCGGCGGCCGCGTGCGATCCGGTCTCGCTCGCCCGGCACGACGGGCTGCTGCTCCTGACGTCGGGCTGGGTCAGTCACCTGTTGCAGGAGACGGTGCTCGGCCTGATGACGGATCCGGGCACGCGCGCCCTGGTGGCACGCGCGCGTGCGACGTACGTACTGCGCCGCGAGACGCTCGCCGGGGAGCTGGCCGGGCGCGGGATCGGGTCGCACGGGGCGAGCGGGATGAACCTGTGGGTGCCGGTGCGGGACGAGTCGGCCGTGGTGAACGGGCTGCGGTCGTACGGCTGGTGGGTGGCGGCGGGGGCGCGCTTCCGGTTGTCGGCCGGGCCGGGGGTCCGGATATCGACCGCCGGGCTGGAGCCGGCCGAGGCGGCGCGGCTGGCCTCGGACTTCGCAGCCGTCCTGGGCGAGTCCGAGGCCACCTACGGCGGGTGAGCGCCCCCCGCGGGGATGTCAGGCGCGCTTGCGGGCCAGGTCCTCGAAGTAGCTCAGCAGGTCGAGGTTGTCGATGGAGCCGGGGTTGACGGCCTTCTCCACGGGCGTGCCCTGGAGAAGGCGCTTGACCGGGACCTCGATGCGCTTTCCGGTGAGGGTGTGCGGGACACCGGGGACCTCGATGACCTCGTCGGGGACGTGACGGGGCGAGAGCTGTTCGCGGATGGCCTGCTTGATGCGGTTCAGCAGGGCGTCGTCGAGGACCGCGCCCGGTGCCAGGTGGACGAAGAGGGGCATCCAGTAGCCGCCGTCGGGCTGCTCGATGCCGATGACGAGGGACTCCTTGATCTCGGGGAGGCGCTCGACGACCTCGTAGATGTCGGCCGAGCCCATCCGCACGCCCTGGCGGTTGAGCGTGGAGTCGGAACGGCCGTGGATGATCACCGAGCCGCGTGAGGTGACGGTGATCCAGTCGCCGTGGCGCCACACGCCGGGGTAGGTGTCGAAGTAGCTGTCGTGGTAGCGGCTGCCGTCGGGGTCGTTCCAGAAGCGGATCGGCATGGAGGGCATGGGGTTGGTGACGACCAGTTCGCCCACTTCGTCGATGACGGGACGGCCGGCCGGGTCCCAGGCCTGGAGGTCGGTACCGAGGCCGGGTGCCTGCAGTTCGCCGGTGTAGACGGGGAGGGTGGGTACGGCGCCCGCGAAGCAGGAGCACACGTCGGTGCCGCCGCTGACGGAGGCGATCCAGAGGTCGTCGCGGACCTCGTCGTGCAGCCAGCGGAAGCCGTCGGGGGGCAGCGGGGAGCCGGTGGTGGCGACGCACTTCACCCGGGAGAGGTCGTGGTCGCGGGAGGGGTGCACGCCGGCCTTGCGGCAGGCCATCACGTATGCGGCGGAGGTGCCGTAGAGAGTGGCTCCGGTGCGTTCGGCGATGCGCCACTGGGCGCCGGTGTCGGGGTACCCGGGGCTGCCGTCGTACAGGACGATCGTGGTGCCCGTGAGGAGGCCGGAGACGAGGAAGTTCCACATCATCCAACCGGTCGAGGTGTACCAGAAGAAACGGTCCTCGGGGCCCAGGTCGCAGTGCAGGCCGAGCTGTTTGAGGTGTTCGACCAGGATGCCGCCCTGGGACTGGACGATGGCCTTGGGCAGGCCGGTGGTGCCGGAGGAGTAGAGCACCCACAAGGGGTGGTCGAAGGGGACCTGTTCGAATTCTGGTTCGGTGTCGGCGGAGGTCAGGGCCGACCAGTCCAGGGCGCCCTCGGGAGCCGGCGTGCCGAGCAGCGGGATGTGGACGACGGCGCGCAGGGTGGGCAGTTCGCGGCGGAGTTCGGCGACGATCTCGCGCCGGTCGTGTTCCTTGCCGCCGTAGCGGTAGCCGTCGACGGTGAACAGGACGACGGGTTCGACCTGCTGGAAACGGTCCAGGACGCTGCGGGCGCCGAAGTCGGGGGCGCAGGAGGTCCAGACGGCGCCCACGGCGGCGGTGGCGAGGAGGGCGACCACGGCCTGCGGGACGTTCGGGAGGTAGCCGCTGACGCGGTCGCCGGGACGGACGCCGAGGGCGCGGAGTCCGGCGGCCAGGGAGCCCACCTGGCGGCGCAGCTCCGCCCAGGTGACCGGGCGGGGTTCGTGGGTCTCGTCGACGTACAGGAGGGCGGGTTCGTCCGCGCGGGTGGCGGCGGCGCGCAGGGCGTGCTCGGCGTAGTTCAGGGTCGCGCCGGGGAACCACTCGGCGCCGGGCATGGCGCGGTCGCCGAGCACGCGCGCGTAGGGCGTCGAGAACCGCACGTCGAAGTAGTCCGTGACGGCTTTCCAGAAGGTGTCCAGGTGGTCGACGGACCAGCGGTGCAGGGCCGGGTACCCGCCGTCGGCGGGGGCTCCGTGGTGTTCCGCCGCCCAGGACTGGAACCTGGTGATGCGTGCCTGGGCGATCCGCTGCGGATCGGGCCGCCAGAGCGGCTGGGGGTTCGCGGTCGACATGGGGCGGCTCCCGGGCTTCTGCGCTGGTGTGCGTCGGGCGCGTACGGGCTGGGGTGTGCGCGTGACGCGGCTGACAGGGACGATGCCATGTGATCGACTTCTACACCAGGGTGCGCTCCACATAGTCCGTGTCGTGAAGATGTGGTCCCGGCACGGGTGAACGGCAGTTGAACGGCACGCGTGTGTGGAGCGCTGAGTGGCAGGGTGAGCAGCATGGACGGTCGTGACCTGGTGCGTTCGGTAAGAGTGGTCGGTTCGAGGAACGCGGCTCAGGGGTTGCGTACCGTACGCGCGGCGTGGCGCAGGAAGCGGATCGATGCCGCCGGACTGCCCCCGCGGGGCGCGGAGCGGGCCCGGGTGCCGGGGCCGGTGCAGGACGCGGAGCCGGGGCCTGGCGGCGGTGTGATCCGGTTCAGCCGGTCCGAGCTGCGGATCATGGTAGCTGTGAACGGGGCCGTCTTCTGGGGCTGGGACGGGGCCGGCCCCGAACCGTCGTACGCGCTCGCGGGGCGCTGTCCCGAGCCGGACCCGCGGGCGGTCCTCGAACCGGACACGAACGGCGGCTGGCGGGTCGTGGCGGAGCGGGTGACGGTCAGCGTGTCGCGGCACGGTGCGGTGGAGGTGTGCACGCCCGGCGGCGTGATGCTGCGGCGGGATCTGCCGCCGCGTTGGTGGGAGCCGGTGGGCGGGGGCGCGGCGCGCTGGGTGCAGCGGTCGGAGGTGGCCGCGGACGCGCGGTTCTTCGGTCTGGGCGGGCGTGCCTCGGGGCCGCGGCTGCGGGACGGCACGTACCGGCTGTGGAACACCGATCCCGGGCATGCCTTCGGGCCCGGTGACGATCCGCTGTACATCACCATGCCGGTCCAGTTGGTGGTGGCGGACGCGGCCACGCATCTGGTGTTCCACGACAGTTCCTGGGACGGGACGGTGACGCTCCTGGAAGGCGAGGAGGGCGCCGGTTCCGGGCACGACCGGGCCGGGCGCTGCGAGCTGCGGATGGACGGCGGTCCGCTGCGCTGCTGGGTGATGGTGGGCACCCCCGCGCGCGTGCTGCACACATGGGCCTCGCTCACGGGCGCGCCCGCGCTGCCGCCGGCGTGGGCGCTGGGCCATCACCACGCGCGCTGGGGTTTCGGCAGCGAGCAGGAGGTACGGCGGATCGTCGCCGGTTACCAGGAGCGCGGGCTGCCGCTGGACGCCGTGCATCTGGACATCGACCACTACGACGCCCATCAGGTGTTCACGGTCGATCACGAGCGTTTCCCGAAGCTGGCGACGCTGGCGGAGGAGTTGCGGCGGGACGGGATCCGGCTGGTGTCGATCGTCGACCCGGCGGTGAAGGCCGAGCAGGGCAACGCGGTCCACGACAGCGGGACGGCCCTCGACGCCTTCGTCCGTGATGCGTCGGGGCGGACGGTGGAGGGGGTGGTGTGGCCCGGGGAGACGGTCTTCCCCGACTTCACGGACGCGCGCGTGCGCTCGTGGTGGGGCGGGCTGTACGAGGAGCGGCTCGCGCTGGGCTTCGCCGGGTTCTGGCACGACATGAACGAGCCGACGTCCTTCAGCGCCTTCGGCGAGTCGACGCTGCCGCGGTCGGCGCGGCACGCCCTGGAGGGCCGCGGCGGCGACCACCGGGAGGCGCACAACGTCTACGCGCTCTGTATGGCGCGGGCGGCCTACGAGGGCCTGCGCACACTCGCGCCCGGGGAGCGGCCGTTCCTGTTCTCCCGCTCGGGCTGGGCCGGTATGCAGCGTTACGGAGGCACGTGGTCCGGCGACGTCGCCACCGGCTGGCCCGGGCTGCGCGCGTCCCTGTCGCTGGTGCTGGGGCTCGGGCTGTGCGGGGTGCCGTACTCGGGTCCTGACGTGGGCGGTTTCGACGGGAGTCCGTCGCCGGAGCTGTTTCTGCGCTGGTTCCAGCTGAGCGCGTACCTGCCGCTGTTCCGTACGCACGCGAGCATGCGGGCGGGGCGCCGGGAGCCGTGGGAGTTCGGGTCCGAGGTGCTGGAGCACACGCGCGTGGCGCTGCAAGAACGGCGGCGTCTGCTGCCGTACTTCATGACGCTGGCGCAGCTGGCCCGGCGGACCGGAGCGCCGTATGTGCGGCCGGTGTGGTGGGGTGCGCCGGAGGACCGGGCGCTGCGCGACTGCGAGGACGCCTTCCTGCTGGGCGACGCTCTGCTGGTGGCTCCGGTGCTGGATCCGGGTACCGACCGGCGTGCGGTGCAGCTGCCCCGTGGGCGCTGGTACGACACGGTGACCGAGCAGGCCTACGAAGGGCCGGGGCAGGTCCTCGTCGATGCCCCGCCGGCGCGGATCCCGGTGCTGGCGCGCGCGGGTGCCGTCCTGCCCGTGCGGGACGAGGACGGCGGGACGCGGCTGGAGGTGTGGGCGCCCGCCCGGGGGCGGACGGGCGGCGGGCTGGTCGTGCCGGACGCGGGCGACGGCTGGGACGAGCCGGAGATCGAGCGTTACGTCGCCCGCTGGGAGGGCCGGCGGGTGGTGGTCCGGCGCGAGGACGAGAACGGTGTGCGCGAGCTGTCCCGTCCCGTCCGGGTCAGGGGGCTGGGATGAGCCGGAGGGCTCAGTAGCGGCCCTCGAACCACGCGCGTACGGCCACGCTGTGCAGCGGGAAGGCGAGTTCCTCGGGGCGGCGCAGCAGGTGCCAGCCCTCCGTCTCGTCGGTCGCGCCCGACGGCGGGAGGCCTTCGACCGGGCGTTCCGGGAGGATTCCGAACAGCAGCAGGTGCCCGTCGGGTGAGCTCATGGCGTCGACGAGCCGTACGTCGCGGGCGGCCGCGTCGATGCCCGTCTCCTCCTTGAGCTCCCGGACGACGGCGTGCCGCCAGTCCTCGCGGTCGTCGACGTAGCCGCCGGGGAGCGCGGTGCCCCCGCGCGCGGGGGCCACGGTGCGGGTGATGACGACCAGGGCGGTGCCCTTCGTGTCGTAGACGGGCTGAAGGGCGATCGCCACCGGCAACGGGTTGCGGTAGACGACGTGGCCGCAGGCCGGGCAGGTGCGGGGCCAGCCGGAGATTCCCTCTCCGTAGGCCGCTCCGCAGCTCGAACAGTGCGAGCCCGGAGCGGAGTTGGCAATTGGGTGCTGATTTTCGGACACGCGCGGACTTTATCCGATCAGGAGAACGACGTCTTACGGTCAATGGAACGCCCCCTTCCGGAAGTGAACCGACACCTGGCGACCCGGAACCCGGTGCGGGCGGCGCGGCGGGGCCCGCCGGCGCGGCCTGCCCAATTCCGGCGGCCCGTGGCACACTTCTGACGTTCCGTCAGATCTGCTGCCCTGGAGGAGCTTTGTCGCGTACACGCACGCCGGCGGTCGACGGCTGGTTCACGGGCGAGGGGGACGGGTTCCGGCTGCTGGGAACCCGCTGTGCGGCCTGCGCCTCGGTCTTCTTCCCCCGCGAGGACATCCACTGCCGCAACCCCGAATGCGCGGGCGGCGCCCTGGAGGAGGTCCCGCTCTCCCGGCGCGGACGGATCTGGTCGTACACCGACAGCAGATACCGCCCTCCGTCACCCTATGTGAGCGACCCGGAACTTCCGTGGGAGCCGTACGCGTTGATCGCTGTGGAGCTGGAGTCCGAGCGGATCGTGGTGCTGGGACAGGCGGTTCCCGGGATCACCGTCGCCGATCTGGCGGTGGGCATGGAGGTCGAGGCCGTCCCCGGAGTGCTGGGCGAGGACACGGAGACGACCTGGACGACCTGGCACTGGCGGCCGACGGGGGTGGCGGCATGACGGCGGACGTGGCGGTGCTCGGCGTGGGCATGCACCCCTGGGGCAAGTGGGGGCGGAGTTTCGTCGAGTACGGGACTGCGGCGGCCCGCGCGGCGCTCGCGGACGCCGGACTCGAGTGGCGGGACATCGGATCGATCGTGGGCGCGGACACGGTTCGTGGCGGTTATCCCGGCTATGTCGCGGGCGCGACCTTCGCCAAGGCGCTGGGCTGGCAGGGAGCACGGGTCGCGAGCGTCTACGCGGCCTGCGCGTCCGGGGCCCAGGCGGTCGCCGCGGCACGGGCCCAGATCCTCGCGGGCCTCGCGGACGTGGTGCTCGTGGTGGGCGCGGACGCGGCGCCCAAGGGCTTCTTCCGGCCCGCAGGAGGAGACCGGCCGGACGACCCCGACTGGCTGCGCTTCCGGCTGCTGGGAGCGACGAATCCGACGTACTTCGGCCTGTACGCGCGCCGCCGGATGGCGGTGTTCGGGGACACCCCCGAGGACTTCGCCCTGGTCAAGGTGAAGAACGCGGCTGTGGGGGCGCTCAATCCGTACGCCCGTTACCGCAAGCGGGTCACCGCCGAGGAGGTTGCCGCCTCCCAGGTGGTCGCCGATCCGCTGCGGCTGCTGGACATCTGCGCCACCTCCGACGGCGGGGCCGCGCTGGTGCTGTCCAGCCTTGAGTTCGCGCGCCGGCACGGGACGGCGCGTCCGGTGCGGATCCGCGCGGTGTCCACGGTGACCCCGCGCTACCCGAGCACGGTGCTGGACCTGCCGGACATCGCCACGGACTCCGCGGCGGCGGTGGAGCCGGCGGCGGAGACCTTCCGGGCGTCGATCGCGCGGGCCGCCTACGAGGAGGCGGGCATCGGCCCGGAGGAGCTGTCCCTCGCCGAGGTGTACGACCTCTCCACCGCGCTGGAGTTGCAGTGGTACGAGGATCTGGGGCTGTGCGCCGAGGGCGAGGCGGCGAAGCTGCTGCGCGAGGGCGCGACGGCCCCGGGCGGCCGTATACCGGTCAACGCCAGCGGTGGGCTCGCGTCCTTCGGGGAGGCGGTGCCGGCCCAGGCGATCGCCCAGGTCTGCGAGCTGACCTGGCAGTTGCGGGACGCTGCGGGCGACCGGCAGGTGACGCACGCGCGCGTGGGGATCACGGCCAACCAGGGGCTGTTCGGGCACGGCTCGTCCGTGATAGCGGTGCGCTGACGGGACGGGTGTGACAGCAGCGGGTCCCTACCCTGTGTGAGCACCCCGAAAGGGTGCGTGAACGTCTCATGAACTGCCCCTGGGCGTACGCCGGTGGCGTCATCATGCTGCCGTGCGCACCTGGACGGATGCTCTCCGTTTCGCCTTCCAGCCGGTGGTCAATCTGACGACCGGCGGGATCGCCGCACTGGAGATCCTCGCCCGCCCCGAGACCGGCGACATCCTCGCCGAAGCCCGCCGGAATCCCGAACTCGACGGCAGACTGGCCGTGTTGGCCCTCCGCGCGGCGGCCCGCAAGGAGACCCTGCTGCCGCTGCACATCAACGTCTTCGCGGCCACGCTCGCCGACCTGGGCGGCATCGGCCCGCTGCCCGAGGCCGTCCGCGAGGCCGGACGGATGCCCTGGGAGGTCACCCTGGACATCGTCCCGCCGTACACGCACGTGCCGCAGCGGGCCCTGCTGGAGGCCGTGGCGGCACTGCGCGGCCAGGGCTTCCGGATCAGCGCGGACGGCATCGGCGACGGGGACGTGCCGCTGCGGCTGCTCACCGACCTCTCCCCCGACCTGGTCAAGCTCGACGCCTCGCTGCTCGCCCGGCCGGCCGCGGTGCGGGCGATGCGGACCCTGTGCGAGGAACTCGGCGCCCTGGTCGCCGTCGAGGGCGTGGAGACCGAACTCCAGTACTCGGCCGCCCTGTCCGCCGGGGCGCAACTGGCCCAGGGTGAGCTGTTCGCGCCACCCGCCCGGATCCCGGTCGCGGAGGTATACGTTCCGCCGCCCGCCCCCGCCGCCGTGCCGCCACCGCGCTCCGGGCCGTCCGTGCGGGAGTTCGTCCGGCCCGCCGCGCTCCTGCCGGTCACCGCGTCCGCGTTGCAGGTGCGGGCGCTGCTGACCGGCTCCCCGGACGTCTCCGGCGTACTCCTGGTGGACCAGACGGGCGCCCCCGTCCGCTCGGTGCACCGCTCCCGCTTCCTGCTGTCGATGTCCGGCCGCTACGGGCACGCCCTGTACGCGGACCGCCCTGCCTTCAAGCTGGGCGACGCACCGCGCACGGTCGGCGTCGACGCGACCGCCTGGGAGGTGCTGGACGTGGTGGCCGTCGGCGGCCCGGACCGCACCTCGGACGATGTGGCGGTCGTCGACCGGTTCGGGCGCTGTGTGGGCGTCGTACGCCTCGCCGACCTCGTACGGGCGCTCGCCGAGACCCGGGTCGAGGAGGCGGCCGCGCTCAACCCGCTGACCCGGCTGCCCGGTTCGGACGCGATCACGGGCGAGGTGGACCGGTGGCTCGCGGACGGCCGGGTCTTCGCGCTGAGCTGGCTGGACATCGACCACTTCAAGCAGGTGAACGACGGCGCCGGGTTCGCCGCGGGCGACGAGCTGATCCGGTCGGTGGGGCGGGCGTTGCAGGAGGCCGCCGTCGGGCACGCGCGCGTGGGGCACATCGGCGGTGACGACTTCCTGGTGCTCGCCGACGAAGCGGGACTCGACGCGGTCGCCACCCTGCTCGACGCGCCCTGGTCCGCGGGCGGTCGTCCCGTCACGCTGTCCCTGGCCACCGTCGTGTGCGGTCCGGGCGGGGTGGCCGACCACCGGCAGGCGGCCGCGTGTCTGGCGCCGCTCAAGAAGGCCGCCAAGGCGCTGCACGGGGCGAGTTGGGTGCTGGGGCGGGCGGGGCTGCCCGGGTACGAGATCCGGCGCGGCTCGGGCGCCTACCCGGCCCAGGCCGGGTACGCGGCGGTGGAGCCGTGACAGCTGCTTTCCGGCGGGTTGCCTGTCATCGTTGCCGTCGGCGACCTTGACGCTCCCCTGGTGCCGGTGAAAACTTCCGGTGTCGGTCGACATCGCCGTACATTCTCGGCGTAATCAGGCACTGCGCCATGGGCCGCTCCTGTCTCAAGGTCCGTCCCCCATGGGCGATTCGGCTGCTACGGCACGCTCGTCACTGACGCCGGGCGGGGCGCGGGACCTTCCCTGCCTTCGGCTGACGTCGCCAAGGGAACCGTTCCTGCTCAATGCGCCGGGGTCGATCCCCCGGCCAGCGCCCTAGGAGCCGCCATGAGCAACGGAGACATATTCGTCGGCGAAGTCATCGGCACGGCCATCCTGATCCTGTTCGGCGCGGGTGTCTGCGCCGCGGTCACCCTCAGACACTCCAAGGCCCGGGGCGCGGGGTGGGTGGTGATCGCGTTCGGCTGGGGATTCGGCGTCCTCGCCGGCGCCTACACCGCCGCTCCCCTGTCCGGCGGGCAGCTGAACCCCGCCGTCACCATCGGCATCGCCGTCGACACCGGGAAGTGGGACAAGGTCTGGGTCTATCTGCTCGGCCAGCTCGTCGGCGCGACGCTGGGCGCCGTCCTGACGTACCTGGTCTACCTGGCCCAGTTCCAGGCCAACGTGCCCGACGAGGAGTCGGGAGAGGAGCCGACGCCGACACTCGGCATCTTCTCCACCATCCCGGAGATCCGGAACCCGGTCGCCAACCTCGTCACCGAGATCATCGCGACGATCGCGCTCGTCCTGCCGATCCTCGCGTTCGGCCTGACCAAGGGGCTCGGCGAGTCCGGCACCACCGTGCTGGTCGTCTCCCTGCTCGTCGTCGGCATCGGGCTGTCGCTCGGCGGCCCCACCGGCTACGCCATCAACCCGACGCGCGACCTCGGCCCCCGGATCGTGCACACCTTCCTGCCGATCCCCAACAAGGGCACCTCGGACTGGGGTTACGCCTGGATCCCGGTCGTCGGCCCCCTGATCGGCGGGGCGCTCGCGGGCCTGATCTACAACGCGGCCTTCTGACTCGGCGCGGCCTTCCGGCCCGACGCGCCCCCGGCCCGACGCGGCCCTCCCACCCACACAGCCTTCCGACCCAGCGACCAAGGGGTAGCCATGACGGACACCGCCGAGAAGTACGTCGCCGCAATCGACCAGGGCACCACGTCGAGCCGATGCATCATCTTCGACCACGGCGGCGCGATCGTCGCCGTCGACCAGCGCGAGCACCGCCAGATCTTCCCCAAGCCGGGCTGGGTGGAGCACGACGCCACCGAGATCTGGTCCAAGGTGCAGGCTGTGGTGGCCGGGGCGCTCGCCAACGCGGGCCTGCGCCCCGACCAGTTGAGCGCGCTGGGCATCACCAACCAGCGCGAGACGACCGTCCTGTGGGACCGTGCCACCGGCAAGCCCGTGCACAACGCGATCGTCTGGCAGGACACGCGCACCGCGGCCCTGTGCCACGAACTCGGCGGCAGCGACGGCCAGGACCGCTTCCGCGAGCAGACCGGTCTGCCCCTGGCCAGCTACTTCTCCGGGCCCAAGGCGGCCTGGCTGCTGGACAACGTGCCCGGGCTGCGGGACCGGGCCGAGCGCGGTGAGATCGCCTTCGGGACCATCGACTCCTGGCTGATCTGGAACCTCACCGGCGGCACCGACGGCGGCCGGCACGTCACCGACGTCACCAACGCCGGGCGCACCATGCTGATGAACCTGGAAACCCTCCAGTGGGACCGCGCCATCCTCGCGGCGATGAACGTCCCGGAGGCGGTGCTGCCCGAGATCAGGTCGTCCGCCGAGGTGTACGGCACCGCCGTCGGCCAGCTCGCCGGGGTGCCGGTGGCGTCCGCGCTGGGCGACCAGCAGGCGGCGGTCTTCGGCCAGGCCTGCTACGACGTCGGCACGGCGAAGAACACCTACGGGACGGGCAGCTTCCTGCTGCTCAACACCGGCGACCGGCCGGTGCCGTCCAAGAGCGGGCTGCTGACCACGATGGGCTACAAGATCGGCACCGAGGCGCCCGTCTACTGCCTGGAGGGTTCGATCGCCATCACGGGCGCGCTCGTCCAGTGGTTCCGCGACCAACTCGGCATCATCCGCACCGCCGACGAGATCGAGACCCTGGCGGCGAGCGTCGACGACAACGGCGGCGCCTACATCGTGCCCGCCTTCTCCGGCCTGTTCGCGCCCTACTGGCGCTCCGACGCTCGCGGGGTCGTCACCGGGCTGACCCGGTACGTCACGAAGGCGCACCTCGCCCGAGCGGTCCTGGAGGCGACGAGCTGGCAGACGCGGGAGGTCGTGGACGCCATGTACCAGGACTCCGGGGTGCAGATCACCACCCTGAAGGTGGACGGCGGCATGACCAAGAACAACCTCCTGATGCAGCACCAGGCCGACGTCCTCGGGGTACCGGTGATCCGGCCCCGGGTCTCCGAGACGACGTGCCTGGGCGCCGCCTACGCGGCCGGCCTGGCCACCGGCGTGTGGAACGACCTGGACGAGCTCAAGTCGCACTGGCAGAAGGACGTGGAGTGGACGCCCGCCATGGCGGCGCCGGTGCGCGACCGCGAGTACGCGAACTGGCGCAAGGCGGTGGAGAAGAGCTTCGGCTGGCTGGAGGACGGCGAGTAACCACCCCGGGACCACGGCCCGTACCCCGGTCGGCGGGGGTACGGGCCGTGCCGCCGCCGTTCAGGTGGTGACGGACTGCCGGTGGCCCGCCGAGTACGCCATCGCGTGCCGGACGACGCCGATGAGCACCTCCTTGACCGACTCGCGGTCCCGGGCGTCGCAGAGCACCACCGGTACGTCGGGGTCGAGGTCGAGGGCCTTGCGGACCGACTCCACCGGGTAACGGGCCGCGTCCTCGAAGCAGTTGACGCCGATGAGGAAGGGTATGGAACGCCGTTCGAAGTAGTCGACGGCGGCGAAGCAGTCCTCCAGACGGCGCGTGTCGGCGAGCACGACGGCTCCCAGCGCGCCCTCGGCCAGCTCGTCCCACATGAACCAGAACCGTTCCTGCCCGGGCGTGCCGAACAGGTACAGCACCAGGTCCTCGCGCAGGGTGATGCGGCCGAAGTCCATGGCGACGGTGGTGGTGTGCTTGCCCTCGACGCCGGAGGTGTCGTCGACCGGTCGCCCGGCCTCGGTGAGCAGTTCCTCGGTGCGCAAGGGCCTGATCTCGCTGACCGCGCCGACCAGGGTCGTCTTGCCCACGCCGAAGCCGCCGGCCACGAGGATCTTGAGCGTGACGGGCTCGACCGGGGGCTTGCCGCGCTCAGATCGCCCGAAGATCATCGTTTTCTTCTCCTGCTTGCTGGACTTGATGGACTTGATGGGACCGGGTGCCGGGCGAGGGGCGTCCGTATCCGCCGCCGCCCGGGGTTTCGACGACGAGTACGTCGTCGGGGCCGACGTCCGCGGCATCGCTGCCGCCGAGTTCGGTGACCGTGCCGTCGGCCCGCTCCACCCGGTTGGCGCCGAGTGCGCCGGGTTCGCCGCCTGCCATGCCGTACGGCGGCACGCGGCGGTGCTGGGAGAGGGTGGAGACGGTCATGGGTTCGAGGAAACGGACGCGGCGGACCGCGCCGTCCCCGCCGTGCCAGCGGCCCGCGCCGCCGCTGCCCTTGCGTACGGCGAACTCGTCGAGGCGGACGGGCAGCCGCCACTCCAGGACTTCCGGGTCGGTGAGCCGGGAGTTGGTCATGTGGGTCTGGACGACGCTCGCGCCGTGGAAACCGTCGCCGGCACCGGATCCGGAGGCGACGGTCTCGTAGTACTGATGGCGTTCGTTGCCGAAGGTCACGTTGTTCATGGTCCCGGAGCCCTCGGCCTGGACGCCTAGCGCCGCGTAGAGGGCACCGGTGATGGCCTGGGAGGTCTCGACGTTGCCCGCGACGACGGCGGCCGGCGGCTCGGGGGCGAGCATGGAACCGGGCGGTACAACGATGTCGAGGGGGCGCAGGCAGCCGTCGTTGAGCGGGATGTCGTCGGCGACGAGGGTGCGGAAGACGTACAGCACGGCCGCGTTGACGACGGCGAACGGGGCGTTGAAGTTGGTGGCGAGCTGGGCGGAGGTGCCGGTGAAGTCGATGGTGGCGCGCCGGTTGCCGCGGTCCACACGCACGCTTACCCGGATGACGGCGCCGGAGTCGGTCTCGTAGGCGTACGCGCCGTCGTCGAGGGCGTCGACGACCCGGCGGACCGCTTCCTCGGCGTTGTCCTGGACGTGCCGCATATAGGCCTGGACGACGTCGAGGCCGAACTCCTCGATCATCCGGCCGACTTCGTCGACGCCCTTGCGGTTGGCGGCGATCTGGGCGCGCAGGTCGGCGAGGTTGGTGCGGATGTTGCGGGAGGGGTAGCGGGCCCCGGCGAGCAGCCGGTGCGTCTCGGCCTCCCGGAACCGGCCGTTCTCGGCGAGCAGCCAGTTGTCGAAGAGGACGCCCTCTTCGTCGATGGTGCGGCTGTTCGCGGGCATCGAGCCCGGGGCGATGCCGCCGATCTCGGCGTGGTGACCGCGGGAGGCGACGTAGAAGAGGATCCGGTCACCCTGCGTGGCGAACACCGGTGTGATCACGGTGACGTCGGGCAGGTGGGTGCCGCCGTGGTACGGGTCGTTGACGGCGTAGGTGTCGCCGGGTCGCATCGAGGTGCCGCGGCGGTGGATGACCTCTTTGACGCTGGTGCCCATGGAGCCCAGGTGGACGGGGATGTGCGGGGCGTTGGCCACCAGGTTCCCGTCCGGGTCGAACAGGGCGCAGGAGAAGTCGAGGCGTTCCTTGATGTTGACGGACTGGGCCGTCGACTCCAGTCGGGCGCCCATCTGTTCGGCGATCGACATGAAGAGGTTGTTGAAGACCTCGAGCAGGACCGGGTCGGCTTCTGTGTCGAGATCGGAACTCTGCGTGACCGTCGCGCGTTCCATGACCAGATGCCCGTCGTCGGTCGCCGCGGCCCGCCAGCCGTCGTCGACGACGGTCGTGGCACTGGCCTCGGTGATGATCGCCGGGCCGGTGACGGATTCGCCGGGGGGCAGGCCCTCGCGGCGGTGGAGGGGTACGTCGCGCCAGGTGCCGCCGGTGTGGAGGCGGACGGTCTCCGGTGCGGCGGGTCTGCCCTCGTACGGGGCGAGGGCGGAGAGATCGGGGGGTCGGGTGATGCCGGTGGCTTCCACGGAGAGGTGTTCGACGACGACCGGGCGGTCGAGCGTGAAGGAGTACGTGGCGCGATGACGTTCTTCGAAGGCGTGTTTCATCGCGTCGGGCTCGGTGAGTTCGACGGTGAGGGTGGTGTCGGTGCCGTCGTAGCGGAGCTGGGCGCGGCGGGTGACCTCGACGCGGTCCTCCGGGACGTCCTCGGCGAGGAGTTCGGCGCGGGCCGCGGCCTCCAGGTCGTCCGCGGTCTTGCGGATGCCGGGCATGGCGGCGGGCTCCAGGGGAGCCTCGACGGACTGTTCGCGCATGGCGGTCGTGTCGGCGAGCCCGATACCTAGCGCGGACAGGACCCCCGCCATGGGCGGCACCAGGACGGTGCGGATGCCGAGCGAGTCGGCGACCATGCAGGCGTGCTGCCCGCCGGCCCCGCCGAAGGTGGTGAGGGCGTAGCGGGTGACGTCGTGGCCCTGCTGGACGGAGATCCGCTTCACGGCGTTGGCGATGTTGGCCACGGCGATGCTCAGGTAGCCTTCGGCGACCTGTTCGGGGGTGCGGTCGTCGCCGGTCCGCTCGCGGATCTCCCGTGCGAGCCCGGTGAAGCGGTCCCGGACGAGGCCGGCGTCCAGCGGCTGGTCCCCGCCCGGCCCGAACACCTTGGGGAAGTGGGCCGGCTGGATCCGGCCGAGCATCACGTTGGCGTCGGTGACGGCCAGCGGGCCGCCGCCCCGGTAACAGGCCGGGCCGGGGTCGGCGCCGGCCGAATCGGGCCCGACGCGGTAGCGGGAGCCGTCGAAGTGCAGCACCGAGCCGCCGCCCGCGGCGACGGTGTGGATGTCCAGCATGGGGGCGCGCAGCCGGACGCCCGCGATCTGCGTGGTGAAGACCCGTTCGTACCCGCCCGCGAAGTGGGAGACGTCGGTGGAGGTGCCGCCCATGTCGAAGCCGATGACCCGGTCGAAGCCGGCGAGCTGCGACATCCGGGCCATGCCGACGATCCCGCCGGCCGGACCGGAGAGCACGGCGTCCTTGCCGCGGAACTGCCCGGCCTCGGCGAGCCCGCCGTTGGACTGCATGAACATCAGCCGTACGCCCTCGAGCTCGTCGGCGACACGGCGGACGTAGCGGCGCAGCACGGGCGACAGGTAGGCGTCGACGACGGCGGTGTCCCCGCGCGGGACGAGCTTCATCAGCGGGCTGACCTCGCTGGACAGCGAGATCTGCGGGAAGCCGGTGCGGGCGGCCAGCTCGCCGATCGCCTGCTCGTGGGCGGGGTACAGATGGCTGTGCATGCAGACGACGGCGACGGCGCGGATCCCGTCGTCGTACGCCTCCCGGAGCGGGCCCGCCAGCGCCTCCAGGTCGGGTGCGCGCAGGACGGTGCCGTCGGCGGCGACGCGCTCGTCGGCCTCGACGACCCGTTCGTACAGCAGCTCCGGGAGTTCGATGCGGCGGGCGAAGATGCGGGGGCGGTTCTGGTAGGCGATGCGCAGGGCGTCGCGGAAGCCGCGCGTGATGACGAGGAGGGTGCGCTCGCCCTTGCGTTCGAGAAGTGCGTTGGTGGCGACCGTGGTGCCCATCCGTACGGCGTCGACGGGGTCGCCGGAGCCGTCGAGGAGCTCGCGTACGGCGGCCACGGCCGCGTCGGCGTACCGCGCGGGGTTGTCGGAGAGCAGTTTGTGGGTGAGCAGCCGGCCGTCCGGGCGCCGCGCGACGACGTCGGTGAACGTACCGCCGCGGTCGACCCAGAACTGCCAGCCTGTCACGTCACTACTCCGCTTCCGCGCCGGTCACAGCGCCCGGAGGCCGTTGATCACGTCGCGCAGAATACTCTCGTCCACCAGCTCGGCCGGGGGTACCGGCCGGTTGACATGGACGAGTTCCCCGTCGACGAGGTCGCCGATGAGGACCCGGACCACTCCGACGGGCAGGTCGAGCTCCGAGGCCAGCTCGGCGACCGACTGCGGGGCGTCGCGGCAGAGCTCGACGATGTCCACGTGCTCCGGGGACAGCGTCCGGTCCTCCTCCGTGTCGTCCGCGTGCGGCTCCGTGACGACCACCGCGATCAGGTCGAGCCGGTGCTGGGCCGCACTGGTGGTGCGGCCCCGTGTCATGGCGTACGGACGGACGACCGGTCCGGCCTCGTCGTCGAACCAGTGACTTCTTCCCTGACCGTCTCCGCTCATGTCATCCCACTACCCGCCCGAGGGCAGATCGGTGCGCGGAACGGACCCCAGATGTACGCCGACCCGCTTGACCAGGAGCGTCATCTCGTACGCGACCTGGCCGACGTCGGAGTCGGCGTCGGAGAGCACGGCGAGGCAGCTGCCGTCGCCGGCGGCCGTGACGAACAGGAAGGCGTCGTCGAGCTCGACGACGGTCTGCCGGACGCTGCCCGCCTCGAAGTGGCGGCCCACGCCCTTGGCGAGGCTGTGGAAGCCGGAGGCCACGGCGGCCAGGTGCTCGCTGTCCTCTCTGGTGAGGTCCTTGGAGGCACCGGTGGCCAGGCCGTCGCCGGAGAGCACGACGGCCTTGCGGATGCTGGCGACCCGGTCCACGAGGTCGTCCAGCAGCCAGTTCAGCTCGCCCTTGTTCGTCGCCGTGTGGCCGGTCGCCTTCGGATCGGTCATCGACCGTCCCCCTTAGTCGTTCCTTGTGCTGTGCTGTTCCGGGAACCGTCGACCTCACCGTTCTCCACACGGCCGCGCTGCCAGCCGCGCTGGAGCGAGGCCATGCGGCTGCGTACCTCGTCGGCGTCACGCTCGACGGGGTCCGGCTCGCGCACGGCGGGTGCTGCGGGTTCCTGTCGCAGCTGTGGGGCCAGGTTGGCCTGCCGTACCCGCTTGGGCAGCGGCCGGGTGCCGGATGCGGCTTCCGGGGACGTGCTGCCGAGGGGCGGGACGGAGTCGTCGGTGCCGCTGCCGGCGGTGATCGCGGAGCGGCGGGTGCGCCGGGGCAGGGCGGGGGGTCCGGAGGGTTCGTCCGGGCCGCCGGCCTGGGGCGCCGTGCGTTCCTCGACGCGGTCGGCCGAGCCGATGGCTCGGTGCGAGGACGGGTCGGTGCGGCGGCGGGAGGGCAGCGGGGCGAGTCCGCCCGGTTCGGGGCGGCCCTGGTCCGCCCGGTCCCGCTCGCCCCGGTCCTCCGGTTCGCGGCGGGAACGCTGCTCGGTGACGGGCTTGCCGTGCGAGCTGACCAGCTTGGGCGTCCGCCGCCTGGGCAGCGGTACCGGGCCGCCGGGGTGCTCGTCGCCGAAGCCGTCCGCCGTCTCGCGGGCCGGCTGATGAAGTTCGGTCACGGCGGGCGCGGTGTCGTCGGCGCGGGCGAGGGAGCGGCGGGGGCGGAACAGCCCGCCCCGCTCGCTGTCGTCGTCGGTGAGCGCGCCCGGGAAGTCGTCCAGGGCGTCCAGGTCGACGGGTGCCTCCAGCTCGACCGGGCCGTCCAGCAGCGCCGCCGGCAGCCCGGGCCGCTGTGCCGCCGGCTGGCCCGGCGAGGTGCCGCGGCCCTCCTCGGGTTCGGCCTCCCTGGCCGGGCGGTTGCGGTCGAGGCGGAAGCCGACCCCGTTGGTGTCGGGGACGTCGTCGGTCAGCAGTACGTCGGGGAGGAAGACGACGGCCGTGGTGCCGCCGTAGGGGGACGGCTGGAGCGAGACGCGGACGTTCTGGCGCTGGGCGAGGCGGCTGACCACGAACAGGCCGAGCCGGTCGGTGTCGGAGAGCTCGAACTCGGGCGTCTCGGCGAGCCGCAGGTTGGCGTCCAGGAGTGCCTCGGCCGCCATGCCGAGACCCCGGTCGTGGATCTCCAGGGTGAAGCCGTTGGCGACGCGTTCACCGAGGACCTGCACGGCGGTGTGCGGCGGCGAGAACACCGTGGCGTTCTCCAGGAGTTCGGCCACGAGGTGGGTGAGGTCGGCGACGGCGGGGCCGGTGACGGCGACGCGGGGCAGCCGGCGGACCTCGATGCGCTCGTAGTCCTCGACCTCGGCCACGGCGGCGCGCACCACGTCCATGAGCTGGACGGGCCGGCGCCACTGCCGCGAGGGGGCGGCGCCGGAGAGGATGACCAGGCCCTCGGCGTGCCGGCGCATCCGGGTGGTGAGGTGGTCGAGGCGGAAGAGGTCGGCGAGCTCGTCGGTGTCCTCGGTCCTGCGCTCCATGGTGTCGAGCAGGGTGAGCTGCTTGTGCAGCAGGACCTGGCTGCGGCGGGCGAGGTTGACGAAGACCTCGGAGACTCCGGAGCGCAGCTCGGCCTGCTTGACGGCGGCCTCCACGGCGGCGCGCTGCAGGGTGTTGAGGGCCTGGCCGACTTCGCCGATCTCGTTCCTGTCGTACTCCAGGCGCGGGACCTCTGTCTCCACGTCGACCTGTTCGCCCGTGGACAGCCTGCGCATCACGCTCGGCAGCCGGACCCCGGACGCCTCGTGCGCCTCCTGGCGCAGCAGCCGCAGGTCGCGGATGAGACTGCGGCCGACCCGGACCGACACGACCAGCGAGAACAGCACGGCGACCAGGCCGAGGACACCGACGACGGCCGCCTGGACGAACTCGCTGACGGCGACGGGCCGGATGCGGTCCTTGAAGCGGTCGCCGACCTGGTCGTCGAGGGTGCGCAGTTCGTCGAGCACATTGCCCGCGGTGGTGTCCCAGCTCTTCGCGCTGACGTCGTTCGGCATGCCGGATCCGGCGGCGACGACGGACCTCTCGGCGGCCAGCAGCGGGGCGGTGGTGGCGCTCTTCCAGAACCGGTCGAAGCGGTCGCGTTCGCCGGCCGGCACCAGCGGGAGGCTGATGTCGTAAAGGAGGGTGCGCTGGGCTATGAGGTCGGAGATCTCGCGGGTCTCCTCGCGGGAGACCTTTCCGACGACCAGAGCGGAGCCGAGCAGGGCGTCCTCGCGGGAGACGAGCTCCCGGGCGCGGGTGATGTTGACGAGGGCGCGGGCCTGCTTGTCGATCCCGACGTCGTCGGTCCCGTCGAGGGAGCCGAGCAGCGTGTAGCAGGGGTCGACGACGGCGTTGTAGAGGGCGAGGGCCTGGGCGCGGTCCACGGTGCCCTGCTCGACGCTGCGCCGCAGGGGGTCGATGCCGTCGAAGCCGTCGAGTTCGGCGGTGAGGCGTTCGCTGTCGTCGGCGTTCAGGCCGTCGCGTACGTGCTGTTCCCGGGCGTTCTTCCGGAGCTCGGCCACGGTCTCGTCGGTGGCGGCGCGTGTGCGGTTCAGGGCGGTGAGCGCGTCGGACGCCCGCGGGTCGGCGAGATAGACCAGGGTCTGCCGGCGTTCCTGCTGGAGAGCGCGGACCGCGTCCTCGGTGGGGTAGCCGATGTCCTCGACGATCGACGACACCTGGACCATGTGGGTGACTTCGCGTCCCGTGA
Source organism: Streptomyces sp. GbtcB6 (assembly GCF_019091475.1). NCBI lineage: Bacteria > Bacillati > Actinomycetota > Actinomycetes > Kitasatosporales > Streptomycetaceae > Streptomyces > Streptomyces sp. GbtcB6. Next base: position 116,756 of record NZ_JAGXJL010000027.1, on the reverse strand, counting down.
GCACGGCCGCGAAGCCCCAGACGGCCGTCAGGGACACCAGCGGCACGAGAAGCAGCGCCACGATCTTCCGGCGGATCGACTTCCCGCGAAAGCGCATGGCCTCCCCCAGCTCGACCCCCGCCGCCCGGGGGTACACATGTACGTCAACAAACGGCGCGAGCCTACTACCGTCACAGGGATAACTCGAAGAACTGTCCGGACGGTGAACTTCCGCCTCGCTGCCGTGACATGGCGGACAGACAGGATGAGTTGTCCGGGCATTGCGGGAGATTGCCACCGTGACCGCGCCGACTTCACGCGAGTGGGGCGGGAACGGCACGAAGGATCAGTTGGCCGGAATTTTTCCCCGGTCGGGAATCATCGGGCGAGTTCGTTCGTCCTTGTAGATGGGGGATGGGTGCAGATTCGGCCACAGGAGCCGCATCTCCCATCCGGGCGGCGTAAAACAGCGCAAGCCGGGCAGCCACTGGGGAGTCGGGGTCGTCGGACACCGGTACGAGGGCTTGCCGGCGGTGGGGAGTGACACGTTGATGGGGACGGCTCAGCGGCGCTTGGCGCCCGAGGACGGTACGGCGGCGCGCCCGACAGTGCGGCAACAGCAGCCGCAGTACCGGCCGTTGTGGGTCGAGGAGCCTGCCAAGCGGTACCGGATGCCAGATCCGGTACGGACGTCGGTGGTACGGGCGGTGATCATCATCGCTGTCACGCTGACACTGGCCATGGTGGCGTTCTTCTGCACGATGGGGGAGTCCTGGCTCGCGTTCCCGATGGTGATCAGCAGCGTGGCGAGCACGGTGGTTGCCACCTGGAGCGCGGTCGACGTCCTGGTGACACGTCAGGTGTGGAACCAGCGCAACGGCGTGGTCTCGGAGCCGAGCAGCACGGCGCGCACGCTGCGCCGCGAGCGGCGCGCGGCCCGGCGGCAGGAGCGGGCCGCCGCTCGTGAACAGGAGCGGATACGGCGGCGGGGCGGCCAGGCCGGACAGCTGACACACCCCTGAGGCCTTCGTATCCGGTATCCGTGTCCGGCCGGAGTAGGGGGGCCGTCAGGCCGACGGCTTCTTGAACATCCGTGTGGCGGTGATCTCGCTGCGTACGGCCTCTCCCGCCTGCGGCTGCTGCGGCAGCCCGGGCCGGAGATGTTCCTCCACGCTGATGTACTTCAGGCCGGCCCTCAGGTCCGCGTCGTTCCGCAGCCGGATGACCAGCGGGAACTCGGCCAGCGCAGTCGTGTCGAACAGGCCGGTCGTGTACAGCAGTTGCACGCCCAGCGCATCCGACACGGCCCGCTGGAGCTCCAGCAGGTAGGTCGCGTTGGCGCGCCCGATGGGGTTGTCGAGGAACAGCGTCCCCGCGTGCCGGTGCTTGTCCCGCCCCCGGTCGTTGGACCGCAGGGCGGCCATCGTGCAGTACAGCGCGATGGCCGCGGTGAGCAGCTGGCCACCGGAGAACACGTCCCCCATCTGCCCCACCGGCACCCGCTCGGCACGCAGTACCGCGTCCGGCTTGAGGATCTCGACGGCGACGCCCTTCGGCTGGAGCGCGGCCGCGACTCCCCTCAGCAGCAGGGACATTCCGTCCCGCCGCAGATCGGAGTTCTTCTTCACGGCGGCCCGGGTCGCCTCGTCGACGACCTCGCCGAGCCGCTCGGTGAGCGTGGCCTGGTCGGGCTCCTCGAAGCGGATGCGGAGGAACTCCTGCCCGGACCACTCGCCGAGCCCCTCGGGCAGCCGGGAGAGCCGCTGGGCCGAGCGCAGGGTCGCCAGCGCGGACTCGACGAGCCCCCGCAGCCGGTCCACGATCGAGTCCCGGTTCCGTTCCAGCTGGGCCAGTTCGTCGGTCAGCACCCGCAGCCGGGGCGCGAAGGCGTCCGCCCACTTCTGGGCGTGCTCGGGCAGCGCGGCGGCGGGCAGTTCCCGGATCTGCTGGCGCGCGGGGGTCCGTACCGCCTCGTACCGCGTGGCGTTCGCGTGCCGTACGAGGACATCGCTCGCCTCGCGGACGGCGGCCTCGGCGGCGGACAGGTCACCGGCGCAGCCGCGCAGCGACCTGCGGGCCTCGGCGGCGGAGTGCCGAGCCTCCTCCAGACTGCCGGGGTAGGGCTCGGGCGCCTCCTGCTCCTCCTCGGCGGTGTGCTCGCGCAGCAGGTCGCGGAGCATGGCGGCGATCTCCTCGATGCCGCCCGCCGCGTCCTCGGCCGCGCGGTGCGCGTCCAGCAGCTCGGCGTGCGCCTCCCGGGCCTGGGCCAACGCCTCGGCGCGTGCGGCCAGTTCGGCCGTCGCCGTGCGCAGCAGCGCCTGTGCGTGCTCGGCGTCGCGCGGCTGGAGCTCCTCGGGCAGTTCGGTGTGCGCCTCGCCGTCCTCGGGGGCGTGCCGCTCGGCCTCGCCGCGGAGCCGCCCGAGCTGCTCGCTCGCGGTCGACATGCGGGTCTCCAGGAGCTGCACCAGTTCCTCCGCGCGGGCGGCGGCGGCCTGCCGGGAGGGGCCGTCGGAACCGTCGGGCGACTGGAGCAGCTGCTCCGCGCGGGTGCGGACCTTGTTGCTGAGCCGCTCCAGCTCCGCGAGCGCGGCGCTCTCGTCGCTCTCCGAACGGGCCTGCTCGGCGCGCAGGTCGGCGCCGACGCCGACCTTCTCGTACACCTGCGAGGCGGCCCGGTAGGCCTCGCGCAGGGCGGGCAGCGAGGACTTGGAGGCGTCCTCGTCGGTCTCGGGCACGTCGTCGGGGGCGCCGGCGATCTCGGAGCGCTCGGCGCGCAGCGCGCGGGCGGTACGGCGGGCGTCGTCGGCGGCGCGCTGGGCCCCGCGCCGGTCCTCGTCGGCGACGCGGGCGCGCTCCAGGCAGGACTGGGCGCGGGCCTCAGACTCGGTGGCCTCGTCGGCGAGTTCGCGCAGCCTGACCTGCCAGCCGGCCCGTTCGCGCAGCCGGAACGCCAGACCGGCGAGGGCGTCGGCCGCGCGCCGGGCCCGCTGGGCGGCCTCCTGCCGTTCGTCACGCACCTGCGCGGCCTCGGCGGCGGTCTCCTCGGTCTCCGCGCGCACGGTCCGCGCCTCGGCCAGCTCGGCCTCGGACTCCTCCGCGAACACCCGTGCGTCCCGGGCCTCCTGCGCCAGCTCCACGAGCCGCCCGGCCGGGCAGCCGGTGCGCCAGGAGGCGAGCCGCGCGGCCAGTTCGCGGTCCTTGCCGAGCCGCGCGGCGAGGGTGCGGATCTCCTCGTCCCGCTCGGTGGCCCGCGCGCGCAGGGCCTGCCGCTCCTCGTCGGCGGCGTGCTCGTCGTGCATGGCGGGGTTCGGCGGTACGAGGAACACGTCGCCCGGGGTGGCGTCGGCGGCCGGCGTCGGCGCGAGCAGGGCGGCCGCGGTGCCCACGGCCACGGCGGAGCGCGGCAGCAGAGCCGCCTCGCCGAGCGTCTCGCGGGCACGGGCGTGCGTGTCGGGGTCGGTGATGATGACGCCGTCGACGAGTTCGGGGCGGGCGGCGAGCACGCGCGCGTGGTCGGCGGGGTCGACGGCCTGCGCGAGGTAGCGCCAGCCGGGCAGTGCCGGGATGCCGTGCTCGCCGAGGAACTCGACGGTGGCGAGGACGTCGGGGCCGGGCGGCAGCAGTCCGCCGTCGCCGAGGGCACCGAGGATCCGGGAGTCGTCGGCGGCCGCGGTGCGCAGCTCGAACAGGTGCCGCTCGGCGGAACCGACGGCGTCGTCCAGCAGCTCCCGCAACTCGTCGGCGAACCGGTCGAGTTCCTCGGGGGTGAGCCTGTCGTCGCCGCCCTCGTGGCGGGGCCGAGGAATGGCGGTGCGCGAGCCGGTGAGGCCCAGCAGCTCGGTGAGCCGCTCCTCCGCCGCCAGGCTCTCGGCCAGGCGCTTCTCGGAGTCGTACGTCCGCTCGGCCGCCGTCGCGGCGTCGGCCGCGCGGGCGGCGGTGAGTTCGGCGCGGGACTCGGCGGAGGCCGCCTCGCGCGCGTGCTCGCTCGCCCTGCGGGAGGCCTCGCGGGCGGTGTCCCAGGCGGCCACGGCCGTCTTCTCGGCGTCGCTTGCCGCGAGCGCGGCCCGGGCCGGATCGGCGTCCGGAGCGCTGTCGTCGAGCCAGCCCGCGCGGACCGCCTCGGCGGTCTCCTGCTCGACCTCGCCGAGCCGCTGCCGAAGGTGCCCGGCCTCGCTGCGGGCGCGTTGTGCCTCGGTGGCGGCCGAGGTCGAGTCCCGGTACGCGGAGTCGCTGACCTCCTGGAGCGCGGCGGACCGCTCCTCCTCCTCGTTGGCGAGGTGCTCGGCGCTCTCTGCGGCCGTGTGCAGGGCCCGTACGAGCTCGACGGCGGCCTTGGCACGGGCGGCGAGGGCGGGGGCCGCGTCCCGCTCGGCCTCCTGGATGGCGGCGGCCACGCGGGCGACGCGGTCGGCGGCGGCGCGGTGACGCAGCGCGGCCTCGGCGGCCTGCCAGGCGGAGTGCAGGGTGCGCGCGTCGGCCAGCTCGCGCTTCTGCGCGGCGGCCGACTTCTCGCCGACGGCCAGCGCCAGGGAGGCGTGCCGGTAGGCGAGTTCGGCGGCGATCAGCGCGCTGCGCTCCCGGGCGCCCTCGGAGTGCGTGACGGCGTAGGCGGCGGCCGTGACCCGCTGGGCGAGGTCGGCGGCGCGCACCCGCTCCTGCACGCCCCGCGCGGACAACCGCCGCGCCAGCGCGCGGGTACGGCGCTCGGCGCCCGCGTGGATGTCACGCGCACGTGACCGCGCCTCCGCGGCCTCCACGATGCGCCCGAGCAGGTCCACCGACCCGGCGGTGAAGTCCCGTTCGGCGATCAGCTCGGCACGCCGCCCCAGCTTGTTGCCGAAGCCGCCGACCAAGTCGGCGAGCCCGTCCGTGTCCCGGGTGTCGGTCACGGCCCGCAGCAGCAGGTCGGTGAAGTCGGAGTCCTTCTTCACCGCGAAGAGGCCGGCGGCCTCGCCCTCGTCGGCGTTCATCTCGCGCTGGTAGCGGAAGAGTTCGGGGTCCAGGCCGAGTTCGCCGAGGTGCTCGATCCAGCGGTCGTGGATCTCCTCCCAGTGCACCTCCAGATGCGGATAGAACTTGCCCGCCTCGGTGATGGCGTCCCGGAAGCCCTTCATGGTGCGCCGTCGCCCCTGCGCGCCGGAGGCGCCCTCGACGGACGGCCGTACGGCGGTGGACTCGGCGACCGGCAGGCTGTCCAGCGAGAGTCCGGGACCGGGCCGGAACGAGTACCAGGCCTCGGCGAACTTCCGCGGGTCGTTGGAGACCTGCCGTCCCCGCCACTCGCTCACCTTGCCGACGACCACGCACTCGCCGGTGAGCGTGTGCTGCCACTCCAGGGCGACGTGTCCGCAGTCGTCGGCGAGCAGGAACTTGCGCAGCACGCCGGAGCTGGCGCCGCCGAGGGTGTTGCGGTGCCCCGGCAGCATCACCGAGAAGATCAGCTTGAGCAGCACCGACTTGCCGCCGCCGTTCTCCAGGAAGAGCACGCCGGCGGGCGCGGGCCGGCGCGGCGGGCCGACCGGCTCCTCCTCGAAGAACTCCGCCTGGGTCGGCGCGGGGTCGGGCACGGGCTCGCCGACACCCCGCAGGTCCAGCACGGTGTCGGCGTAGCGCGCACCGGCCGGCCCGATGGAGTAGAGGCGGACCCGGGACAGCTCGTACATGGCGGACTCTCGTAAGACGTGGGAAAAGGGTGGTGACGGCTCAGGAGTGGAACGGCAGACCGGCGTCGGCGACCAGGTCCAGGTCCTCGGTGTCGGAGGCGGGCAGCAGGCTGGCCGTGCCGTCGGTGACCGGGACGACGCCGAGTTCCAGCAGCTCGGCCATGGCGGCGCTGCCGGCCATGTCCCGCACCTGGAGCTGGTAGCGGGCCGTCGTGCGGTAGGTGCCGCCCTGGTCGTCACCGGTGCGCTGGAGGAACCCGGAGTCGGTGAGGAAGACGACCGCCTTGCCGATGATTCCGGTGGTGGAACCGGCCAGCCGGCGGGCGTCCTTGGTGGCGCCGGTCGCGCTGCGTCTGGCCCAGATCCGCCAGGCGGCCTCCAGACCGGGCGCGTCGGTGGCCGGGTCGGTGTTCTCCCCCAGCTCATCGGCCCGCTCCTCCAGGCGGCGGCAGGCCTGCCGGACGAAGGCGTCGACGCCGTTGACCGTGATCCGCCCGATGTAGCCGTCGTCGGCCAGGTCCTCGGGGCGCGGGAACGCCAGCGCGGCGACGGCGAGATGGGCGAGCCCGTGCAGGAACCGGTCGCTGCCGTCCGCGGACGTGCGACGTGCGTAGTCGCCCATGCGAACGGCGAACACCGAGTCCTCGGCGGCGGTCACCGCCATCCCCGCGCGAGGGGAGACCTCCAGCACCACCAGCCCCAGCCCGGCGGCCACGGCATCGGCGAGCCGCGCGAACGGAGGGTCCTCCCGGTACCGCCGCAGCAGCTCGGTGTACTCCTGGTCACGCGCGGGCTGCAACTTGGGCTGCAACCCGAAGGCGACGAGCCGAGCCGCGTCGGCGGCGTCGGCGGGCGTGACGGCAGCACTCGCCGACGCGACAACCGCTTCAGCCTCGACGTACTCGCTCACAACGACAACTCCTCGATCTTGAAAGCAGGGATGCACTGGTGCGCCCCTTTAGGGGCGCGGGGCTGTGTTGAATTTGCGGCTGCCGCCGCGTGGGCGCGACCAGCCACGACGTACCCGCACCCGGCACACAACATCACGCGGCCTCGGTCCGATCCGCAGCCATCCCCACCGCATCCAGCAAAGCGGTCCCCACGATCAGATCGGCACCACCGAATCCGGGGTCGTCCAGCTCCGTGCCGTCGTCCACCGCGAACAGCAGCTTCTCCTCACCCTGCCGATAGGCGGTACCGACAGCCGGGCTGGCAGCGTGCACCGCCAGCAGAGCAACGAGGTAGGCCAGGTCCTCGCCCCCTGTGCGCCGCGCCTCCGCCAGCAGCCCCGACAACCGGCGCGGCGCGTCGGCCGGCAGGTCCAGCAACCGCATGGCGTCCGCCAGCTGCTCCTCGCTGAACCGGCTGTCGTCCGGCGTGGCGATGAGGTCCGGCTCCGGCATCTCCGCGCCCAGGTGCTCCCGCTCGACCGGCGGCGTCAGCAGTATGTCGACGAGGTCGCCCACCCGCACCGACACCGGCGTCCGCAGCCCGGTCCCGCGCGCGAAGAACGCCCCCGTGACCCGGCTCGCCTGCTCCAGCGGCAACGGCAGCAGCGGCGCGAGGAGGTGCCCGTACAGATCCGTACCCGACGTCGTCATGGGCGTCGCGAACGCCTGCCGGTCCTGCTCCGCGCGGAACAGCGGCCCGGCCTCCAGCAGTCGCGACTGCAACTGGGTGTGCCGTCGGATGCAGTCCTTGACGATGTCGACGAGCTCGGCGGCGCGCCGCTTGTTCTCGGGCTCCTCGGTCTCGTCGCGGGCCTTGCGGATGTTGGTGAGGATCGCGTTCTCGTGCCGGTACCTGTCGGCGACGTGGTCGAGTGCCTCGGCGATCATGTCGGGGACGGCGTTGAGCCAGTCCACCGCGCGGACATTGCGCCGGGTGGCCTCCAGGGCCCGGCGCAGGCTCTCCGAGTACTGCACGGTCCGGTAGCGGGCCTGCTCCGCGGCGAGCTGGGCGTCGGCGAGCCGCCCGCGGTTGATCAGCACCTCAAGCTTGACCTCGGCGGCGATCTGGGCGCTGGTGACGTCCGTGTCGAGGGCGCCGACGAGGACGTTGACCGCCTCGTCGGTGGTACGGAGGTACACCGTGCCGCCGGGGCCCGGCACCTCCTCGATGAGCTTGAAGTCGTAGTCCCGGCGGACGTACGACCCGTCCGACGCGAAGGTGCCGTACACCGCGCGGAAGCCGCGGTCGACGCTGCCGACGTTGATCAGGTTCTCCAGGACCCAGCGGGCCACGCGCTCGTGCTCGGCGACGGGGCGGTGCGGGGTCTGGGCGGAGATGCGCGGGATCAGCCGGGCGACGATCTGCTCGTGGTCGGCGCCGGTGTCGAAGTCCATGTTCAGGGTGACCAGGTCGATGGCGGAGAGGGCCACCTCGGCCATGCCGTACACCGAGTACTCGCCGGCCAGGTTCGCCTTGCGTGCGTCGAGGTCGTGCAGCGGCGCGGTGCACGCGAGCGCGCGCAGCCGCCGCGCCAGCCCCTCGTCGGCGGCCGGGCCCGGTGCGGGGCGCGGCCCCGCGCTGAGCTGGGGCGGCACGCTGTCCGTCGATGCAGGCGAAGTCACGGTGCACAGACTAGGTCCTGGGTCTGACATCGGCCCAAACGACGCGGGTGGCTCCGCCGGTGGGGCCGGGTACTGCAGGCCGGTTGTCAGAGTGCGGGCCGGTGGGGGCTGGTCGCGCCCACGCGGCGGTAGCCGCAAATTCAACACAGCCCCGCGCCCCTTGCGGGGCGCTTCAGTGCGGGGCGGTTCACTGCGGGGCGCTGTCGACTCGGCGGCGGTAGACCTCCACCACTCGCTCCAGCGAGTCCGTGAGGTATGTCTCCAGCAGGCGCTCGGCGCCGCACCTGTCGCCGTGCTCCAGCGACTGCAGGATCTCCCGGTTGCGGGCCAGGTACGGCTCGTGCAGGGCGTGGGGGTCGTCGACCACGTGGAACGCGAGGCGGAGTTCCGCGAAGACGCTGCGCATCAGTTCGTCGGTGCGCTCGCTGCCGGCCAGGGCGACCAGCTCCCGGTGGAAGTGGATATTGGCCGTACCCACTGCTTTCCAGTCATCCGCGGTGGCCGCCGACTGCCCCTCCGCGACCGCCGCCGACAGGCCCTCCAGGGCGTACGGCGGCTCGCCGAGACCGCGCACGACGGCGCACTCGACGAGGGCGCGGGTGCGGTAGATGTCCTCGACGTCCTCGACGGTCAGGACCCGGACGAAGACGCCCCGGTTGAGTTCGTGGACCAGCAGGCGTTCGTGGGTGAGCAGCCGGAACGCCTCGCGCAGGGTGTTGCGGGAGACGCCGAGCGCGCCGCCGATGCCGTCCTCGGACAGGCGGGTGCCTGGCGGGAAGTAACCGTCCGCGATACGGCTCCTGAGGATGTCGGAGACCCGTTCGGCGGTGCTGGTCCGCCCGAGGAGGGCGCGGTCGTCGGCCAGTCCCGTCAGCTGCTCTGCCATGCCCGGAATTCAACCGCAGACACAGGAACGAAACAACGTGGGTATTGAAGGATCGTTGAACGATCCTCTACGGTGCTCATCACGCTCACCCAGGCAGGACCCTCGGCAAGACCTCGGCACGGCCCCGCACCGCTCAGTCCCGCACCCTCCGTCCCTCTTCTGCGAGGTGCCCATGAGCACGACTCCTCCACCGCAGGCCCTGACCTCCGACGCGCACCCGGGCAGGGGTGAACGCACCGCCGAGGACGGCGCGTTCGGCTGGCTGCGCGCCCTCGGTCCGCGCGGTCGGCGCGCGTTCGCCGGTGCTTTCGGCGGATATGCCCTGGATTCCTACGACTACTTCACCCTGCCGCTGAGCATGGTCGCGCTCGCGGCGTACTTCGGTCTGGACAGCGCCCAGACCGGCCTGTTCACCACCGTCACCCTGGTGGTCTCCGCGGTGGGCGGCGCCGCGGCGGGCGTGTTCGCGGACCGGGTCGGCCGGGTCCGCGCCCTGATGATCACGGTGGTCACCTACGCGGTCTTCACGGTGGCCTGCGGCTTCGCGCCCAACTACGAGACCCTGCTGGTGTTCCGCGCCCTCCAGGGCCTCGGCTTCGGCGGCGAGTGGGCGGTCGGCGCGATCCTGGTCGCCGAGTACGCGAGCGCCCGGCACCGCGGCCGCACGCTGGGCGCGATCCAGAGTTCCTGGGCCGTGGGCTGGGCCCTCGCCGCGATCGTGTACACGCTGGTCTTCTCGTTCGTCGGCGACGACATGGCCTGGCGGGTGATGTTCTGGACCGGCGCGCTGCCCGCGCTCCTCGTGGTGTGGGTGCGGCGCCGGGTGCACGACGCCCCGCAGGCGGTCGCGGCACGCGAACAGAGTCCGCAGCGCGGCTCGTTCGCCGCGATCTTCCGGCCGGGCACGGCCGACGCGCCCGGTCTGCTGCGCACCACGGTCTTCGCGGGCCTGCTGTCCACGGGTGTCCAGGGCGGCTACTACACGCTGGCCACCTGGATCCCCACGTATCTCAAGACCGAGCGCGGTCTGTCGGTCGTCGGCACCGGCGGCTATCTGACCTTCCTGATCTCCGGAGCGTTCCTCGGCTACCTCACCGGCGGCTACCTCACCGACCGGCTGGGCCGACGCCGCAACATCTGGCTGTTCGCCGTGCTGTCGGCGGCCTGCGTGCTGGCGTACGCGAACATCCCGGGCGGCGCCAACACGCTGCTCCTGGTGCTCGGTTTCCCGCTCGGCTTCTGCATGTCGGCGATCTTCAGCGGCTTCGGTTCGTACCTGAGCGAGCTGTACCCGACGGCGGTGCGCGGCACCGGGCAGGGCTTCACGTACAACACGGGCCGCGCGGTGGGCGCGGTCTTCCCGACCCTGGTGGGCTTCCTGGCCGACAGCTGGGGCGTGGGCGGCGCGCTGGTCTTCGGCGCGGCCGGCTACGCACTCGCGGCCCTGGCCCTGTTCGGACTGCCGGAGACGCGCGGAAAGGAACTGGCGTGAACCGTACGGAAGATCACGTTCTCACCCTGGCCACGGAAGACCGCCCCGTCACGCTCGTCGACGAGCACGCGCACGCGTGGAGCCCGAGAAGTGCCCGGGCCCGCTTCCGGGAAGGCCTCACGGGCCCCACGGCCGGGGTCGCGGCCGGTCATACGCAGGCCAACCTGATCTCGGTGCCCGCCGACTGGGCGTACGACATGCTGCTGTTCTGCCAGCGCAATCCGAAGCCCTGTCCGGTGCTCGACGTCACCGACGCCGGTGCGACCGGCACCGAACTCGCCGAGGGCGCGGACCTGCGTACCGACCTGCCGCGCTACCGGGTGTGGCGGGACGGGGAGCTGGTGGACGAGCCGACGGACGTGCGCGCGTACTGGCGGGACGATCTGGTGTCGTTCCTGCTCGGGTGCAGCTTCACGTTCGAGTGGGCGCTGGCCGGGGCAGGGGTGCCGATACGCCATGTCGAGCAGGGCCGGAACGTGCCCATGTACGTGACCAGCCGGCCGTGCCGTCCGGCGGGACGGCTGCGGGGGCCGATGGTGGTGTCCATGCGCCCGGTGCCGCCGCAGCATCTGTCGACCGCGATCCGGGAGAGCAGTCTGCTCCCGGCGGTGCACGGAGGCCCCGTACACTGCGGCGATCCCTCGGCGCTCGGCATCGACGACCTCGGCCGGCCCGACTTCGGCGACCCGGTGGACGCCGACCCGGACGACATCCCGGTGTTCTGGGCGTGCGGGGTGACCCCGCAGGCGGCGGTGATGGCCTCCCGGCCGCCGTTCGCCATCACGCACGCGCCGGGCCAGATGTTCATCACCGACGCCCGCGACGAGCAGTACCGCGTGGCCTGACAGGAGAGACAGCGCATCCATGACCTCGATCGACCTGAACGCCGATCTCGGCGAGGGCTTCGGCCGCTGGCGGCTCACCGACGACGAGCAGCTGCTGTCCGTCGTGACCAGCGCCAATGTGGCCTGCGGCTTCCATGCGGGGGACGCGGCCACCATGCGGCGGGTGTGCGAGCTGGCGGCCGGGCGCGGGGTGACGATCGGCGCCCAGGTGTCCTACCGGGACCTGGCGGGGTTCGGGCGGCGCGCGATGGACGTGCCGCCCGCCGAGCTGGCGGCCGAGGTGGCCTACCAGATCGGCGCCCTCGAGGTCTTCGCCCGTGCGGCCGGGGCGCGCGTGGCGTACGTGAAGCCGCACGGCGCGCTCTACAACCGGGTCGTGCACGACGAGGAGCAGGCCGCCGCGGTGGTCGACGGCGTGCTCCTCGCGGACGCCTCGCTGCCCGTTCTGGGGCTGCCCGGTTCCCGGGTGCTGGCGCTGGCGGAGCAGGCGGGGCTGCCGGCCGTGACGGAGGCGTTCGCGGACCGGGCGTACACCGACCAGGGGACGCTGGTCCCACGCGGGCACGAGGGCGCGGTGGTGAGCGACCCGGAGACGGTCGTGGAGCGCTCGGTGGAACTGGCGCGCTCCGGCGCGGTCATCTCGCACTCCGGCGCACGCATCTCCGTGCGCGCCCGCTCACTCTGTCTGCACGGCGACACCCCGGGCGCCGTGGAGTTGGCACGCAGGGTGCGCGCGCGGCTCGCGGCGGCGGGCGTGACCGTGGCGGCCTTCGCATGACGACAAGCATGACGACGAGCGTGAGGACGGGCATGAGGACGTGTGTGGACACGAGCGTGAGCACGAGCCCGCCGTCAGCCACGCCCATGACGATCCATCCGGTCGGCGACGACGCCCTCCTGGTCGAGGTCGGCTCCGGCGCGGAGGCCCAGGCTCTGCACGCAGAGTTGCTGCGCCGCCGCGCGGAGGGCTCGCTGTCGGTCCGCGAGATCGTGCCCGCCGCCCGCACCGTCCTGCTCGACGGTCTCGACGACCCGGCCCGGCGGGCCACCGAACTGGCCGCCACCGTGGTCCCGCCCACTCCCCCACGCGTGCGTGCGGCGATCGAGCTGCCCGTGCGCTACGACGGCCCGGATCTCGCCGAGGTCGCCGCCCACTGGCGGGTGCCCGAGCGGGAGGCGGCCCGCATCCACGCGGAGACCGAGTTCACGGTCGCCTTCTGCGGCTTCGCGCCCGGCTTCGGCTACCTCACCGGGCTACCGGACCGCTACGACGTGCCGCGCCGGGCCACCCCGCGTACCGCGGTGCCCGCGGGCGCGGTGGCGCTGGCCGGGCCGTACACCGGTGTGTACCCGCGGTCGTCGCCGGGCGGCTGGCAGCTGATCGGGACGACGGACGCGGTGCTGTGGGACCACACGCGCGTGCCGGCCGCGCTGCTGGCGCCGGGGACACGCGTGCGGTTCGTGCCGGTGGGGGACGCATGACCGACCGCGCGCTCGTCGTCGTACGGGCCGGTGCGCTGACCACCGTGCAGGACCGGGGGCGGCCCGGGTACGCGCATCTGGGGGTGCCCCGCTCCGGGGCGCTGGACGTGCCCGCCGCTGCGCTCGTGAACCGGCTGGTCGGCAACGCACCGGACGCGGCCGTTCTGGAGACGACGCTCAACGGATGCGCCGTGCGGCCGCGTTCGACCGTCGTGGTGGCGGTCGGCGGTGCGCCGTGCCCCGTCACGGTGGGCGGGCGTCCGGCGGCCTGGGGCGCGCCCGTCGTGGTTCCGGCCGGGGAACTGCTGGAGGTGGGAGCGGCCCGATCCGGCGTACGGGGTTATGTGGCCGTCTCCGGCGGTATCGCCGTGGAGCCGGTGCTGGGCAGCCGGGCCACGGATCTGCTCTCCGGGCTCGGTCCCGCTCCGCTGGCGGACGGCGATGTGCTGCCGCTGGGCACCCCTGTGGGCCCGCACGCGCGCGTGGACGTCGTTCCGCAGCCGTCCCCGCCGGCGGAACTCGTGCTGCGGGTGACGCTCGGCCCGCGGGCCGGCTGGTTCACGCCCGCAGCCGTGCGGGCGTTCACCTCGCGCGCGTACCGCGTGTCGTCGGCGAGCAACCGCATCGGGCTGCGCACGGAAGGGCCCGCCCTGGAGCGGGCCCGTCCCGGTGAACTCCCCAGCGAGGGCATGGTCCTCGGTGCCGTGCAGGTTCCACCGGACGGCCGTCCGGTGGTGTTCCTGGCCGACCATCCGACCACCGGCGGCTATCCGGTGATCGCGGTGGTCCGCGCCACCGACCTCCCGGCGGCGGCCCAGGCGGTCCCTGGTGTCCCGGTCCGCTTCGTGGCCGTACGCCGTCGCTGAACCGCCGTCGCTGAACCGCCGTACGCCTCAGCTGCACCACCACAGCGGCCTCGTCACGCGGCGTCGGCGGGCCGCTCCGGCGGCTGGAGGGCGGCCAGCGCGGCGGAGACGGCGGCGGACGCACTCAGGTCCAGGCGGGCGCTGGTGCCCCTGCGGCGGTGCCGCATCTCGTCGACGGCCAGCCGCAGCAGCTGGGGCAGCAGGTCCCGGCAGCGCCTGATCACCCAGGCGGTGCCGGCCGTGGCCAGCCAGAGGAGGCTCGCCTTCTTCGTCGGCGGCGGGAACTCCGGCTCGGGGGACGGCGCCGTCCCCGTCGCCATACCCAGCGGGGCGAGCAGGGCGTGGAAGCGGACGGCGAGCTGCCGGTGCCCGCGCTCGCCCGGGTGCAGCCGGTCCGCGCTCCACATCTCGCGGTCGGTGAGCCAGGCGCCCTCCGCCGCGTGCAGATGGACGGCCCCGTACCGCTCGGACAGGGCGTGCACCACCATGTTGACCGCACGCCCCCGGCGGGCCAGCGGGCGGGACAGGGCGCCCGGCAGTCCCCACATCGAACCGGGGTCGGGCAGGCACGCCGTGAGCAGCGTCGCGCCCTGCGCGGTCAGCTCCGCGTAGACCTTGTCGAGCCGTTCGGCCACCGCGTGGATGTCGAAAGTGCAGCGCAGGGTGTCGTTGACGCCTATGACGACGGCGACGATGTCGGGGCGCAGTTCCAGTGCGGCCGGGGTCTGGCGTTCCAGCACGTCCCGGGTCTGTGCCCCGCTGACCGCGAGGTTGGTGAACTCCACCTCCTTCGCGGCGAGCCCGCCGGCCAGGAGCGCGGCCCAGCCGCGCCACCCGTCGCCGGCGGGGTCGCCCACGCCCTCGGTCAGCGAGTCCCCGAGCGCCACGAAACGAACCGTTCTCATGCCACGCCCTCCGGCACGACACGACGGACCGGTGCCGTCGTTCCGTTCTCGTCGCGACGGGACAGCACCGGCGCGTCGTGCGCGGCGAGGAACGCCTCCACGGCCGTTCCCCAGCCGAAGCACTCCGCACGCGCGCGTGCCGTTTCCCGGCGCTCGGCGCCGGGCCGCTCCAGGAGCATCTCCACGGCGTCGGCGAACGCCTCCCCCCGGTCGGCCGCGGTGGCCCCCGCGGACCCGATCACCTCGGGCAGCGCGGAGGAGGCACTGGCGACCACGGGCGTCCCGCAGGCCATGGCCTCCAGGGCGGCGAGCCCGAAGGTCTCCGCGGGCCCGGGCGCCAGGGCGACGTCGGCGGACGCCTGCAGCGCGCCCAGGGTGTCCCGGTCGGAGACGTGCCCCAGGAAGGTCACCGGCAGCCGGCGCTCGCGCGCCCGCTGTTCCAGACGCGCCCGCAGCGGCCCGTCGCCTGCCACCACCAGGATCACCCGGCGCCCGCGCCGTACCAGCGCCTCGACGGCGTCGATGGCGGTGCCGGGCCGCTTCTCCACGGAGAGCCGCGAGCACATGACGAGCAGTGCCTCGTCCTCGCGCGCGTACCGGGCCCGCAGGTCGGAGTCGCGCAGCGAGGGGTGGCGGCCCGTCAGGTCTACGCCCAGGGGGGCGCGTACGACGTTGCGCGCGCCGATGCGGATGAACTCGCGCTCGGCGAACTCGGTGGTGCACACCACGCGCGCGTACGTGTGCGCCGTACGGATGTTGAGCGCGTCGGCGGTGCGCCGGGACATGTTCTCGGACATGCCCCAGGTGCGCAGGACTCCGTCGGCGGTCTCGTGGGAGACCATCACCGCGGGTATCCGGGCGCGCCGGGCCCAGCGGCCGGTCCAGCGCAGGGTGGTGCGGTCGGACACCTCCAGGCGGTCCGGGGCGAGGTGCTCCAGGATGTTCTGCACCCGCTTCTTGTCGACGAGGACGCGGTAGCCGCCGGTGCCGGGCAGCAGCGGGCCGGGCAGTGTGATGACCCGGCCCTGCTCCTCGACCCGGTCCGAGTAGCGCTCGCCCGGCACGATCAGGACCGATTCGTGCCCGGCCGCCACGAAGCCCTTGCCGAGCTCGCGCAGGGCGGTGCGCAGACCGCCCGAGGCGGGGGCGACGAAGTTGGCGAGCCGGACGATGCGCAGGGGGCCCGACGAGGTGCCGCTCATGCCGCCACCACCGGCCGGCGCGCCGCGAGCACGTCCTCGTAGTGGCCGATCAGCTGGTCGCCGACCGCCGCCCAGGTGCGGCCCTCGACCGTGATCCGCGCGGCGAGGCCGAACGAGGCCCGCATCCCGGCGTCGGCGACGAGCGAGGCCACGGCCTCCCGTACGGCACCGGCGTCGCGCGGCGGGACCAGGAACCCGGTTCGGCCGTGGTCGACCAGGTCGATCGGGCCGCCGGCGGCGGGCGCGACGACCGGGACTCCGCTGGCCATGGCCTCCTGGACGGTCTGGCAGAACGTCTCGAAGGGGCCGGTGTGCGCGAAGACGTCGAACGAGGCGAAGATCCGGGCGAGGTCGTCGCCGGTGCGGCGGCCGAGGAAGACCGCGCCCGGCAGCACCTCGGTGAGGTGGGCCTGAGCGGGCCCGTCGCCCACGATCACGACCTTCACGCCCTCCAGGCCGCAGACCCCGGCGAGGAGTTCGACCTGCTTCTCCGGCGCCAGACGGCCGACGTAACCGACGATGACCTCGCCGTTCGGGGCGATCTCGCGGCGCAGCGCCTCGTCGCGGAACTCGGGACGGAAGCGGACCGTGTCCACGCCGCGCTGCCACAGCTGGATCCGGGGCACCCCGTGCGCCTCCAGGTCGCTGATAGAGGCGGTGGACGGGGCGAGGGTGCGGTCGGCGGCGCCGTGGACGGACCGGATCCGCCGCCAGGCGGCCGCCTCGCCGGCGCCCACGTAGGTGCGGGCGTATCCGGCCAGGTCGGTCTGGTAGACCGCGACGGCCGGGATGCCGAGGCGGGCGGCGGCGGCCATGCCGCGGACGCCGAGGATGAAGGGGCTGGCCAGGTGCACCACGTCGGGGCGGTGTTCGATCAACGCGGCGGCGAGCTTGCGGCTGGGGAGAGCCACGCGGACCTGGGGATAGCCCGGGAGCGGAAGGGAGGGGACATGGACGACAGGGCAGGGCGCGGCGGCCGCGGCGAGCCTGTTTCCGGGGGCGGGAGCCGGTGCGACGACGAGGGGAGCGTGACCGCGATCGACGAGGTGTCGGGCGGTCTGGAGCGCGCAGTGGGCCACGCCGTTCACATCGGGGGGAAAGGATTCGGTCACGATGACGACACGCATACCGGTGTTGTCGCCGCGCTGGACGTGGCCGCGTCAAAGTGGATCTTTCCGATGGTTAAACGTCCCATGAGCGTTGGCCTGCACACCCGAGCAGGCCAGCCGGCGTCCACACCCGGCCGACTCGCCGGTCACCGGTTGTTCACCCGGCGGGCGGTCTTCCGCGGATGGAACGTGTGCGGGATCCCCCGTGGTTCCCGTGGTGAAGCAGGTGCGCGGTGCAGTGATATGTCACATGGCGGCCGGGTCCGGTCCGATGCGGCTGCGTACGGCCGTCTGGACCTCCGCCTCCTCGGCGGGATCGGCGGCGAGCCGGCGGAGCTGTTCGACGACCCGGGCGTCACCGGTCTCGGCGTGCCGGGCGGCGATTTCGCGGGTGGTCTCCTCGCAGTCCCACAGGCATTCGACGGCGAAGCCGGTGGCGAAGGAGGGATCGGTGGCGGCCAGGGCGCGGGCGGCGCGGCCACGGAGGTGGGACGAGGCGGTCTCGCGGTAGACATGGCGCAGGACGGGCGCGGCGCAGACGATGCCGAGGCGTCCGGTGCCGTCGACGAGGGTCCACAGCGTCGGCGCGTCCGGGCCTTCGCCGCGTACGGCTTCCCGCAACGCGGCGAGGACCAGTTCGCTGTCCTTGGTGCCGCCCCGGCAGGCCAGCATCCGGCCGGCCGCGGCCCCGAGGGCGTCGGGCCGGCGGGCCCAGCCCCGGGCGCGCTCGACGGCGGCGATACTGCGCATGCGTTCGAAGGCGTCGACGGCGGCCTCCACGACGGTCACCGTGCCGTCGGCCACCGCGGCCTCGATCAGGTTCAGCGCGTCGGGGTCGTTGCTGTCGGCGAGGTAGCGCAGGGCGGTGCAGCGGGCTCCGTCGATGCCGTCCTTGGCGGCCTGGAGGATCTCCGGCCGGTCCTCGGGCCCGGCGACGGCGACCAGGCAGCGGGCGGCCGGCACATGGAGGGCGGCGCCGCGCTCGACGCCCTGCTGGGCCCATTCGAAGACGGCCCGCACGCTCCACCCCGGACGGGGCCCGGTAGGTCGCATCTGGCGCTGCCAGCGGTCGAAACAGCCGGTTTCCTGCGCGGCACGCACGCGCGTGCCGATCGATTCGCGGGGATCCTCGGCCCAAAGCCGCCAGGGCCGTGGCTCGAAGGCGTCCCGTACGGCGACGGCCAGCTCGGCCTCGCCCTCGGCGTCCGCGGTGAAGCGCGCGAGCACCGGGGCGGCGAGGGCGCGCAGGCCCGCGTCGTCGTCGCGCAGCGCCAGCTCGTCCAGGGCCCAGGCCCAGTTCGAGCCGGTCGCGGCGTACCTGCGCAGCAGTTCGAGCGCGTCCCTCCTGCCGTAGGAGGCGAGGTGCCCGAGCACGGCCAGCGCGAGGCCGGTGCGGGACTCCTCGGTGTCGAGGACGTCCTCGGGGTCGAAGAGGTGCGCTTCGATGGCGTCCAGCTCGCCGTGCAGGTCGACGTAGAGCCGGGCGTAGTACAGAGAGCGGTTCTCCACCTGCCAGTCGTGGCGGGGGTCGTGGAGCACACAGTGGTTCAGCGCCGCGAGCGCCTCGGCGCGCGGGGCGGTGAGCGCGTGCAGCGTGCCGTCGCCGCGGCCCCGCTGAAGCAGGCCGAGCAGCGTACCGCTGGGCGCTATGACCGGATCGAACATGGGAAACAGCCTCACATCAAGCGTCGACGCAACCGGAGAACACGCACTACCTGGCCGCGTGACACAACGTCGGAGCGCCCGCCGTCTCTTGCTTGCTGTAGACCATTTCTCTCTGCCTCTCGTCAGTGGCCCATGCGGGCCGCATCACGGCCCGCGCGGTGCGGCAACACCTGCCCAGCCATCGCGTCCGTGAATCACGACGTCATGATGACTCGGCACTTCGACCTGCCGCGACCGAAATTTCGGCGGCCCTGTACCGCCTCCCCCGTTTTGTGTGTTTTAGCTGGTCAGAACAGATGGGTCAGGAGGTACCGAACAGTTCCAGAACCTCCGCCTTGCCGAACATCCGTGCAGTGTCGACGGCCGACGGAGTGCCCGCCGCCGGGTCCGCGCCGGCTTCCACCAGCGCCTTGACCACTTCCGTCTCGCCCTTGAAGACCGCTCCGGCGAGGGGGGTCTGACCTCGGTCGTTGACCCGGTCCGCCTCGGCACCCCGGGCGAGCAGCTCGCGCACCGCGTCGGCGTGCCCGTGATAGGCGGCGAGCATCACGAGGGAGTCCCCGCGGTCGTTGGTGAGGTTGGCCGGAACGCCCGCGTCGAGGTACGTCACGAGCGCCTCGGTCCGCCCCTGCCGGGCCAGATCGAAGATCTTGGTCGCCAGCTCCACGACCTCGGGGTCGGGGGCTTCGCTCATCGGCCGGACCGCCTCTCCTGTGCGCTGCGGGGACTTTCGTGGACTGAGGGAGCGTACGGCAACGGGCGGGCCGTGGGGCCGTACGAGTGAATCGCCAGCGTACTGGCCCAGGGTGAACATGACCGGATCTGCCCGAGGTAAAGATCACCCCAGTCCCGCCGAACGATCACATTCCCGCACCGGAAGGCGGCCGGCCCGGTCACTGCAGGTCAGAAATAATCCACCAATTGGGTGAAATTCACAGAATTTCACCCAATTGCACCTTTAATCGTATGGATACCTGCTGTGATCCTGGAAGAACTCATGGTGACTGTCCCCCCTCGACACCAGGAGATCTCAAATGATCCTCTCCATCTCAGGCGTCATCGTGCTCGGCATCGTCGTCTTCCTCTTCTTCCGCAAGGACGGACTGAAGCCGTCGCACGCCACGGTCTCGGCACTCTTCGGCTTCTATCTCGCCAGCACGGCCATCGCACCGAGCATCAAGGCAGGCGGCGAGAGCCTGGCGAGCCTGCTCGGCGGCATCAAGTTCTGACGCTCCTCCCGCCCGTACGCACCATCAGGAGACAGCAGTGGCCCGGCGCCCCCTCCCCCGCATTCTGAGCAACGGCACCGCGCAGCTCGCCCGAAGCCGGGAGCTGGCCCGGACGGCTGCCGACAACGCCACCGACGTCCTCCACCCGCTCATCACCGTGACCCGCGGGCTGAGTCGGCTGGCCTCGGCCGGGCGGCGCAGGTGGGCGGAGACACCGAAGGACAAGCGTGGGCCACTGCTGTTCCTGGTGGCCTCGGTCGTCCTGGTCGTGGCGCTGGTGCCGTACGGACCCCTGCTCGCCGTCATCACCCTGATGGCGGCGAGCGCCTGGCACGGCCGTGACCACGCCCCGCCCCCGCCGGAGGGCCCCGACGAGTCGCAGACCCAGCGGCTCCAGTCCCTGTACGAGGCCCTGGTGCCGTACTTCTCGGCCGCCGAGGACCCGGCGCCGCTGTACGCACACGGCGGGGAGTGGGAGAAGGCCTTCCTCGCCCACGAGTTCGACGACGCGGGCCGCCTCGGCCAGCTTCTGATCCGCTACCCCGCGTACTTCCCGGACGGCGAGCCCGAGGCCCGCACCCGGATCGAGCACCTGCTCACCGCGAAGTCCGGGCGGGGCCGCGAGTACCACTTCGCGTGGGACGAGGAGGGCAACCGGCTCACGGTCACCGTCCTCGCCCCGCTGCCCACCGACATCGCCGCCCAGCGGTTCGTCACCGCGCCGGGCGAGACGGTCCTCGGGTTCACCGACCCCAGCGAGGTCCAGCGCACGCTCCCGCTCGCGTACGGCGACGAGCAGCGTGACGTACCGCCGGTGGTCTGGCGCACCGGCGCCCGCTCCACCGAGCCGCACCTGCTGGTCATGGGCCGCCCCGGCAGCGGCACCTCGACCCTGCTGCGCTCCATCGCCCTGCAGACCCTCCAGTACGGCGACGTCCTCATCGTCGAGGGCGGCGGCACCGGCGAGTACCTGTGCCTCAACGGCCGGGACGGGGTCCTCGCCGTGGAGTGCGGGCTCGCCGGGGCGCTGGCCAGCCTGGAGTGGGCCGCGAACGAGACGGAACGGCGGCTCATCGCGCTCAACCGCGCGCGCCAGGCGGGCCATCCGCCGCCGGACGACTGCCGGCGGCCCCTGTGGATCCTCCTCGACCGCCCGAGCGCCTTCGTCCATCTGGCCTCGGCGGACGGGCACAAGGACCCGCAGGCCCTCCTCCAGGTCCCTCTCCGGCACGGCCGCGCGGCGAACGTCACCGTGGTGGTCGCCGAACAGCTCGACAGCGCGGACGTGTTGAGCGAGGCGGTACAACGGCACACGCGCGCGCGTGTCGTACTGGGACCGGCGCTGCCGGACGAGCTGGCGGCGGCACTGGGGGCGCCGCCGCACACGACGCCGTTGGCTCAGGTGCCGCCGGGGCGGGGGTATGCGCGGCTGGGGCACGGGCCGGTGCTGCGGCTTCAGGTGCCGGCGACGCCGGATCCGTACGACGACGCGACGAGCGAGGTGGACCGGGAGGCGGTGCTGGCTTTGTTGCCGCCGAGGAGTGAGGTGGTGGAGCAGGCGGCGCCTTTGGAGGCTGTGGTCGCCGAGGGCTGAGGTGGGGGCGGGTGTCGCTCGCCCGCGCTTGCGGGGTGCCGCTGCGCCCACCCGTGCCGCCCTGCGGCACGCCTGCCCGCAGCTGAGTAGCTGCGAAGCGCCCCGTAAGGGGCGCGGGGAACTGCGCGACCAGCCCCCACCCGCCCGCAGCCGAAGCACTACCGGCCGCTACGCGACAAAAGTTCGCGGCGCCTCCGCACTCCCCCCACTCAGCCCCGCCTCCACCAACCGCGCCGCCGCAGCCAGCCGCGCCGCCGCCTCCTCCGCCACCGCCCCTCCGACGGTGAACGGAAGGCGTACATAGCCCTCGAAGGCCCCGTCGACCCCGAACCGCGGACCGGACGGGACGCGTACCCCCACCCGCTCCCCCGCCTCCGCCAGCCGCGAGCCGGACAGGCCGCCCGCCCGGACCCAGAGCGTCAGCCCGCCCTTCGGCACCTCGAACTCCCACTCCGGCAGCTCCCGCCGTACCGCCGTCACCAGCGCCTCGCGGTTCTCGCGGGCCTGGGCCCGGCGCAGCTCGACGGCCTGGGCCCAGCCCCCCGTGCTGAACAGCCAGTTCACCGCCAGCTGCTCCAGCACCGGCGTGCCCAGGTCGGCGTAGGCCCGCGCGGCGACCAGGCTGCGGATCACGTCCGGAGCCGCCCGGACCCAGCCGATGCGCATCCCCGCCCAGAACGCCTTGCTGGCCGAGCCGACCGTGATGACGGTCGAACCCGCCGGATCGAAGCCGCAGACGGGGCGGGGCATCTCCACGTCGTCGTCCAGCCACAGCTCGCTCATCGTCTCGTCGGCGACCAGCACCGTGCCCGCCGAGCGGGCCGCGTCCACCAGCCGGCGCCGCTGGTCGTCGTCGGCGAGCGCCCCGGTGGGGTTGTGGAAGTCGGCGACCACGTACGCGATCCGGGGCGCCGCCTCCCGCAGTACCTGGCGCCAGCGGTCCACGTCCCAGCCGCTCAGCCCGTCGGCCATCGCCACCGGCACCAGACGGGCGCCGGCCTCCCGCATCAGCTGGAGGATGTTGGCGTACGACGGCGACTCGACGGCGATGCGCTCGCCCCGGCCGCCGAAGAGGTGGCAGATCGCGTCCATCGCGCCCATCGCACCGGTCGTGACCATGATCTGCTCGGGCATGGTGGGGATCCCGCGCGCCGTGTAGCGCTCGGCGATCATCGAACGGAGGACGGGGAGTCCGGCCGGGTAGTCGCCATGGGTGTGGGCGTACGGCGGGAGTTCCTCCAGGGCACCCTGGACCGCGCGGGTCAGCCACGGCTCGGGGGCCGGCAGAGCGGCGCAGCCCAGGTCGATCACCGAGCCGAGCGCCTCGGGGGGCAGGGGTTCCAGGCCACGGGCCGGCAGCGGGTTGCCCGCCGGGACCGCGGTCCAGCTTCCCGCCCCCCGGCGGGACTCCAGGAAGCCCTCCGCGCGCAGCGCCTCGTAGGCCGCCGCCACCGTCGTACGGCTGACGGACAGGGCGAGGGCCAGTTCGCGTTCGGCGGGCAGCCGGGCGGCGACCGGGACCCGGCCCTCCAGGACCAGCAGCCGGATGCCGTCGGCGAGGGCGCGGTAGGCGGGCGGACGCCGGGTGCCGGGGCCGACCGGGCGGTCCTGCTGCGAGTTGAGCAGCCGGGCGAGCTGTGCGGCCCCCACCGCCGAGGTCCACTGCGCCATGCGAATCAGTCCACCTTCCCCGAATTGGCCATGGATGGCTTTCCCTCCCGAGCCACAGAGTGACATGGGTCAGTCCACCTTTACCACCAGGGGGGTATCCCTTGTCCACGCAAGGCCGTCTCGGGCGACGGTTGGTCCAGCTCTATGCGGGGCTCACGCTGTACGGCGTGAGTTCCGCGCTTCTCGTCGAGGCGGGCCTCGGCCTTGAGCCCTGGGGTGTGCTGCACCAGGGGCTCGCCGGGCACACCGGGCTCAGCATCGGCACGGTGTCGATCATCGTGGGGGCGGCCGTGCTGCTCCTGTGGATCCCGCTGCGCCAGCGGCCGGGCCTCGGCACGGTCTCCAACGTCTTCGTCATCGGCCTCGCCATGAACGCCGCGCTCGCCGTCGTCCCCGAGGTGCACGGGTTCGCGGTGCGGATTCCGCTGATGGCGGCCGGCATCGTGCTCAACGGGGCGGCGACCGGTCTGTACATCGCGGCGAGCTTCGGGCCCGGTCCCCGGGACGGCCTGATGACGGGGCTGCACCGGCGTACCGGCCGTTCGATCCGGCTCATCCGTACGGCGATCGAGGTCGCGGTGGTCGTCACCGGGTTCGCGCTCGGCGGGACCGTGGGCGTCGGCACCCTGCTCTACGCCGTGTCCATCGGCCCGCTCGCACAGCTGTTCCTGAAGGTGTTCGCCGTCCCGGCGGCATCCGGCCGCAGCACGGTCGTTGCCACGGGGTCACCCGAGCGCGCCATACTGCGGAAGTGAGCACGCTGATACGCCACCCGTACCTGGACCACCCCGGCCCCATCGCCTTCGCCCATCGAGGCGGAGCCGCGGACGGCCTGGAGAACACCGTGGCGCAGTTCCGGCGGGCGGTCGAGCTCGGCTACCGGTACATCGAGACGGATGTGCACGCCACGGCGGACGGCAGGCTCGTCGCCTTCCACGACGACACACTGGACCGGGTCACCGACGGGGCCGGCCGGATCGGCGACCTGCCGTGGGAGGACGTACGGCACGCGCGCGTGGCCGGCCGCGAGCCGCTCCCCCTCTTCGAGGAGCTGCTGGAGGAGTTCCCGGACGTCCGCTGGAACGTGGACGCCAAGGCGGAGCCGGCCCTGCGGCCGCTCCTGGACCTGATCGAGAAGACGGACTCCTACGACCGGGTGTGCGTCGGGTCGTTCTCGGAGGTGCGGGTGCTGCGGGCGCAGCGGCTGGCGGGGCCGCGCCTCGCCACCTCGTTCGGCACGCGCGGTGTGGTCGGGCTGCGGCTGCGCTCCTGGGGACTGCCCGCGGCGGTGCGCCGGTCGGCGGTCGCGGCACAGGTGCCCGAGTCCCAGTCGGGCGTCCCGGTGGTCGACCGGCGCTTCGTGCGCGCCGCCCACGCGCGCGGGCTGCACGTGCACGTATGGACCATCAACGAGCCCGATCGGATGCACCGGCTCCTGGACCTGGGAGTCGATGGCATCATGACCGATCACATCGACACGTTGCGTGAGGTCATGCAGAAGCGCGGCGTCTGGTTCTGAGGCGCGCGGGCGGTACTGCTGCGGGAGAGGGCAAGGGCGCGGGTGGGCACCGAAACCGTGCGGACGGAGGTCTTCGACGAGGCCACCGAGCTGCGGCGCGAACAGCGCGGCTGGTACTTCTACGACTGGGCGTGCTCGGTCTACTCGACGAGCGTCCTCACCGTGTTCCTCGGCCCGTACCTCACATCGGTCGCCGACCACGCGGCGGACGCCGACGGCTATGTGCATCCGCTCGGCATACCGGTCCGGGCGGGCTCCTTCTTCGCCTACTCGGTCTCCCTGTCGGTGATCCTCGCGGTCGTGCTCATGCCCCTGGTGGGCAGCGCGGCCGACCGTACCGGCCGCAAGAAGCAGCTGCTCGCCGCGGCCGCGTACACCGGGGCCGCGGCGACGACGGGCATGTTCTTCCTGGACGGCGACCGCTATCTGCTCGGCGGGCTGCTGCTGATCGTCGCGAACGCCGCCCAGTCCGTCGCCCTGATGCTCTACAACTCCTACCTCCCCCAGATCGCCCCTCCCGAGGAACGCGACACCATCTCCTCCCGGGGCTGGGCCTTCGGCTACGCGTCGGGCTCACTTGTGCTGATCGTCAACCTGGTCCTCTACTCCGCACACGACTCCTTCGGCCTCTCCGAGACGGAGGCGGTCCGCATCTGCCTGGCCGGGGCGGGCCTGTGGTGGGGCGCCTTCACCCTCGTACCGCTGCGGCGGCTGCGCGACCGGGGCGGCCGGCGCGGCCAGGAGGCCGGCGCCACGGCGCCGGGGCTGCGGCAACTCGCGGCGACCGCCAGGGACATGCGCCGCCATCCACTGACGCTCTCCTTCCTGCTGGCGTACCTCATCTACAACGACGGCATCCAGACCGTGATCTCCCAGGCGTCCGTCTACGGCTCCGAGGAACTCGGGCTCGGCCAGTCGACGCTCATCGTCGCGGTCCTGCTGGTGCAGGTGCTGGCCGTGGCGGGCGCCCTGACGATGGGGCGGCTGGCCAGGACGTACGGGGCGAAACGCACGATCCTCGGATCACTGGTGGCCTGGACGGTGACGCTGGCGGCCGGGTACTTCCTGCCGGCCGAGGCACCGGTGTGGTTCTTCGTCCTCGCGGGTGGCATCGGCCTGGTCCTCGGCGGCAGCCAGGCCCTGTCCCGCTCACTGTTCTCGCATCTCGTACCGCCCGGAAAAGAAGCCGAGTACTTCGCGGCGTACGAGATGAGCGATCGGGGGATGAGCTGGCTGGGACCGTTGTTGTTCGGGATCACCTACCAGC
Organism: Streptomyces sp. GbtcB6; assembly: GCF_019091475.1. Taxonomy (NCBI): domain Bacteria; kingdom Bacillati; phylum Actinomycetota; class Actinomycetes; order Kitasatosporales; family Streptomycetaceae; genus Streptomyces; species Streptomyces sp. GbtcB6. The sequence continues at coordinate 90,809 of NZ_JAGXJL010000027.1, read as the reverse complement.
TGACCGGGAGCTACCGCTCGGCGATCATCTCGCTGGTGGCCTTCTTCGTCATCGGGTTCGCGCTGCTCGCGCGGGTGCCGGTGCGACAGGCGATCAGCGAGGCCGGCAATCCGGTCCCGCAGAAGGTTTAGAAGATCCAGCGGAAAGATCCAACAGAAGATTTAGCGTTCAACGCGGAAGGGCGGTAGTGTACGCGTTTGGCCTGCCAGGCGTACCGTTACTGCGCGTCAAAGATGCCGAAACGCTGGGTGACATCTGTTAGCAGATGTGACAAACCGGGCGCCGGTGGGTACAACAAGGGGCGGCTACGACGGCGACGCATGACCCGGAACGGGAATCTTTACCGCCGACCGGACGTTGACCGGATGACGACGACAGCGACACCTGTCCTGTGGGCGACAAGCCCGGGAGGCACGATTCATGAGTGAGCGAGCTCTTCGCGGTACGCGCCTCGTGGTGACCAGCTACGAGACGGACCGCGGTATCGACCTGGCCCCGCGCCAGGCCGTGGAGTACGCATGCGAGAAGGGGCACCGCTTCGAGATGCCCTTCTCGGTCGAGGCGGAGATCCCGCCGGAGTGGGAGTGCAAGGTCTGCGGGGCCCAGGCACTTCTGGTAGACGGCGACGGCCCTGAAGAGAAGAAGGCCAAGCCCGCGCGTACCCACTGGGACATGCTGATGGAGCGGCGCACCCGTGAGGAACTCGAAGAGGTCCTTGAGGAGCGTCTGGCGGTTCTGCGTTCCGGGGCGATGAACATCGCGATTCATCCCAGGGACAGCCGCAAGTCCGCATAGTTCCGCTTGACGGAAGCCGACACAACCACCGAGGGCGCCGTACGTTCTGTGAACGTACGGCGCCCTCGGTCGTCCCGTGCCGGGATCATCAGCGCGTCAGCGGCGGCCGCTCTCCCGTCGGCTCGTCCCCCGGCTCGGGACCGTCGTTGCGGATCACCTCGCCCTGGACCACCTTTCCGTCCGGGCGGTGCATACGGGCCTGCTGGAAGGCGTTGCCCAGGGTGCCGGGGGCGGCGGCGCGGAGTCTGCGGTCGAGGGTGCGTTCCGCGAGGCGGGAGACCGCCTTCTGGACCGGCGGCAGCAGGAGCAGCAGGCCGAGGGCGTCGGAGACCAGGCCGGGGATCATGAGGAGCAGGCCGCCCAGCATCATCAGGCCGTTGCCACCACCGCGCTCCGAGGAGCCGCCGCGCTGGATCGCCTCGTTGAGGCTCCGGAAGGCGCGCCGGCCCGCGCGCTTGATGACCACGGCACCGGCGACGAAGCCCGCCACCAGCAGCAGGAAGACGGTCATGCCGCCCGCCGCGCCGGCGACCACCGTCAGCAGCCAGATCTCCAGCACCAGCCACACCGCGGCAGCCAGCGGCAGGTATCTGCCGAGCCGGGAGCGCCGGGGCCGGGCGGTGTACGGAGGGGTCTGCGCGCCAGTCGTCATGCACCCAGTGTGCCTGGGCCCGGCTCAGTGCGGCATAAGGGGATGATCAGCCGGAACTGTGCGGTTCGCCGGAGTCCGCCGGAAGGGCCTGCCGTTGCCGGTGCCAGGAGGGCCTGCCCTGGCCGGTGCTAGGAGGACTTGCCCTTGCCGGTCATCTTGCCCACCCGCTCGGTGACGCCCCACGAGGTGACCCGCCACAGCGCCTCGACGAGGATGTCCCGGCTCATCTTGGAGTCGCCGAACTCCCGCTCGACGAAGGTGATGGGCACCTCGACGACCTGGAAGCCGGCCTTGACCGCCCGGCGGGCCAGATCGACCTGGAAGCAGTAGCCCTGCGAGGCGACCTCGTCCAGCCCCAGGCCCTCCAGGGTCTCGCGGCGGAAGGCGCGGTAGCCGCCGGTGATGTCCCGGAGCGGGAGATCGAGCGCGAGGCGCGAGTACAGGGAACCGCCCCGGGAGATGAACTCACGGGACTTCGGCCAGTTGACGACCCGGCCGCCGGGCACCCAGCGGGAGCCGAGCACCAGGTCGGCGCCCTTCAGCGCGGTCAGCAGCCGGGGCAGCTCCTCCGGCTGGTGGGAACCGTCGGCGTCCATCTCGACGAGCACGCCGTAACCGTTGTCCATGCCCCAGTGGAAGCCCGCGAGGTAGGCGGCGCCGAGGCCTTCCTTGCCCTTGCGGTGCAGCACCTGGACATGGTCGTCCTCGGCGGCCAGTTCGTCGGCGAGCTTGCCCGTGCCGTCAGGGCTGTTGTCGTCCGCCACCAGCACGTGCGCCTCGGGGACGGCCTGCCGCACCCGGCCGACGATGGACTTGATGTTCTCCGCCTCGTTGTACGTGGGAATGATCACCAAGGCCGTGCCGAGCGGGCCGAACCGCCTCCCCTGGGCCTGTGCCGCGAGGGTCCCGTCGCCGTCGTTCACTGCTGCCCCTTCATGTCGTACGCAGGGGACCACCATAGTGGCCGCGGCCTGCGCTGACGCGACAGCTCGTTCGTATGGTGGTGTCGATTCCGCAAGAACGGGGTAAGGATGCCCGTTTCGGGTGGCCGCCATCCGCGCTTTCGCCACCGTGTTCCCCCGCGAGGCCACTTTGTTCCCCCGCGGAGCCACCCTCTTCCCCTACGGATGGGGGCCCGGCGCCCTTCGGGCCGACCTGGGACCCGCTGGCTGCGGGTCGACCGAAAGCCGTTGTCTACTGAGCGTCCGGGCCCCACCCGGGTCACACCTCCCGACCGGCCGGAACGTTCCCTCGTCGGCGCGGGCGCTGAGCCTGGCTCCCAGTGACGGTGCCCCGGTGCGGCACACCGTCCCTGACCCAGCGGCGCTGCGACGAGTGCGCGAACTGCTCCCCGGTCGGGCGTCCGGTGGTGGACTCGGCCGAACCTACCGGCCCGCTGCCGCTGGCTGTCAACAGCCGTTTGACCTGCGGAAACTACCTCAAAGCCCTGGTCAGCGCGGAGGATGCGCAGGTCGCGAGACGGAGCGGCGGCCGTCGATCACGGCCGCGCCACCCCGGGAGATCACTCGCCCGGCCGTACGAATGCGGCGGGTCACTCGCCCGGTCGTACGAACACGGTCCGGCCGCCCACCACGGTGCGCAGACAGACCGGCAGCGCGCGGCCGGGGGTCAGGTCGGGCAGGCCGGGGGTGCCGGAGCGCGGGTCGGTGGACCAGCGGGCGACCCGGTCGTCCGGCGCCTGCACCACCAGTTCGTCGGTGCGCCAGAGCGCGTAGTCGGCGGGTGCGCCGGGCACCAGGACGCCCGCGTCGTCCCGGCCGATCGCGCGCCAGCCGCCGCGGGTGTGCGCGGTGAACGCGGCACGTACGGAGACCCGGTGCTCGGGCGTCCGGTGGAAGGCGGCGGCCCGGACGGTCCCCCAGGGATCGAGCGGGGTGACGGGGCTGTCGGAGCCGAAGGCGAGCGGGACCCCGGCCTTGAGGAGGGCGGCGAACGGGTTGAGGGTGCGGGCCCGCTCGGCACCGAGCCGCTGGGCGTACATACCGTCCTCCCCGCCCCACAGCGCGTCGAAGGCGGGCTGCACGGAGGCGATCAGACCGAACTCGGCGAACGCGGCGACGTGCTCGGGGGTGAGCATCTCGGCGTGCTCGACGCGGTGCCGGGCGGCGCGGACGCGAGCCGGGCCGACCTTCTCGGCGGCGGCGCGCACGCCCTCCACGACGGCGGTCACGGCGGCGTCGCCGATGGCGTGGAAGCCGGCCTGCAGACCCGCCTCGGTGCAGGCGGCGACATGGGCGGCGACGGCGGCCGCGTCCAGATAGGCGGATCCGGTGGTGTGACCGGCGTCGGCGTACGGCTGGTGCAGGCAGGCGGTGTGCGAGCCGAGGGCCCCGTCCACGAACAGGTCGCCGGCCGCGCCGAGCGCACCCAGCTCCCGCGCCTTGTCGGCGTCCTCCTCGGCCCAGTAGCCGACGACCCTGGGGCCGGCCGCCTCGGTCGCGAGCCGAAGCAGACCGGTGAAGTCGTCCTCGGAGGAGATCTTCGGCCCGCCGCACTCGTGCACGGTGCCGATACCGAGGGAGGCCGCGTGCGCGAGGGCGATGCGCTGGGCCTCGGCACGCTGGGCGGGCGTCACGGCCGCGAACGCGGCGGCGCGTACGGCGTGGTGGGCGTCACTGGTGAGCGGGGCGTCCTCGCGGGGCACCGCGCCCGGGACCAGGTCCAGCAGGGCCGTGGTGACGACCGCCGAGTGGACGTCGATACGGGAGAGGTAGAGCGGACGTCCGCCGGTGGCCGCGTCCAGCTCGGCGCGGGTCGGCGGGCGGCCGTCGGCCCAGCGGGAGGCGTCCCAGCCGTGCCCGAGCAGGACCCGGTCGTCCGGACGGCCGGCGGCGAAGTCCCTGACCAGCGCCAGCGCCGCGGCCAGCGAGCCCGCGCCGGACAGGTCGAGGCCGGTCAGGGCGAGCCCGGTGGACGTGGTGTGGACATGGGCGTCCGTGAAGGCGGGGGTGACCAGGGCGCCGTCCAGGTCGACGACCTCGTCGACCCCGTCCGCGAAGGCGTCGGCGGCCCCCTCGGACCCGACCCAGGCAACCTGCCCCCGCTCCACGACCATCGCGGTCGCGAACGGATCGGCGGGACTGTGAACCTCTCCACGACGGAGAAGAACGGTCTTGGGTTCGGGGGCACGCTCAGTCATGGGGACCAGTCTCGCCCCTCACACCGATCACTCTGAACGAGGGGCACCCGAAAGCGCCCCCGAAGGGGCGCGGGGCTGTATCCATATGCGGCTCCGCCGCGTGGGCGCGACCAGCCACGACGTACCCGCGGTCGACACGCGACCGACAGCCCCACGGCGGTTGGACCTAGATCTTCGGCGGCCGAGCCTCGTACGGCGTCGACAGCACCACCGTCGTCCGCGTCGACACCCCCGCCAGGCTCCGCAGCCGCGCCAGCAGTTCCTCCAGTTCGTGCGGGGTCGCCACGCGCACCTTGAGGATGTAGTTCTCGTCGCCCGCCACGCTGTGGCACGCCTCGATCTCCGGGACGCCGGCCAGGCGGTCCGCGATGTCGTCGGGGGCGCTGGGATCGAACGGTTTCACCGAGATGAACGCCGTCATGGGCAGCCCCACGGCCTCCGGGTCGACGACCGCGGCATAGCCGCGGATGACGCCACGCTGCTCCAGCCGGCGCACCCGCTGGTGCACGGCCGACGTGGACAGACCCGTGGCCTTGCCCAGGTCCGTGTAGCTCATCCGCCCGTCCTTGACGAGCAGCTGCACGATTTGACGGTCCAGCTCCTCCATGGCGCAAAAACTACAGTGCGCCTGATCTCCACGGATAGCTCAGCGGCCCAGGTCATGGCCGGTTCGTGATGTCAGGGAGGGCAGGCTGTGAGCCATCTGAGGGACAAAACGACCGCAGCGGGCACCTGCGTCCGGCATGTGACGAACGCCACAGCTCTCGAACGGGCTCCGTGATGGTCTCGTGATTACCGCCGAGATCGGACGGGAAGTGCTTGCTGTGGTCGAGGCCGCAGCGCCGTAACGGCCCAGCCCGAGGGGGAGTTACCCATGCAGAGTCTTAAGCGCCCTGGTCGTACCACGCCCAAGCGCCCGCAGTTGGTGGTCGAGCCCGAGCCGGAGGGCGTCGAACCCGACCTCTACGAGGCCGAGGAGCTGGACGCGTACGACACCTTCGAGATGTTCCGGGTGATCTGCCCGGACTGCACGCAGTCCATCGCGCTGCTGGCGGACGAGGAGTTCCTGCCGGAGCACGCGCTGTGCGCCTCGCCGTGGAACCCGTTCGGTCTCACGGTCTGTGCCGGTACGGGCCGCGCGGCGGACGACGCGCCGTCGGCGGACGAGTCGGTCGAGCCGCAGGAGCAGGACACCGCCCTCCTGCTCACCCTCCCGCAGGGTCTGGACTGGCGGACGCAGCCTTTCTCGCACGTCGGCGGCCCGGGCTCACGTCCGATGCACGTACCGGCGATGCGCCACGGCGGCATGGTCGTCAGCCGTCAGGCCGCCTGAGTCACCGCACCGCATCCCAGTACCTGCCCTGCACCATGGCCCGCAGGCTGCCGTGGTGCAGGATCAGCGTGTCCGGATCCGCGGGGACGGCGGCCTCTCCGAAGTACACCTGCCGGTAGGCGACGCGCAGCATGACGATCGCGTGCCGCAGGGCCGCGTACAGGGTGTAGAAGTCCATGTCCCGCGGGATGTGGCCGGTGAGCCGGGCGTAGCGGGCCTCGACGCGGTCGCGGCGCAGGAACCCGGGCAGTCCCCGCTGTCCGGCGGCGGCCGTGAGGTCCTGGAAGAAGCGGTGCAGGTAGACGGTCCAGCCGAGGTCCACCTCGCGCGGGGCCGGTGCCGCCATCTCCCAGTCGAGGACGGCGACGGGGTCGAAGCCGTCGTAGAGGACGTTCCCGATGCGGGCGTCGCCCCAGCAGAGGACCGGCGTGCCGGGCTCGCGCGGCCACAGGTCCGCCAGCCGGTCGAAGGCGGCCTCGATCAGGGGTGAGCGGGCGAGTCCGGCCACCACCCAGTCGTAGTAGTGCCGTTGGGACTCGACGTGCCGGTGCAGGGCGTCGCCGTCCCCGGGGAGGGCGAGGAACTCCGCCTCGGCCAGGGGGACTTGGTCGTGCAGCCGGGCCAGCAGACCGACGGAGGCGGCTTCGAGGTGCTCTCGTTCGGCGTCGGTCGCCGCGTGCAGCCAGTTCCCCTCGTAGGTGTAGGGCATGACGTCGGGCGGGACGCGCCCCGCGACCCGTTCCATCACGAAGAAGGGCGCGCCGAGCGGTCCGGGGTCCTCCTCAAGCCACAGGACGCGGGGCACGGGCACGTCCGTGCGGTCGGCGACCAGCCGCATCGTGCGGTACTGCCGGGTGAGGTCGTACGACGGGAAGACCGTGTACGCCGACGGATCCGCCGCCAGCCTCAAGACGCAGGCGCGCAGAGGCGGTTCGGGGTGCTCGATCTCGAAGAGCAGGGTCTCGCTGGACATGCCGTTGGAGGCGGGGACCGTGACGCCGACGGCCTTGGCGCCCGGGAGCCGGGTGTCCAGCCAGGCGGTCAGCCGGCGCGTGAGGTCCTCCGGGTCGCGCGTCGTGGTGCGTGGGCGCGGTTTCGTCGTCATCCCGGCCTCCTCCTTCAGGGCGCCACCGAGTCGAAGCCGGTGAAGCCGCTGGGATCGTGTCTGCCGAACGAGCCGTGCTCGAAGATGCCGTGGCCGGTCCGCCCGTCCAGGCGGAAGCGGGCGGAGTGGTCGGTGACGCCGAAGGCCGCGCGGGGGTGCGGCGCGGTCAGGTCGTAGGTACGGCGGTCCGCCCAGGCCCGGCCCTGCCAGGTGCCGTGCTGCCAGTCGTCGGCCGGTGGGTATCCGGCGCCGACCGCGAGCGGCGAGGAGGCGAGGATCTCCACCTCCAGCTCCTGTGGCTTGCGCGGGTCGCCGAGGTGGACGACGGCACGCTCGGGATGACGGGTGCCGGAGCGGTAGGTGATCTCGGTCCGCGGCCACCCGAGTTGGCGGTCGCGCCGGCCGGGGCGGACCAGGGTGGCGTCGTTCAGGGTGCGGTAGCCGTCGGCGTCCTCCTGGGTGACGAGCATCAGGAAGCGGTCCTCGAAGCGGACCGGGCACCAGATCCAGTGAAAGCCCTCGGTCGGGTTCTCCTCGGCGAGCCGCCCGCCCTCCTCCCCCGGGATCGGGCGGACGCCCCAGCTGCGGTCCCGGGTGCCGGTCCAGCCGGCCGGGTCGACGCGGTACTCCTCGCCGCCGGCCCGGATCACCCCGGACACTCCCCCGGCCTGCACGAACCTGCGGCCCTCCAACGTCAGCCGGTCACCCCGGCGTTGGAGGTGGTGCGGCTCCCACAGGGCCGGGAAGCCGGCGGTCCACGTGAGGTCGCAGAAAACGGAGTCGTCGCAGCGGAGCCGGAAGCGCCGGAGCGGCTCCTCGACCTCGATGCGCAGCGGGCCGACCGTGAGGCGCATCCGGTCGTCGCCCAGGGCGTCCGAGGCACGGACCGCGTGCAGGGTGTCCCCGGTGCGCAGGGTGGCGTAGGCGTCGATCACCCCGACGTTCGGGTAGACGCCGAGGCCGAGGATGAGCAGGGCGCGGCCGTCGTGGTCGAGGACGTGGAAGATGCAGCGGTCGTAGGCGTTCCGGTCCCCGGTGGCGACGTGCTTCATGGAGAGCGGGACCTGGTGCACGGGGTACTCGTCGAGCGGCACGGGACGGTCGTCGGCCATGGCAGGCCTCCCCGGAGGCTGGAGACGGTCCGGCTGACGGTACGTCAGAAAACAGGGAGAGGCCAGATCCGGGACCGGACGTCCACGAACTCACGCACGATTCGGGAGATCGGTGACCAGGACGGCCGCCCCCGCGTTGGCCGGGCATGACGACCACCTACACCGCCCTCGGCCGTCAGCGCCGGATCTTCGTACCCCCGCCCGCGGCATCGCTTCCGCCGCCTACGCCGCTGGATCCGCCCATCTACCGCGATCTGATGCAGACCTGGGCCGACCGGGGTCGCGCCCTGCCGGGCCGCCACGACCCGGAGTGGGCCAGGCTGGCGGCCCCGACGGTCACACGCGGGCAGTTCAGCGACTTCAGCGACTTTCCGGCCCCGCCACATGACGGGCGATGACCATCCGCTGGATCTGGTTGGTGCCCTCCACGATCTGCAGGACCTTGGCCTCGCGCATGTAGCGCTCGACCGGGAAGTCCGCGGTGTAGCCGTAGCCGCCGAGTATCTGGACGGCATCGGTGGTCACCTTCATCGCGGTGTCGGTGCAGTGCAGCTTGGCCATGGCGGCCTGCTTGGCGAACGGGCGGCCCGCGTCGCGCAGCCGGGCCGCCGCGAGGTAGAGGGCCCGGCCGGCCTCGATCTGGGTGGCCATGTCGGCGATCATGAACCGCAGGCCCTGGAAGTCGGAGATCGGGTGGCCGAACTGCCGGCGCCCGGTGGCGTAGCCGACCGCCTCGTCCAGGGCCGCCTGGGCCACGCCGATCGCGCAGGCCGCGATGCCGAGCCGGCCGGAGTCCAGCGCCGAGAGGGCGATGGCGAAGCCCTGGCCCTCCTCGCCGAGGCGGCGCTCGTCGGGGACCCGGACGTCGTCGAAGTGGACCTGGGCGGTGGGCGAGCCCCTCATGCCCATCTTCTTCTCGGGCACCGCGCCGCTGAGGCCCTCGGCGTCGCCGGGGACCAGGAAGGCGGTGATCCCGTGCGAGCCCTCGGCGCCGGTGCGGGCCATGACCGTGTAGAAGTCGGCGATGCCGCCGTGCGTGATCCAGGCCTTGGTGCCGTTGATCACCCAGGAGTCGGCGTCCCGGACGGCCCTGGTGCGCAGGGAGGCCGCGTCCGAACCGGAGGCCGGCTCGGAGAGGCAGTAGGCGCCGAGCAGGCCGCCGCCGAGCATCGCGGGCAGGTGCTCGACCTGCTGCTGCTTGGTGCCGTAGGCGGCGAGCGCGTAGCTCGCGAGGGTGTGCACGCTCACGCCGAGGCCGACGGTGAGACGGGCCGCGGCCAGTTCCTCCAGGACCTGGAGGTAGACCTCGTAGGGCTGGTCGCCGCCGCCGTACTCGGAGTCGTAGGGCAGGCCGAGCAGGCCTGACTCGGAGAGCAGGGTGAAGACCTCGCGCGGGAAGCGCCCGGCGTCCTCCTCCTCGGCCGCCTTCGGCGCGATCTCACGCCGGGCGATCTCCCGGACCAGCGCTAGCAGGTCCCTCGCCTCGTCCGTGGGCAGTTGACGCTCCACCGGCTGCGGGTCGCGGTCGGACATGGCGACGGTCTCCTCCCTGTCGGGCAGCGGCGGTCACGGCCCGCGGGATAGGGGCGGCTCCGCCTGTCGTTCGGTTGCGGCCGAGGTCGGCGTTCCGGGTCTCGGAAGCTGCTGACCTGCGGCTGCGCAGTGAGTATGCCCGATCGGGGACCTCCCGTCACCAGTTAACGACCGCTTACTTCAGGAAATCCAGGACAACATTCGCAACCCGCGAAATTGGTCCGAACCATTGACCTGACTGGTCTAGTCCTCCTAAGGTTCATGACCAACGCTTTACCGCGTTCATGCCAATCGGCGCGCGTTCCCCTCTCCCCCAGGAGGAGACACCCGATGCACACCTCTCACCGCTCCCGGTTCCGGGCGCTGCTCTCCGCGGCCTGTTGCGCCGTCCTCGGCGCCGGGCTGCTGGCAGGCGCGGGCACCGCGTCCGCGGCCGCCCCGTCCGCTCCCCAGGTGCAGGCCGGCTCCAAGGTCGTCGGCTACTTCACGGAATGGGGTACCTACCAGCGCAACTACCTGGTCAAGAACGTCGAGACCTCCGGTTCGGCCGCGAAGCTCACCCACATCAACTACGCCTTCGGCAACGTCACCGGCGGCAAGTGCGCGATGGGCGACTCGTACGCGGCCACCGACCGGACCTACACCGCAGCCGAGTCCGTGGACGGCGTCGCGGACACCTGGGACCAGCCGCTGCGCGGCAACTTCAACCAGCTGCTGAAGCTGAAGAAGAAACACCCGAACCTCAAGATCCTCTGGTCCTTCGGCGGCTGGACCTGGTCCAGTGGCTTCGGCGAGGCCGCCAAGAACCCCACCGCCTTCGCGCAGTCCTGCTACGACCTGGTGAAGAACTCCAAGTGGGCCGGGGTCTTCGACGGCATCGACATCGACTGGGAGTACCCGAACGCCTGCGGCAACACCTGCGACACCAGCGGGCGGGACGCGTTCCGGAACGTGATGGCGGCACTGCGCTCGAAGTTCGGCAGCAGCTCGCTCGTCACGGCGGCGATCACCGCCGACGCCACCAGCGGCGGCAAGATCGACGCGGCCGACTACGCGGGCGCGGCACAGTACGTCGACTGGTACAACCCGATGACGTACGACTACTTCGGCGCCTGGGCCTCGACCGGTCCGACGGCCCCGCACTCGCCGCTGAACTCCTACTCCGGCATCCCGACGGCGAACTTCTACACCTCGGCGACCATCGCCAAGCTCAGGGGCCTCGGCGTCCCGGCGGCCAAGCTGCTGCTCGGCATCGGCTTCTACGGCCGCGGCTGGACCGGCGTCACCCAGGCGGCCCCCGGCGGTACGGCGACCGGTCCGGCGGCGGGGACGTACGAGCAGGGCATCGACGACTACAAGGTGCTCAAGACCAAGTGCCCGGCGACCGGCACGGTGGGCGGCACGGCGTACGCCAAGTGCGGCAGCGACTGGTGGAGTTACGACACCCCGGCGACCATCGCGACCAAGATGACCTACAAGAACCAGCAGGGCCTGGGCGGCACCTTCTTCTGGGAGCTGAGCGGCGACACCACCAACGGTGAGCTGATCAAGGCCATCAACTAGCCCCCTTCACGGGGGACTCGGGGCGGGGGGACCACGAGCCCTCCGCCCCTTCCGCGTCAGGTGTCCCGGCGGGCCGGGGCCGGGGCGCGGTAGGACGGGTCCAGTTCCTCGATGGCCCGCAGGGTGCCGCCGAGCGTCTTGACCAGCAGCTCGCACAGGGTTTCGCGGGAGAGCACGGGCCGGTCGATCCAGTCGAGAGCGGCGCCCTCCACGCTGCACAGCCAGGCGAGCAGGCCGGTCCTGGCGAGCGGGGCGATGTCGGTACGGCCGTAGGCGCCCTCCGCGATGGTCGCGACGATCGCCTCGCGCACCCCGTCCCGGATGGCGTGCACCTCGGTGTCGAAGCCGACACCGCCGCTGACGATCGTGCGGTACGCGGCCTGATGGTGCTCGGCGTAGCGCAGATAGCTGTCGATGGTGCGGTGCACGCGGTCCGCCTGGGGCAGCTCCAGACCGCTCGCGGCGTAGGTGACCAGGTCGGCGACGGAGTCCTGGATGATCGCCAGGTAGTAGCCGCGCTTGGACTGGAAGTAGTAGTAGATCAGCCCTTTGGCGACATGCGCCTGCTTGGCGATGTCGTCCATGGAGAGCGCGTCGTAGGAGGTGTCGGCGAACAACTTCCGCCCGATGGCGATGAGTTCGGCACGACGAGCCACAGAACGCTCGGTGCCGCGCGCCCGGGGACGGGCGGCGGCACGCTGTTGACTGATATTCAATTTCGACCCTGGTCTCAACGGGCTGCGGGACATCCGCAGTATGTCAGGTCGGGTCGTGGGTCAGGTCACAGCAGACCGAGTTGAGTTACCAACATGGCGATGACCACGACAAGGGTCCAACCCATGACGTGTTCCAGAACCTTCGGGCCGTCGTCCTTGGGGCCGCCGGTACGGGCGCGGGCGGCGGTGGCGGAGTGCGTGGTCATGACGTCCACCATGCCACTGATTGCGGCTTTTGCGGTGGAGAGGTTGGTCACAGGAACGCGGCCCCCGGGGTGCCCGGGGGCCGCTGTCGCGCCCGGTCAGCGCACGCCGACCGCCGCGAGAGCCTTGAGCTGGGCCGCGTTCGGACAGGCCGGGAAGTACAGGTAGCAGACGCCCCCGGTGCCGGAGACGACCTTGCCGCTGGCGTTGTACCGCTTGGTCCGCAGCCAGATGTTCTCGAACTCCCGCCGCAGATAGACCCGTCGGACCGCGTCGTCGGTGGCCGAGAACGGGTCGTTGGCGATCACGTCGCCGTCCGCGGTGAAGCCGATCACGGTCATCAGGTGCCCGGAGGTGCCATAACCGGCGCCGGTCAGCTCCGACGCGAGGAACGACTGTGACGTTATGGCCGGGACGCCGGCCGCGATCAGGGTCTCCAGGTCGGTGAGCGAGGCAAGTCGCGTTATCACGCCCTGGAGGTCCTGGTACGTCGACGCGTAGGCGGCGTTGAACGGCCAGTTGCCGCACCCGCCGTACTGGTAGTCATAGGTGTAGCGGGCCGCGTAGCAGACCTGGGGGTCGGTGTACGACGGGTCGACCCAGGCCAGCTGCGTGGAGGTGGGCCGGCCGCCCCAGTACTCGACGATCATCTGCGAGGAGGTGGGGCTGCACCAGGCCTCGCCGCCGTTGTCGTACTCCGGGTACTGGCCCTTGTGGATCTCCTGGGAGTAGCGCGGGACCTTGAGTTCCTGGGCCAGGCCCGGGGTGGAGGCGGGGACGGTGAAGCGGTCCGGGATGTCGGAGGCCATGGCACCGAGCCGCCAGACGGTCGGGGTGAGCTTGGTGCCCGGCTTGCGGTAGAGCGTCAGGCGCAGCTGGTACGAGGTGAGGCGCAGGCCCGTGGTGGCGTCGTCGACGGCGAAGGTGTCGGTCCAGATGGTGCTCTTGCCGTCCGTCTGGCCGTCCACCGAGGTCCGCTTGATGTCCTGGTCGCCGGCCGCCCAGCGGCCCATCACGTACCAAGGGGTGTCGGTGCCGTCGGAGTAGGTGCCGTGCAGCTCGACCTTGATCCAGGTGCCGGCCGGGGTGTCCGCGTTCCAGGAGGCGATGGTCTCGGTGGCGGGGACGGCCGGCTGGTGCACCGGGCCGGTCCAAGTGGCGTACTCCCAGGTGGCGGTGGTGCCGGTGTGGGGGTCGGTGTAGGAGGTGGTACCGGCCGGGGTGCCGATGACCACGCCGGGCCGGTCGCCGGCGACGGCTCCGACGCCCTTGACGGTGCCGGTCTTCCAGTCGCTGTAGGTCGTCCAGGAGCGGTAGTCGATCGGGCGGGTCCCGTCCCGGCCGCTGCCGGTCCGGCCGCTCCCGGTCCGGCGGGTCTCGGTCCGGGCGGTCTCGTCGGCGTCGGTCTCCGGCGCGGCGACCGCGGGCACCGCGGGGACCACGCCCTGGGCCACGGCCGCCACCGCGACGGAGGCGGCGGCTGTCAGAACGGTTCTGCGGGACGGCTGTTCGGCTCTGCTCATGGGCGGAGGACCCCCAGGTGTGCGCGTCACGGCTGATCCGGAGCAAGAGGCTGTGGGGCAACTATGGAGCAGGCGCCATGCCCCTGCCAGCACTTCCGCTCATGCCACGCCCACCAATATTGGTCTCGTCCACCGAAAGGGCCCCGGCGCGGTCGCCGGGGCCTCCTTCGGACCGTTCGGACGGGATCCGTCCGGACTGCTCAGATGAGATCCATCGCGGCGACCTCGTCGGGGCGGCCGTAGCTGACCGGGCCCTGGAAGCGGCGGCGGGCGGTGGCGAACCACCAGACCGTGGCCACGACCAGGACCGCGGCCAGCGCGATCGGTGCGTAGTTGAACGAGTCGACGGTGATCGGCGAGGCCTGCGGCAGCATGAACAGGATGCTGCTGAGCAGGATCCAGGTCACCGCCAGCCAGCCGACCGGCCTGCTCCAGCGGCCCAGGTTCCACGGCCCCGGCTGGAAGTCGTCGCCCAGGCGCAGCCGCAGGAACACCGGCACGGCGTAGGCGAGGAACAGGCCGACGACGTTGACGCTGACGATCGCGGTGAACGCCGTGTGCGACCACCAGCCCGGCACCACCAGGGCGACCGAGCAGGCCACCGCGAGCCAGACGGCCTTGACGGGGGTCCGGGTGCGGGGCGAGACCGAGTGCCACAGGCGGGAGCCGGGCATGGCGCCGTCCCGGGAGAAGGCGAAGATCTGCCGGGTGTTGCTGGTGAGGTTGGCGAGGCCGCAGAAGAGCATGGCGCCGATGACGACGAGCAGCATCGCCTTGGCCCAGCCCATGCCCAGTCCGTCGATGAGGATCTGGACGGGCGGCGCGGAGGAGCTCGCCACCTTGGTGTAGTCGCCGATGCTGTACACCAGCGCGAGCATCAGGATCAGGCCGGTGATCGCCGAATAGCCGATGGACCGGATGATCCCTCTGGGGGCGTTGACGGTCGCCTGGACGGTTTCCTCGGACATGTGGAAGCTGCCGTCGAAGCCGGTGAAGGTCCAGCTGGTGACCAGGAGCCCGAGCAGGCCGCCGTAAAGGCCGTTGGTGAAGCCGGTGTTGTTCACGAAATGCGTCACGAAGGACGCGGACTGGTGGTGGTCCGGCATCACGATCAGTGTGCTCACGATCACCACGAGTCCGATCAGCAGCCACCAGACGGAAATCCGGTTCAGTAGGGCGACGAGCTGCACGGTGTAGGTGTTGGCGAGGCCCTGGACGACGATGATCAGGGCCGTGATCAGGACCGTCTGGTGAGTGGTGGGCGTGTACGAGGGCCACTGGAGGGCGACGAAGGCCTGGATGAAGGTGGCGGCCGCGTAGCCGGTGGCCGCGGTGCCGCCGATCTGGCCCACGAAGTTCAGCCAGCCCGTGTACCAGGACCAGGCGCCCTTGTGCCGTTTGGCGAGTTTACCGGCGGAGAAATACAGGGCACCGCTGGTCGGATATGCGGAGGCGACTTCCGCCATGGCGGCGCCGATGCACAGGACCATCACACAGACGCCGATCCAGCCGAACACGAGAATGCGGGGGCCGCCCGCGTTCATACCGAATCCGAAGGACGAGAAAATACCGGAGAGAATATTGATGATGGTGAAGGAGATGGCGAAATTGTCGAACGCCTGGAATCGGCGGGTGAGTTTCCGCGGATAACCCATCGCGTGCAGGGTCGCGTCGTCGTCGAGCGTGACGGGGTCCGCTGTGCGTTCTGACACGTGCCGGCCTTTCTCTAGGAGGGGATGGGCAGGCCGCAGGCGCGGCGGGCCCGGGAGAGCTGGTCGGCCGGTTCGCCGAAGACGCTCCAGGGCATGCGTGAGGCGTACGGCCCCATGGCCGTGAAGACCGCCCGGGCCTCGAACTCGCACCGGGCCATGACCAGCGCGTGCGCGAGGTAGGCCAGGTCGAGCACCGGGGTGAAGCGGTATCCGGCCACCGTGGGCAGCCAGTTGTGGTAGATCGACAACGCGGTGCTGCGCCACTGGGGCTGTTCCCAGACCCGCTCGGCGAGCAGCTGGGTGGGGTTGTGGCTCTCCACCAGTGCGACCAGCGGCAGCATCCGCAGCGCCGAGCCGGCGGGGGCCCGCTGGGCGAGGAAGGCGGCGACGTCCCAGGCCGCGTTGACCGAGCCGCCGTACCGGGTGAAGAAGAAGGACAGGAAGCGGTGGTGGGCCTCGCGGTGCCAGGGGTCGAGGGCGAGGGTGTGCGCGAACAGCCGCCAGGGGCCGGGCGGGGAGGTCAGCAGGCCGCCGGGGGCGGGGTCGTGCGGGCGGTGCAGCCGGGCCATGGCCAGCTTGGCGGCCCAGGGCGTGGGGTCTGCGGGGTTCATGGCACTGGCCCGGTCGCAGGCGGCGAGGGCGATCCGCTCCAGCGCCTCGGCCCGCTCGTCACGGGCGTCGGCCGCCCGGATCGCCCGCTGCACGGCCACCCGGGCCCACATCAGCGTGGACTCGGGGCCTGGTTCCTCGGCCAGCCACCGCTCCACCAGGTCGGTGCCGGCCGCCTCGGAGGCGAGGACCAGGGAGCGGTGGGCGCGCAGGGCGAAGTCGGCACGTGTCTCGGCCAGCGCCTCACGGGCACTCAGATATCTTCCGGCGCGCACGTCCACGCATACGCTCGCGAGCAAGCGGTCGTCGGCCGCCGGATGCCATACGTACTGCCCTTCGAATAACTCCGCGGCCATCTTCCCCTGTCCGTCCCCGTTCGACGCGTGCGCGCTGAAGGCACCCTACTCAGGGCCGGGCACACCGGAAACGCATGAGGTCGACATATCGGTCAGCCGGTCGGAAATATTAATGGGGGCGGTGGAGAACGGCCGGAAATTAGTTCAAGCCGCGACTTCCCCGGGGCCGCAAACGCCCGCTATGCGCCGCACTACTAGAATGTTTCCGGAAAACACCCCACACCGCAGCTCACCTGGGAACGGCCATTCACCACCTCGCCTCCGCACTCCGGGCCCTGCCGCCCTCCTGCGGCCCGGTCCGCCTCGTCGGCGTCGACGGGCACGCCGGGTCCGGGAAGACCACGTTCGCCGGACAGTTGGCCACCGCCCTGGGCGGGGCGCCGGTGCTGCACCTCGACGACATCGCCAGCCACGAGGAGCTGTTCGCCTGGACCGGGCGCCTGCTGACCCAGGTGATCGAGCCGCTCGGCGAGGGCGGGACCGCACACTACTCCCCCTACGACTGGCGCACCCGCCGCTTCGGCCCGCCCCGCCCGCTGCCACCGGCCCCGGTGATCCTCGTCGAGGGCGTCGGCGCCGGCCGCCGGGCACTGCGCCCCTTTCTGGCGCGGCTGCTGTGGATGGAGCTGCCGCACGAGGAGTCCTGGACGCGGGGCAGGGCGCGGGACGGCGCGGAACAACGGGACTTCTGGGCCGAGTGGGTCAGGGCGGAACACGAACACTTTTCCGAGGACCCCTCAAGGCCGTACGCCGACCTTCTGGTGACACAGTCACAGAAGGGATATGAGGTGCTGCCGGGGCCGGCGAAGACGGTTGGACCGGACCAGGCCGTCACCCACCGTGATGGACCGTCCGCTGTGTGCTGAACTTGTGAAGAAGCACCTCCAAGAAGTTGCCCGAGTACCTCAACTCGGCTTGACCGGGGGGCCGTACAGGACTTACGTTCTGAATGTGCGGCCATACAGAGCCGCCCTGCAGACGCGAAGCCCCCGGTTGTTCCCCCGTGATCGGGGGCTTCGTTCTGCCCTTTACCCCTTTTGTGTGCGCCGCGTGCGCCCTTCTGCTCACCCTCGGTCACCGAGCCGCGTGCGCCCTGTCTGCCCCCACCTCGCCAAACGGCCTGTGCTGCACCCTTCGGCGGGCGGCGGAACCGCAGGTACGATGCCCTCGGTGCGACCTTCGAACGGCTGCTTCGCGCACCTGCAACTCCGGTCCGCGGCACAGCGGTTCGACCAACGGCGGCCATCGGGGGGAGCCCGGGGGCCAACCACGGGGGCACGGTTTGTGGGGGACGTGATGGATTTCGGCACGCAGGGCCCCGAGGCCCCGGCCGACCTCGCCTGGCTGCGAGGTGTGGACGCCTACACGATGGGCGCCTATCCGCAGGCGGAGGAGGAGTTCCGCACCGCGGTGCGGATGGATCCCGGGATGGCCGACGGCTGGCTCGGGCTGCACGCGTTGCGCGTCGACACGACGACCGCACTGCTGCGGATGTTCCGGCACCGGGACCGTTTCGGCGAACAGCGCGGCCGGCATCGCCGCACGCTGAACTCCTGGTACTGGCTGGGCTGGTGGGTGCAGCCGGTCCTTGAGAGCCCGCGCGACCTCCTTCTCGCCCACGCCTCGCACTGGCTGGACGGCCGGCACGTCCCGGAGCTCGACCGGGCCCTCGCCGGGCTCCCGCCGGTGGACGCCGACCCCCAGGTCCGCTTCCTCCACGCCTGCCGGGCCTACCTGGTCAAGGACTGGGAGCAGCTGATCCGGCACACCGACCCGCTCCTCGACGACCCCATGCTCGGCATCGAGGCGGGCCTGTTCGGCGGCATGGCCCGGGTCCGACTCGAAATGTACGGCCAGGCCGAACCACTGCTCTCCGCGGCGCTGATGCGGTGCCGCAGCGAGCAGCCGCAGCGCAAGGAGCTGCGCTACTGGCTGGCGCGGGCGCACGAGGGCACCGGCCGCAGCGCCGCCGCGCTCCCCCTCTACCGGGCCGTGCACCGCGTCGACCCCGCCTTCATGGACACCTCCGCGCGGCTGGCCGCGATAGCCGAGGGCGACGGGTACGACGACACGGCCGACTTCGCGGCGATCACCCTCACCGGCGCCGGGCAGGACGTCGTGGACGGGCCCGACATGCTCGACCCGCTCTTCGGCACCGAGGGGCGGGATCTGCGGTTCGGGGAACCGGAGCCGCCGACCGGGGCGATGCCGTCGGTGATCGACCCGGCGGTGCGCGAGAAGGTCGTGCCGTCGCCTCCGCTGCCGGCCGGGCCGACCGACCCCGCGTTACTTGAGGAGGCGCTCGCCGAGCTGGAGCGCATGGTCGGCCTTGAGCCCGTGAAGCGGCAGGTCAAGGCGCTGTCCGCGCAGTTGAACATGGCCCGGTTGCGGGCCGGGCAGGGGCTGCCGGTGCAGCCGCCGAAACGCCACTTCGTCTTCTCCGGGCCGTCGGGCACCGGGAAGACCACCGTCGCCCGCATCCTGGGCCGGGTGTTCTACGCGCTGGGGCTGCTGGGCGGCGACCACCTGGTGGAGGCGCAGCGGGCCGACCTGGTCGGTGAGTACCTGGGCCAGACCGCCGTGAAGGCGAACGAGCTGATCGACTCCGCGATCGGCGGGGTGCTCTTCGTCGACGAGGCCTACTCCCTCTCCAACTCCGGCTACGGCAAGGGGGACGCGTACGGCGACGAGGCGCTGCAGGTGCTGCTGAAGCGGGCCGAGGACAATCGCGACCACCTGGTGGTGATCCTGGCCGGCTACCCCGAGGGCATGGACCGCCTGCTGGCCGCCAACCCGGGGCTGTCCTCCCGCTTCACGACCCGCGTGGACTTTCCCTCCTACCGCCCCCTCGAACTGACCTCGATCGGCGAGGTACTCGCGGCCGAGAACGGGGACGCGTGGGACGAGGAGGCGCTGGAGGAGCTGCGGTCGATCGCCGGGCACGTGGTGGACCAGGGCTGGATCGACGAGCTGGGCAACGGGCGGTTCCTGCGGACGCTGTACGAGAAGAGCTGTGCGTACCGGGATCTGCGGTTGTCCGCGTATCCGGGGGTCCTGTCACGGGACGACCTGGCGACGTTGCGACTGCCGGACCTGATGCAGGCGTACGGGGAGGTGCTGTCGGGGCGGGGGCCGCAGGATCCGGCGGCCGGGATGTAGGTGCGGGTGGGGTGGGGCCGTGGGGTGGGGACGCTCACCGGCGCTTGCCGGGTGCCGCCCGCGCCCACCCGTGCCGCCCCAGCGGCACGACTGCCCGCGGCTGGATGAGCTGACGCGAGCGCCCGCGGCTGGATGAGACGCGGCTGGGCAGCGCCCCGTCAGGGGCGCGGGGAACTGCGCGACCAGCCCCCACGCACCCGCAGCCGAACTACGACCTCACCCGGCCATGACCTCCTCCGGCTCCCCGCTCGCCCTCGGCTCCGGAGTTCTCGGCGGTGTTGTCGGCCGATCCCGGTGTGCCGGGTCCGTCACCTCGCCGACCAGCAGCTCCAGGACGTCCTCCAGTGCCGCCAGGCCCAGCACCCTGCCGTTCGCGTCGGCCACCTGGGCCAGGTGGGTCGCCGCCCGGCGCATCACCGTCAGCGCGTCGTCGAGGGGCAGCTCGGCCCGCAGCGTCGTCATCGGCCGCCATATCTGCTGCGGTACCGCCCGGTCCGAGTCCTCCAGGTCGAGTACGTCCTTCACGTGCACGTAGCCCATGAAGGCGCCGGACTCGGCCGCGACCGGGAACCGGGAGTAGCCGGTGCGCGCGGTGAGCTCGACGATCTGCCCCGGGGTGACCGACGGCGGGACCGTGATCAGGGACTCGCGGCGCAGAAGCACGTCCGTCACCGGGCGGGAGCCCAGTTCCAGCGCGTCCTCCAGGCGCTCCTGCTCCTCGGGGTCGAGGAGACCCGCCTGGCCGGAGTCCTCCAGGAGCCGGTTGAGCTGCTCGCTCGTGACGACGGCCTCGACCTCGTCCTTCGGCTCCACCCGGAAGAGCTTCAGGATGCCCTGGGCGCAGGCGCCGAGGGCGACCGTGATCGGCCGGCACACGCGGGCGAACGCCACCAGGCCGGGGCTCAGCCACAGCGCCGCCTTCTCCGGCGCCGCCATCGCGAGATTCTTCGGCACCATCTCGCCGATGACCAGGTGGAAGAAGACGACCGCGGCGAGCGCGAGCACATAGCCCAGCGGGTGGATCATGTCCTCGGGCAAGTGGACGGCCTCGAACAGCGGCTCCAGCAGGTGGGCCACCGTGGGTTCGGCCACCGCGCCCAGCGTCAGCGAGCAGACGGTGATGCCGAACTGGGCCGCGGCCATCATCTGCGGGAGGCGTTCCAGGCCGTAGAGGACCTGGCGGGCCCGGGCCGTGCCCAGGGGCTCGATCTGGCTGCGGCGGACGGAGACGAGGGCGAACTCGGCGCCGACGAAGAAGCCGTTGGCCAGTACCAGCAGCGCGGCGAAGAACAGTTGGAGGATGCTCATCGGGTGGCCTCCGCGACGGCGGGGGCGGTGCGGACCAGGCGGACCCGTTCCGCGCGGTAGTGGCCGACCCTGCGGACCGACAGCCGCCAGCCGGGCAGCTCCGCCCGGTCGCCCGGCGCCGGGATGCGGCCGAGCAGGTCGGCGACCAGGCCGGCGACCGTCTCGTACGGACCCTCGGGCACGTCGAGGCCTATCCGCTGGAGGATGTCGACACGGACGCTGCCGTCGACGTCCCAGGCGGGCTTGCCGTCCTGGGCGGGGGCGGCGGCGAGTTCCGGTGCGTCCGGGCTGTCGTGCTCGTCGCGGACCTCGCCGACGAGCTCCTCGACGATGTCCTCCAGGGTGACCACGCCGGCCGTGCCGCCGTACTCGTCGACGACGACCGCGATGGGCTGCTCGGAGCGCAGCCGGGCGAGGAGCGGCTGGACCGGGAGGGTCTCGGGGACCAGCAGGGCCTTGCGGGCGATGCGGCCGACCGGGGTGCGCAGCCGGTCGTGGACCGAAACGGCCAGCGCGTCCTTGAGGTGGGCCATGCCGACGATCTCGTCGATCTTCTCCCGGTAGACCGGGAAACGGGACAGTCCGGTGGCCCGGGTGAGGTTGACGACGTCCTCGGCGGTCGCCGTGTCCTGGAGCGCGCTGACCTTCACCCGGGGGGTCATGACGTGCTGGGCGGTCAGTTCGCCCAGGGACAGGGTGCGGACGAACAGGTCGGCCGTGTCCTGTTCCAGCGCGCCGGCCTGGGCGGAGTGCCGGGCCAGGGAGACCAGTTCGCCGGGGGTGCGGGCGGAGGCCAGCTCCGCGGCGGGTTCGACGCCGAGGGCGCGGACGAGCCGGTTGGCGACCGTGTTCAGCGCGGCGATGACCGGGCGGAACAGGCGGGAGAAGCGGGCCTGCGGACCGGCGACGAAGCGCGCGACCTGGAGGGGCTTGGACACCGCCCAGTTCTTGGGCACGAGTTCGCCGATCACCATCTGGATCGCCGAGGCGAGCAGCATGCCGACCACGACGGCGATGCCGGAGACGGCGCCGTCCGGGAGGCCGGTCGCGGTGAGCGGGCCGCGCAGCAGCTCGGCCAGTGCCGGTTCGGCGAGCATGCCGACGACCAGGGAGGTGATGGTGATGCCGAGCTGGGTGCCGGAGAGCTGGAAGGACAGCTCCTTCAGCGACTCGACGACCGTACCGGCGCGCTTGTCGCCGTCGGCGGCGGCCTTCTCGGCCTCGGGCCGCTCCACCGTCACCAGGCCGAACTCGGCGGCGACGAAGAAGCCGTTGGCGAGGATGAGCAGGAACGCGGCTGCCAGGAGCAGCAGGGGGGTGGTCATGATGCCGCCGCCTCCGAAGCTTCGCGGACTCCGTGAAGGCGGTCCGCGGTATGTCGGGAGGGGGCGGCGCAGGTACTACAGGACGATCCGTCCATCGCCGGAGAGGGTCACTCCTCGGGTAGCAGGAACCCCTGTGCGCCGGGCGCGCGACAGGGGTGGAGGCGGGACGTGAAAAGCCTCCGCCAACAGATTAATCAAGACAGGGGCCGATACGGCAGGGGCGGCGGCCCGGAGACGGCCCCGAAGTTGCGTGATTTCAGCCCTGATGCTGTTCGGGGTCGTGGATCGGGTGGGCCTCGGCGAGGGCGCGCAGGGCCTTGGCGTCGGCGATGGCGCGCTGCTTGGCGATGCCCGGCTGGATACCGAGGGCGGGCAGGCTGGTGCCGTCGCTGAGGTCGAGGAACACCCACGGGTCACCCGGGCGGAGGTTCACCTGGAGGATCTCCGCCCACTCCAGGCGCCGTTTGCCGGCGATGTTCACGACGGTGACCCCGGACTCGTCGGCGACCACCTTCACCCGGGCCAGCCGGGCCAGCACCCAGAAGATCAGCGCACCGGTGACGACGAAGCTGAGCTTCTCCCCGGGGCCCAGCTGCTCAAGGAGCAGTGCGACCCCGGATATGGTGGCGAAGATCGCGACGCCTGCGGTGAGCAGGATCACGCGGGTGAGGCCCGGCCGGAAGGTGACGGGCAGGGAAGGAAGCTCGGACATCTCGCGCGGGGCCTCAGAGGCGGCAGGCGTGGATGGCCGTGGTCAGGATGGCGCGGGCGCCGATGTCGTACAGGTCGTCCATGATCCGCTGGGCGTCCTTGGTGGGGACCATGGCACGGACGGCGACCCAGCCCTCGTTGTGCAGCGGGGAGACGGTCGGCGACTCCAGGCCGGGGGTGAGGGCGACGGCCTTCTCCAGCTGCTCGACACGGCAGTCGTAGTCCATCATCACGTACGTCCGAGCGACCAGGACGCCCTGGAGGCGGCGCAGGAACTGCTGGACCTTGGGCTCCTCGGCGTCGGCACCGGTGCGCCGGATCACGATCGCCTCGGACTTCATGATCGGCTCGCCGAAGACCTCCAGGCCGGCGTTGCGCAGGCTGGTGCCGGTCTCGACGACGTCGGCGATGACCTCGGCGACGCCCAGCTCGATGGCGGTCTCGACGGCGCCGTCGAGGTGGACGACGGAGGCGTCGACGCCGTTGTCGGCGAGGTGCTTGGCGACGATCCCCTCGTAGGAGGTGGCGACCGTCTTGCCCTTGAGGTCCGGCAGGCCGTTCGCCTCGCCGCGCTTGGAGGCGAAGCGGAAGGTGGAGCGGGCGAAGCCGAGCGGCAGGATCTCCTCGGCGTTGGCGCCGGAGTCGACGAGCAGGTCACGGCCGGTGATGCCGATGTCGAGGCGACCGGAGGAGACGTAGATCGCGATGTCGCGGGGGCGGAGGTAGAAGAACTCGACGTCGTTGACCGGGTCGACGATGCGGAGTTCCTTGGACTCCCGGCGCTGCCGGTAGCCGGCCTCATGCAGCATGTCCGCCGCAGGTCCTGACAGGGAACCCTTGTTGGGGACGGCGATGCGCAGCATGAGGTCGGCTTCCTTCGCTTCGAAAGGGGGGTTGTCTGAAAGGGTTTTACAGGTGGGCGTAGACGTCGTCCAGCGAGATGCCGCGGGCGACCATCATCACCTGGACGTGGTAGAGCAGCTGCGAGATCTCCTCGGCGGCCGCTTCCTTGCCCTCGTACTCGGCGGCCATCCAGACTTCGGCGGCCTCCTCGACGACCTTCTTGCCGATGGCATGGACCCCCTTGCCGACCAGTTCTGCGGTGCGGGAGGTGGCGGGGTCGCCGTGGGCGGCCTTGTGCTGGAGCTCGGTGAAGAGCTCCTCGAAAGTCTTGTTGGACATGGTGAGCGCCAGACTACGCCAATCGCCGCGTCGCTCAGTGCCAGGGTTCAGATACTGAGCGGAGGGTGGCCGCCGTGGCCACCGCCGCCGTCACCGCCTCGTGGCCCTTGTCCTCGTTGGAGCCCGCGAGACCGGCGCGGTCCAGGGCCGACTCCTCGTCGTCGCAGGTCAGCACGCCGAAGCCGACCGGGACGCCGGTCTCGACGGAGACCTGGGTGAGGCCATGGGTGACGCCCTGGCACACGTACTCGAAGTGCGGGGTACCGCCGCGGATGACGACACCGAGGGCGACGATCGCGTCGTAGCCGCGCCCGGCGAGGACCTTGGCGGTGACCGGGAGCTCCCAGCTGCCGGGGACCCGGAGCAGGGTCGGCTCGTCGATCCCCAGGTCGCGCAGGGCGCGCAGGGCGCCGTCCACCAGTCCGTCCATCACCTTCTCGTGCCACTGGGACGCGATGACGGCGACCCGCAGGTCGCTGACATTGCGTACGGACAGTTCAGGTGCACCCTTGCCGCTCACGTCTCTCCTCAGTGCTGTTTCTCTCATGGTGGCCGCAGGTGGCCACGGTTACTGGTTGCCGCAGGCCGCCACGGCCGGGGTGTCCAGCCAGGGCAGGTCGTGGCCCATCCGGTCCCGCTTGGTGCGCAGGTAGCGGAGGTTGTGCTCGCCCGCCTGTACGGGCATCGGCTCGCGCCCGCTGATCTTGAGCCCGTGGCTCAGCAGCGCGTCGCTCTTGTCGGGGTTGTTGGTCATCAGGCGGACGCTGCGCACCCCGAGGTCGGCCAGGATCTGGGCGCCGGCGCCGTAGTCGCGGGCGTCGGCGGGCAGGCCGAGTTCGAGGTTGGCGTCGAGGGTGTCGCGGCCGCGCTCCTGGAGTTCGTACGCGCGCAGCTTGGACAGCAGCCCGATGCCCCGCCCCTCGTGTCCGCGCAGGTAGACGACGATGCCCCGGCCCTCGTCCTGGATGCGGTCCAGGGCGGCGTCGAGCTGGGGTCCGCAGTCGCAGCGGGCGGAGCCGAAGACGTCCCCGGTGAGGCACTCGGAGTGGACCCGGACCAGGACGTCCTCGCCGTCGCCGATCTCGCCGTGGACGAGGGCGACGTGCTCGACGCCGTCGGTGGTGGAGCGGTAGCCGTACGCCGTGAAGGTGCCGTGCTTGGTGGGCAGGTTGACCTCGGCCTCGCGGCGGACGGTGGGCTCGGCCGCGGCCCGGCGGTAGGTGACCAGGTCCGCGATGGAGATGATCGTCAGCCCGTGCTTGCGGGCGAACGGGATCAGCTCCGGAAGACGGAGCATCCGGCCGTCCTCGCCGGCGATCTCCACGATGGCGCCGGCCGGGCGCAGGCCCGCGAGGCGGGCGAGGTCGACGGCGGCCTCGGTGTGGCCGTTGCGGACCAGGACACCGCCGGGCCGGGCGCGCAGCGGGAAGACATGGCCGGGACGGACCAGGTCCGTCGGCTCGGCCTGGCCGCTCGCCAGCAGCCGGAGCGTGGCGGCGCGGTCGGCGGCCGAGATGCCGGTGGTGACGCCGTGCGCGCCGGAGGCGTCCACGGAGACGGTGAACGCGGTCTTCATCGACTCGGTGTTGTCACCGACCATCTGCGGCAGCTGGAGCCGGTCCAGCTCCTCGCCCTCCATGGGGGCGCAGATCAGGCCGCGGCACTCGCTCATCATGAAGGCGACGATCTCGGGGGTGATCTTCTCGGCGGCGACGACGAGGTCGCCCTCGTTCTCGCGGTCCTCGTCGTCGACGACCACGATCGGCCGGCCGGCCGCGATGTCGGCGATGGCCTGCTCGACCGGGTCGAGGGTGAGGTCCTCGACGCCGTCGGTGCTGTACAGGATCGGTGCCGCGGTCATGCGGGTGCTCCTTCCAGAGCGGGCCGCGAGCCCTCGCGGGAGCGCAGCCACCAGTCGCGCAGACCCCACAGGACGAGCGCGCCGTAGATGACGTAGACGAAGCCGGAGAAGGCGTAGCCGTTGGCGAAGTTGAGGGGGACGCCGACCACGTCGACCAGGAGCCAGGCGATCCAGAACTCGACCATGCCGCGGGCCTGGGCGTACATGGCGACGACGGTGCCGACGAAGATGTAGGCGTCCGGCCAGGGGTCCCAGGACAGGGACGGGTAGGCCTTGAAGAGCAGGGCGACGGCGACCGTGCCGGCGGCCGCGGCGGCGACCATCGCGCCGCGCTCACGCCAGGTGGCGAAGCGCGGGACGATGTGGCCGTCGCCGGACTCGCCCTTGTTGCGGTTCCACTGCCACCAGCCGTACAGGGCGACCGTCATGACGACGACCTGCTTGCCGGCGCTGCCGGCGAGGTGGCCGTAGAAGGCGATGAACAGGACCAGGCCGGAGAGGAACTGGACCGGCCAGGTGAGCAGCGAGCGGCGCCAGCCGAGGGCGAGGGTGATCAGGCCGAGGATGTTGCCGATCATGTCGGACCAGATGATGTGCTGGCCGAGGAGGGTGAAGGCCTCGGAGTTCAGCCAGTTCACCGGTCCGCTCCCTGCGTGTTCGCGAGCAGCCGCTCCACGTACTTGGCGACGATGTCGACCTCGAGGTTGACCGGGTCGCCGGGCTGCTTGCGGCCCAGGGTGGTCAGGTCGAGCGTGGTGGGGATGAGGCTGACGGTGAAGTAGTCGGGGCCGGCCTCGACGACGGTGAGGCTGATGCCGTCGACCGTGATCGAGCCCTTCTCGACGACGTACCGCGCGAGGTCGGCCGGGAGCGAGACCTTGACGATCTCCCAGTTCTCGGAGGGCGTGCGCGCCAGCACCTGACCGGTGCCGTCGACGTGGCCCTGCACGATGTGGCCGCCGAGGCGGGAGCCGACCGCGGTGGGGCGCTCCAGGTTGACGCGGGAGCCGACGTCCAGGGCGCCGAGGGAGGAACGCTTGAGGGTCTCCGCCATGACGTCGGCGGTGAACTCGTCGCCCTCGTGCTCCACGACGGTCAGACAGACGCCGTTCACGGCGATGGAGTCGCCGTGCTGCGCGCCCTCGGTCACTACGGGACCACGGAGCCGGAAACGGGACGCGTCGCCGAGGTTCTCGACGGCGGTGATCTCACCCAGCTCTTCGACGATTCCGGTGAACACTTCCCGGGTCCTCCTGCCTCAATAGGGCACGGACTCCGGGGCCTGTCGACGGACGACAGAATGTACGGACAAACACACCGGGGGCGACGCCGACAAGGCCCCGCCCGCGAGGGACGAGACCAGATACGGCGGCGCGCACACGTACATGCTCGCCCGCCGCGCACTGCCTCCCATCCGGACTTTAACCGTCGGTCCAGGAATTTCACCTGGTCAACCGGCCGCTGGAAGCGGACGGGTCGCGGACTGTAACCGCCGGTTCGGAGTTTCACCGACCCCGGAGTGCGCTGCTTCTGGTACACGGTCAGTGTGCCACGCCCGATCGTGGTCCATGCAAGGGGACCGTGTGGGGTGCCTCACAGCTCACGCCGCTGGACTTCCCCGACGGACCGCCGTGTACGCAACTGGCGCCCGGACCAGGGCTCTTGACTCTGATTCACACCTATTGACCCCACTGGTCTAGTCCTTTTAGGGTTCGAGCGGACCCGGTGGCGGTGACGACGGCCCTTGCCCGTCGCCGGGCCCGCCCAACGCGGGCGTCAGCGGGCCGGCGCCGCGAAGAGTTCGTCCTGGGCACGCTCTCGGGCGGTGAGCAGGGCGCCGCGCAGGACGGCCGCGCCGCCCAGGGTGCTCGCCCGTACCTCGGTCGCCAACGGCGACATACCGCGGAGTCGCGCCTCGACGCGGGTGGCGAGGGCCGCTCCCCCGGCGGGGCCGATCTCGCCGCCGAGGACCACGCAGCCGGGGTCCAGGATCGCAACGACGGCGGCGACGCCTACGGCGATGCGGTCGGCGAGGGCGCCGAGGAAACGGGCGTGTGCCGCGTTCGGTCGAGGGTCGGCTGCGGCGCCGTCGTGGCTGGTCGCGCAGTTCCCCGCGCCCCTTTGGGGCGCGACAGGGGCGCCGCCGACAGTCAGGCGGGCCGCCTCCTCGACCACGCGGTCGGCAGACAGATCCCCCGGCCCCATCCCGCACTCCCGCGCCAACTCCACGATCGCCGCCGCCCCCACCAGTGAGTGGTAGCCCCCGGAGCAGTCCGTCGCCGATGGCAGTCCGGGCGTGCCCGGCACCGGCAGGAAGCCGATCTCGCCCGTGCCGCCGGAGGCGCCCCGGCGCAGGCCGCCGTCGAGGACGACGGCGGCGCCGCAGCTGTCCCCCAGCCAGAGCAGGACGAAGGTGTCGCGGTCCCGGGCGACGCCCTCCCGCTGCTCGGCGAGGGCGGCCAGGTTGGTCTCGTTCTCGACGCTGACCCGGGCCTGCGGGAAGCGTTCCTGGAGGGCGGCGACCAGCCGGCGGTGCCAGGCGGGCAGGCCGGCCGAGTCGCGGAGCTCGCCCGTGGCCGGATCGATGAGCCCGGGCGCCCCGATGCCCACGGTGTGCAGTTGCCCCCCGTCCCCGGACGCCCCCGCCTCCTTGGCCGCGCGCTCCACCAGCTCCACCGCCCGCTCCACGGCCGCCGCCTCCCCCGCCTCCGGCGCCACCGGCACCGACCCGTCGGCCAGCACCCGCCCCACCAGGTCGGAGACCAGCACCGAGACGCTGTCGGTGCGCACGTCGAGGGCGGCCAGACACGCCCGGTCGGCGACGATGCCGTACAGCCGGGCGTTCGGCCCCCGGCGCTGCTCGCCCGACTCGCCGACCACCGCGATCAGACCGGACGCGGTGAGCCGTTCGACGAGGTCGGCGACGGTCGGCCGGGACAGCCCGGTCAGCTGTTTCAACTGCCCTGCCGTCAGCGGGCCTTCCTCCTGGAGCAGGCTCAGCGCGAGCCGGTCGTTGATGGCCCGGGCGGTGCTCGGTGATGCGGGCATGACGGGCATCCTCCCAGATCCTCATGGCCCAGGACGGCCACATAACTCTCTATCTATCAGGCAGGGTCCCTGATAGTTTACGGCGGGCAGTGGGGCGGTACCCGGCCGGGAGGGGCAGGACCATGAAAGACGTGGGTCGCGAGCAGCACGAGGTGAAGCGCGCGCGGTACGCCGTCGCGGCCGTGTTCACCGTGCACGGTGCCGTCACCGGCTCGTTCGCGACCCGGGTGCCGTGGGTCCAGGACCATGCCTCGCTCAGCGCCGGGCAGTTGGGCTTCGCGCTCGCTTTCACGGCGTTCGGCGCCTCGTGCTCGATGCCGCTGGCCGGCCGGATCAGCCACCGCTTCGGCAGCCGTACGGCGCTGCGCGGACTGATCGCCATGTGGACGCTGGCGCTGGTCCTGCCGTCGCTCGCCACGAACCTGTATCTGCTGTGCCTGGCGATGTTCGTGTACGGCGCGAGTGCGGGCATGGCGGACGTGGTGATGAACGCGCTCGGCGTGGAGATCGAGCGACTGCTGGACAGGTCGATCATGTCGGGGCTGCACGGCATGTGGAGCGCGGGCACCCTGGTCGGCTCGGCCGCGGGCACCCTCGCCGCGCATCTGGGCACGGACGCGCGCGTGCACTTCGCCCTGGCGGCGGCCGTCCTCACCGTGCTCGGCGTACTGGCGGCCGGCTTCGTCCTGGACGTCCGGGCCGGCGAGGACGAGGAGCCGCCGCCGCGGTTCACGCTGCCGCCGCGGTCGGCGCTGCTGATCGGCACGGTGGGCTTCTGCGCGGTGTTCGCGGAGGGGGCGAGCCTGGACTGGTCGGCGGTGTTCCTACGGGACCGGATGGACAGCTCGGCGGGGCTCGCGGCGGCCACCACCACCGGGTTCATGCTGGCCATGGCGGTGGCCCGGATATGCGGGGACGCGGTGGTGAACCGCTTCGGCGCGGTCCGCACCGTGCGTGCCGGGGGCGTGCTGGCCGCGTTCGGCGGGCTGCTGGTGGTCCTCGCCGGGCAGCCGGCGGTGGCGATGACCGGGTTCGCGCTGATGGGCCTCGGCATCGCGGTGGTCGTACCGCTGTGCTTCGCGGCGGCCGGGCACGCCGGGCCGAACCCGAGTCAGGCGATAGCGGGCGTGGCGACGATCACCTACACCTCGGGCCTGATCGCACCCAGCCTGATCGGCGGAATCGCCCAGGCGACCAGTCTGGTGGTGTCGTTCTGCCTGGTCACGGTGTTGGCGCTGGGGCTGGTGGCGTTCGCGGGCGTGCTACGCGCCGGGGCGCGGGGCGGCCGCCCGGAGGTCAGCCCGCAGGCCTCAGCAGTTCCTGACCCACGGCCCTGAACGTCTCGCTCCACGGCGCGGGGCGCAGGGTGGCCGCGTCCAGCCGGACGAGCACCCGGGTGCCCTGCGCGTAGGTGGTCGCGCCGTCCGGCGAGCAGAAGCGGAAGCCGTAGGTCAGGCCGGTGGTGCCGAGCCGTTCCAGCCAGAGGTGGACGGCGTAGGTGCCCGACCTGGTGACCGGCGCCTCGTAGCCGATGCGCAGTTCCCTCACCACGTTGCAGGCGTCCCCGGCGGTGGCCCAGTCGCCGTCGAAGCGGACGCCGTGCTCGCGCCAGAACTCGGTCCAGGCGCGCTCCACCAGCAGCGGGTAGCGGGCGTTGTGCAGCATCCCGAGCGCGTCGAGGTCGTCGAAGTGGACGCTGACCGGCAGCAGCCGGCCGTAGGAGAGGGCCGGGGCGGGCAGGGCTTCGGCGGTCACGGGTGGGGCTCCTGAGCACTGGACGAAGCGGTGGGGACACTCCATCCTAAGCGGACGCTCAGGAGCCCCGGCCGGGGAGGGGCCGGTCAGCCCGCGATCGAGTCCAGCTGCTCGGCGGCCGGCCGCAGCGCCCAGAGGTCACCGCCGGGCGGTGTCTCCAGCCTCCGTACCGCCTTCTGGGCCGCCTTGTCGCCGGCGTCGGCCGCCGCGTGCACGACGTCGCTCGCCGCGTAGCGGTGGAACTCCAGCTCCGGATACGGCCAGGCGGCCGCACCGGTCGCGGCCGGCAGCAGGTAGTCCACGGCCTTGAACAGGCTCTGCCCGGCCGGCCCCTGATAAGTCCACAGGTTGACGCCGACGTGCCGGCCGATGGCCGCGAGCCGGGTGTAGGCGACCAGGTCGAAGGTCGAGTAGTGCCAGCTCCTGGTGCGGGCCAGCTCCTGCGGCTGACTGCCGTCCCCCGCGACCTGCGGGTCGATCCGCTTCGCCCGCGCGTCCAGCACGGTCTGCCTGGCCAGCGCCTTGTCGCCGGTCGCGTAGGCGAGGGCGGCGAGCTGCATGTCGTAGAAGGTGCCGTGGTTGTTGGCGGCGGCCCCCTCCTCCTTGCCGAAGGCGCTGTTCTTCAGCCAGCCGAGGAAGTCCGTGTTCCAGCTCCGCATCCCCGCCCGGTCCCCGGAGCTCCAGCCGGGCGCCCCGGTGCCGAGGATCGCCAGCGCGTCGACCACGCTCGTGTACGACTGGGAGAAGTCGATGATCCCGATGGCCCGGCCGTCGTACTTGCACGGGATGAACTGGGCGTGGTTCAGGTTCGGGTTCATCCGGGTCGCCGGGTCGAGGAACCAGGTGCGCAGGATCTGTCCGGCCTTCTCGGCGTACTCCCGCCTGCCGGTGTAGTACCAGGCCAGGGAGAGGTCGTACGTCGAGTCGAAGACCTTCTCGACGTCCTGGCGGTCGGTGCCGCTGTCGACCTCGGGATTGCGCTGGCCGTCACGCTGGACGTAGGGGCAGCCCCAGGGGTTGCCGGCGGTGGGTGCGGTGGTGGGCCACCAGTAGGGGGCCTGGCTGAGGTAGTCGTGGACGTCGCCGCCCGGGGCGGGCTTGGGCTTGTCGACGACCGTCCAGGGACCCTGGTCCAGCCAGGTGTCGGCGCGGGTCGTCAAGTCGCCGAGCGCGCGCCGCAGTTGCGGGTCGCCGGCGCGCAGTTCGGCCTTGGTGCGCTGGAGCCGGGCGCCGTCGAGGACGGCGGTGTCCGGGGCCTTGGTCGCGGCATGGGCGGAGGGGACGAGGACCGCTCCGAACGCCACCAGGGCCGTCAGCACAACGGCCGCGCGGGATCTTCCACTCATCGAGCACTCCGATCAACGTGAAATCAGATATGTGAACCCAGTTCATGAGTAGGACCGTGCGAGCGTAGAACCACCAGGTAGCCGTGACAATGGTTCGGACCGTCTTCACGTACAAAGAAAGCGAAGCCCACCATGGATCTCGGCGTGCGCTGGAAACTGCACGGCGACGGGCGCACGCCCGCGCCGGGAGCGGTGGTACGCCCCGACGAACGGCTCTCCTGGCCGCGCACGGTCGGGCTCGGCGCCCAGCACGTGGTGGCCATGTTCGGCGCCTCCTTCGTGGCGCCCGTTCTGATGGGCCTGAACCCCAACCTCGCGATCATGATGTCCGGCGTCGCGACCGTGATCTTCCTGCTGGCGACCCGCGGCCGGGTGCCCAGCTACCTGGGCTGCTCGCTGTCCTTCGTCGGGGTGGCCGCCGTCATCCGCGCACAGGGCGGCACCAGCGCCACCGTGACCGGCGCGGTCTTCGTGGTCGGCGTGGTGCTGTTCCTGGTGGGTGTGGCCGTGCAGCGCTTCGGGGCGCGGATCATCCACGCCGCGATGCCGCCCATCGTCACCGGCGCGGTGGTGATGCTGATCGGCTTCAACCTCGCGCCGGTCACCGCCTCCACCTACTGGCCGCAGGACCAGTGGACCGCCCTGCTGGTGATGTCGTTCACCGGTCTGGCCGTCGTCTGTCTGCGTGGTTTCTGGTCACGCATCGCGATCTTCCTGGGCCTGGTCTTCGGGTACGCCCTCTCCTGGGCCCTGGACCGGATCTTCGGCAGGATCCACTCCATGGGCCCCGGCGGCAAGGTCACCGACCACTGGCGCCTGGACCTCTCCGGCGTCGGCAGGGCCGACTGGATCGGGCTGCCGTCCTTCCACGGCCCGTCCTTCCAGTGGTCCGCGATCCTGGTCGCCCTGCCCGTCGTCATCGCCCTGGTCGCCGAGAACACCGGGCACATCAAGGCGGTCGGCGAGATGACCGGCGACCCGCTGGACGACAAGCTCGGCACCGCGATCTCGGCCGACGGCGTCGCCTCGATGCTCTCCACCGCCGTGGGCGGCCCGCCCAACACCACCTACTCCGAGAACATCGGCGTGATGGCCGCGACCCGCGTCTACTCCACCGCCGCCTACTGGGCCGCCGCCGGCTTCGCGCTGCTCTTCGGCGTCTGCCCGAAGTTCGGCGCGATCGTGGCCGCGGTCCCGGGCGGGGTCCTCGGCGGCATCACGGTCATCCTCTACGGCATGATCGGCCTGCTCGGCGCCCAGATCTGGCTGCACGCCGAGGTCGACCTGCGCAACCCGCTGAACCTGGTCCCGGCGGCCGCCGGCATCATCATCGGCGTCGGCAACGTGAGCCTGAAGTTCACCGACACCTTCTCCCTCAGCGGCATCGCCCTCGGCACCCTGGTGGTCATCATCGGCTACCACGCCCTGCGCGCCCTGGCCCCGGCCCACCTCAAGCGCCAGGACCCGCTCCTCGACGAGGGCGCCAGCTCCTACGACGACACCCAGGCGTAGGCGGGCGGTGCCTCGTCCCGCGCGGCGCGCTCCCCGCCCCGTGCGGCAGGTCCGTTCCCCCGTTCCGGGGAAGCGCCGGGCCCGTCGGCGCGCGCGTCGGCCCGGGGCTGGGACCCTTCCCCCATGGCGCAGTTGGAACACTTCACCGCTCCGGTCGGCACCGTCGTCGCCCGGATGCGCGCCCTGGACGCGGACCTGCCCGAGCGCGACGGCATCGCGGTCTTCAACCGGGTGTACCTCGCCGTCACGGAGGAGGTCGAACGGCGCCTGGACGCGGGCCGGTTCACGGACCCCGGGGCCGCGGCCACCCTCGACGTGCGGTTCGCCGAGCGCTACCTGGCCGCCGTGGCCACGGAGGCGGCGGGCCGCCGACCCCCGGCCTGCTGGCGGCCGTTGTTCCAGTTCCGCCGGCATCCCGGGGTACGCCCGCTGCAGTTCGCGCTGGCCGGCATCAACGCGCACATCGGGCACGACCTGGCGCTGGCAGTGGTCGACGCCTGCCGCACGCTCGGCTGCGAACCGGCCGACCTGGAGGACGAGTTCGACCGCGTGGGCGACCTGCTCGTCTCGCTGGAGGAGCGCATCCGCGAGGATCTGATGCCGGGGCCCGACGTGCTCCAGATCGCCGATCCGCTGACCCATCTGCTCGGTTCCTGGAGCCTGGAGCGGGCCCGGGACGCGACCTGGTCGGCGGCTCGGGCGCTGTGGGCACTGCGCAGGTTCGAGGACCTGGTCGAGGAGTTCACCGAGCGGCTGGACGCGGCCGTGGGTCTGGCGGGCCGCATGCTGCTCACACCGCTGCGCGACTGACGGATCCGATCAGGCCAACCTCTGCGGAGCCGTTTCCCGCTCCACCGAGATAACGTTAACTTGATTGCGCAATCAATTACCAAGGAGCGCATGCCATGACGACCCGGCTCGGAATCGGACTTCCGCAGAATCGGCAGTACGACCTCGGCAAGGACGTGCCCGACGTGGCACGGGCCGCCGAGGACATCGGATACGACAGTCTCTGGGTGTACGAACGGGCCCTGTTCCCGGAACCCCAGACCCAGCCGCTGTACGGCGTCCCGGGCCTGCCCTGGCCCGACGCCTACCGGGGCGTGGCCGAGCCGCTGGTCACGCTGGCCCTCGCGGCGGCGGCCACCGAGCGGGCCGAGCTGGGCACCGCGGTGCTGGTGGCCCCGCTGCACATCCCCTTCCAGCTGGCCAAGTCCCTGGCCACGCTGGACGCGGCGAGCGGCGGCCGGGTGGTCGCGGGCCTCGGCAGCGGCTGGTCCCTGGACGAGTACGCGGCCCAGGGAGTCCGCCCGTTCGAGGAGCGCGGCAAGGTCATGGACGAGGTGATCGAGGTGTGCCGGGCGGTGTGGGGCCCGGACCCGGTGGTCTACGAGGGCCGGATCACGAAGATCGCCTCGGCCGTCGTCGGTCCGAAGCCGGCCCGGCCGATCCCGATCCTGGTGCCCGCCAACACCCCGCGGGCGATGCGCCGGCTCGTCGACCACGCCGACGGCTGGCTGCCGTACGCCGACGGCCCCGATCAGGTGGCCGCGAGCCTGCGCCGGTTGCAGGAACTCGCCGCCGAGCGGGGCCGCACCCGGCCGCTGCGGACGGTGGTGCGCGTGAACCCCGACTACACCGCCAAGCGGTTCGAGGGGCCGGACCGCCGGCCCTTCCAGGGCGATGTCGAGCAGATCGTCGCCGATCTGATGGAGTACTCCGAGATCGGTCTCGACGAGTTCCTGGTCGACGTCTCGTGGGCCGCGCGGGACGCACAGGAGCTGAAGGACGTGGCCGCCGAGGTGTACTCGGCGGCCCGGGCGGCCGGCTTCTGAAGGGCTCGCTCAGTCCTCGGGGAGCTCGACCGGCGCGATCTCGTCGTAGACGTCACCGGGGCCGGGGTTCGCCGCGTCGGTCTCGCCGCCGAAGTGGTGCATGACGCCCCAGACCGCGTTCAGCGCGGTCTGGACGGCACCCTCGGCCCAGCCCGCCGTCCAGGAGATGTCGTCGCCGGCGAGGAAGATGCCCCGCTTGTCCGCGGGCAGCCGGTCCTGCATGAAGTGCGTGAACAGGCGCCGCTGGTAGCGGTAGTGGCCGGGCAGGTTGGCCTTGAACGCGCCCATGAAGTAGGGCTCGTTCTCCCAGGAGACGGTCACCGGGTTGCCGATGACGTGCTTCCTGATGTCGACGTTCGGGTAGATCTCGCCGAGCGACTTCAGCATGACCTCCATCCGCTCGTGCGCGGACAGCGGCAGCCACTTCAGACTGTCGTCGCACCAGGTGTAGGAGAGGCAGATGACGGCGGGCTTGTCCGGGCCGTCGTCGAGGAGGTAGGTCCCGCGCGTCATGCGGTCGGTGAGCGTCATCGACATGACGTCCCGGCCCGTCGGATTTCCCCTGTCGTCGACGGCCTTGTCGAGCCAGAAGGGCCGGTCGACGGGCACGAACAGCTTCGAGGACTCCATGTAGTGGGTGCGCTCGATCGCGGTCCAGTGGTCGATCGGGAAGAGCGAGTCGTCGCAGGCGATCTTGGAGAGCAGCATCCAGGACTGGGCGGTGAAGATCGCCGCCTGGTAGGTGCGGATGTCGCCGTTCGCGTCCGTCACCGTGATCCGGTTGCCGGTGGTGCGGTGCAGCCGGGTCACGGCGGGGCGGGGCGCGCCGTTCTCGTGCAGTTTCGCGAGCGACGTCCCGTACGCCCAGTGCACGATCTTCTCGGGCTCGCGTTCCCAGAGCCGCAGCGGCAGTTGCTGGGAGCCGCCGACGATGCCGCGGTGGTGGTCGTCGGCCTCGGTGTAGACGACCCGCAGGATCTCCAGGATGGAGTTGGGGAAGTCGGTGTCCCAGCCGCCGGTCCCGAAGCCGACCTGGCCGAAGATCTCGCGGTGCCGGAAGGACTTGAAGGCCTCGGAGTCGCAGAGGAAGCCGTAGAAGGTCTGGTTGTCGAGCTTCTCGACGAGCTTCGCCCAGATCTCGCGGATGCGCGGCACATCCCGCTCGCGCATCGCGCGGTTCATGTCGGAGAAGTCGGCGCCCTCTGCCAGGCACTTGTTCCAGGCGGCGGCGACATCCCGGTAGACCTGCGGGAGATCGTCGGCCGTCTCGGCGTAGTGCGACTCGCCCTTGAGGTCGACGACGGTCGAAGGGGTCGCCTCCGCAAGGGGGTTGGGGAAGGGCCGGGTCTCCAGGTCCACCAGGTCGATGTAGTGCTGGAGGGCGGTGGAGGAGGGCGGGAAGCGCATCGCGCCCATCTCGGCGGTCAGCGAGGGGTCACAGCCCTCGAAGCCGACGGTCCGCAGCCGTCCGCCGATCTCGTCGGCCTCGTAGACGACCGGCTTCAGGCCCATCTTCATCAGCTCGTACGCGGCCACGATGCCGGACAGACCGCCGCCGATGACCGCGACCTCGGTGCCGTGCCCGGTCGCCGGGATCTGGCCGAGGCCCGCCGGGTGGGCGAGGAAGTCGTCGTAGGCGTACGGGAAGTCCGGGCCGAACATGGTGATCGGCGGCTGCTGTTCGTCGGCGTGCTCGACGGCGTTGGGCACCGTGGACGTCATGGGGTACGGACTCCTTGCGAAAAGCTGAAAGAAGAGCGGGGAAAGAAGAGCCGGGGGGAGGTCAGGCCAGGGACCCGTAGAGGCCGGGGCGGCGGTCCTTCAGATACGGGTTCGCCTCGCGGGAGGCGGCGAGGAGGGCGGGGTCGACGTCGGCGAGGACGAGTTCCTCACCGCGGCCGGCCCGGGCGCGGGCGACCCCGTCGGGTCCGGCCAGCGCGGACAGCCCGAAGAACTCGAACTCGCCTTCCTGGCCGACGCGGTTGGCGTAGGCCACGTACATCTGGTTCTCCCAGGCCCGCACCGGGACCAGGGACTCGGCGACGAGCTCGAACGGGTGCATGTTCGCCGTCGGGACGAGGAGCAGGTCGGTGCCGGCCAGGGCGTGGGCGCGGACGAGCTCCGGGAACTCCACGTCGTAGCAGATCATGATCCCGACGGTGAGTCCGTTCAGCTCCGCCTGGACGACCGGCTGGTCGCCCGGGGTGAAGTGGTCCCGCTCGAAGCCGCCGAAGAGGTGGGACTTGCGGTAGTTCGCGAGCCGGGTGCCGTCGGCGGAGATCAGCTGGGCGGAGTTGTGGACGGCGTCGCCGTCGCGCTCCGGGTACCCGTAGGTGATCGCCAGGCCGTGCCGGTGGGCCAGCTCGGCGATCGCGTCGGCGCTGTCGCCGTCGGCGGGCTCGGCGAGGCGGGCGATGTCGTCGCCGATCGCGTAGCCGGTCAGGAACATCTCCGGGGCGACCAGCAGCGCGGCGCCCGCGGCGGCGGCCCGGCCGGCGGTCTCGTCGAGCACCTTGAGGTTCTCGACGGTCGAGCCGGGGCGGCCGGAGCTCTGGAGCAGGGCGGTGCGCATGCGGGTCCTCACCGGGTGCGAAGGGGTCTGGGGGCCAGTTAGACCGTACGGTCGGCGGGCCGGGCCGGACAAGAAGGAGCCGTTGCGTGCCGGTGAGCGGTTCGTTGCGTGCGGCGGGGGCCCGGCGGCGATTCGTTGCGCGAGGCCGGAGCTCAGAGCTCCCGCAGCCGCTCCACGATCTCCTTCAGCAGTTCGGGGTCGGCGGCGGGGCCGGCCGGCTCCACCCGGCGCGGCGCGTCGATCCGCACCAGGCCGGCCTCGGCGAGATCGCCGAGCAGCACGCGTACGACGGTGAGCGGCAGGTCGGCGTCCGCAGCGAGCTCCACGACCGGCCGGGCGCCGCGTCGCACCAGGGCGAGCAGGGCGGTGCGGGCATGGTCGACGTACGGGCGGTCCGCGTCCGCGCCCATGTCCACAGCCGTGACCTGGGACATCAGATCGATGGTGTGCCGACCGGAGGGTTCGGTACGGCCCCGGGTCACGGTGTAGGGGCGGACCAGCGAGCCGGTCTCGTCCTCGTACCAGTGCTCGTCGCTCACCGCGGTCGTCAGGGAGCCGAGCGCGCGGCGGCGTCCAGGTGGCCGCCGAGGCGACGGACGAGCAGGGCCATCTCGTGGGCCAGCTGGCCGACGTCGGTGCGGACGTCGCTGAGGACGGCGAGCCGGCTGCCGTGTCCGGCCGGGGTGACGAAGAGATAGGCGTCGTCGAGCATCACCATGGTCTGCCGCACCTCCCCGGCGCCGAACCGGTCCCCCGCCGAGCGGGCCAGGCTGTGGAAGCCGGAGCAGACGGCCGCGAGGTGCTCGATGTCCCGCCGCCGCATCCCCTCGGAGTGGCTGAGCGGCAGCCCGTCGGCGGTGAGCAGCACGGCCTGCCGGACATGGTCGGTCCGGGCGACGAGATCATCGAGAAGCCAGCCGAGGTCACTTCCGGGCTGGGCGACGGGCCCTGGACCGACGGAGGGTTGTGGGCCGGGGGCCGAGGCAGAGGCCGGGACCGCGTCGGAGGCCGGGGCAGTCGCCGAGGCAGAGGCCGGGGTTGGGTCGGGGGGCTGGGGGTGGTCGTTACTGGTCATCGGCTGCGCGCGTCCCTTCCTCGGTGTGGTTCGGCTCCTCGGGGCCGGTCGGCACTCCCCTGCGGCCCCGGTCCAGGCCGCGCTGGAAGGCGCCGAAGACCGCCCGCATCTCGTCGGCGTCCAGATCACGCTCGACCGGCCGGGCCGGGGCCCGCGGGCCGGCGCGCAGTTGGGGGGCGATGGAGGTCTGACGGGTGCGGGTGGGCAGGGCCGGAGGCGCTGCGGGAGACGGGCCCTCCGTCCGGACCGCAGGCGCTGCGGGAGACGGGCCCTCCGTCCGGACCGCAGGCGCTGCGGGAGACGGGGTGTCCGTCCGGGCCGGCAGTGGCTCCGCCTCGCGGACGGGGCCGCGCACGCCGTGCGTCGCGGCCTCCCCGGCGGTCGCCGTACCGCCGGACGCCGGCAGAACGCCGACCGCCGATGCCGATCGGCCTCCCCCGGGTGCCGGTGGGCGCCGGCGTTCCTCCGCGGACGGCTGCCGCCCTCGCTCGGCTCCCCCGCTGCCGTTCTCCGGCTCCGCCAGCACCGCCCCCGGCAGCAGCACCACCGCGGTCGTGCCGCCGTACGGCGACTCCCGCAGGGTCACCTCGATGCCGTGCCGGGCGGCCAGGCGGCCCACGACGTAGAGGCCGAGCCGGTCGTGGCGGGTCGGGTCGAAGGCGTCGGGGTCGGTGAGGGTGCGGCGGGCCGCGGTGAGCTGGTCGGCGTCGAGGCCGAGGCCCCGGTCGTCGATCTCCACGGTGAAGCCGTGGCCGACCCGGCCGGTGCGCAGGGTGACCTGGGTGTGCGGCGGCGAGAACACGGTGGCGTTCTCCAGCAGCTCGGCGAGCAGGTGCACGACATCGGCGACGGCGTCCGCGGCCACGCCCACCTCGGGCATCGGCGGCACCACGACCCGCGGGTAGTCCTCGATCTCGCCGACCGCCGACGACACCACGTCGGCCACCGGCACGGGCCGCCGCCAGCGCCGTCCGGGGGCCGCGCCGGAGAGGATGATCAGGCTCTCCGCGTGCCGGCGCATCCGGGTGGTGAGGTGGTCGATGCGGAACAGCTCGCCCAGGACGGCCGGGTCGTCGGTGCGCCGTTCCAGCGTGTCGACGAGTTTCAGCTGGCGGTGGACGAGGGCCTGGTTGCGGCGGGCGATGTTGAGGAGGACCGCGAACAGGCCCCGCCGCAGCGTGGCCTGCCGGACCGCGGCCTCGACGGCGGCCAGCCGGGCCCGGTTGAACGACCGGCCGACATCCCCGATCTCGTCGTCGCCGGCCTCCCCGGCGGCCAGCGGCGGCGCCTCGGCGACCGCGTCCACGTCCTCGCCGGCGCTCAGCCGCTCCACCAGGGCGGGCAGTTGGCGTGCGGTCAGCAGATCGGCCGCGTCCCGAAGGGTCTCCAGGCGGCGCGAGATGCGGCGCGCCCCGCTCACCGCGAACCACAGCGAAAGGCCAACCGCCGCAAGGCCGGCCGCACCGACGACGGCCGCCTTGGTCAGCTCCCGGTAGGCGAAGGCGCGTCCGCGGGCGGCGGAGTTCTCGGCCGACCGCGTGCACAGCAGCATGTACTGCTTGACGGCCCGGTCGGTGGTGGACCGCCAGGTGTCCGCGGCGACGGCCGCACCGGCCCGGTCCGCGCCCGCCCGCAGCAGCGCGTCCTCGCCGCGCACCAGCGAGCGGTGCAGCGCGCCGCGCTGGAACTTCTCGAACAGCGCCCGTGAGTCCGACGGCAGGTCCGGGACGTAGGTCCGCTCGAAGACCCGCCGGTCCTCGACGGTCGCGGTGAGGGTGCCGTACTGCGCGTCGGTGAGCCGTCCGGCGGCCCGTGCCCCGGCGACCAGCGCGTCCTCGCGCGAGACGAACTCCCGTACCCGCACCAGCTCGATGACGACCTGTGACTCCCGGGCCAGCTGTCCGGCCTGGAGTGCGGTGAGGGTGGACTCGACGTCGAAGCCGGGCTCCACCAGGGCGCTGTAGCCGGCGACGGCGCCGTCCCAGGAGATCTTCCGGGACAGCACCTGCCCGCGCAGGCTCTCCAGCCCGCCGGTGGCGGTCACCATCGCGTCGAGCGCCCCGCGCTGCCGGTCGCTGAGGCGCCCGCGGTCGCCGTCCCGGATCGCGTCGCGCATGGCGTCCACGGCCCGGTCGGTGCGCCGCTGCTGGGCGAGCAGGCCGGCGGCGGCCGCCCGGGCCGGGCGGCGGCCCCCGTAGGGCGCCGGCACGCCCCCCGCGCTCCTGGGCTGGCCGCCCGCGGGGGGGGCGGGGGGGGGGGGGGGGGGGGGGACCCCCTGGAGCCGGATCAGCGCGCGTAGCTCGGCGGTGACGGACACCATGGCGAAGCTCCACAGGGCCGTCAGCGCGACGGCCGGGGCGAGCGCGAGCGCCACGATCCGCGCACGGACGGTGGTGGGGCGACCGACAGGCCAGCGCATGGGTTACCTACCGGTGTTACCAGTCAGTAAGGGAAGCCCGCACAAACTACGGGATCGCCACCCCGACCGCAATGGTTGCCCCGGGTAACCCCTGGTTACGGCTCGACGGCGAACGTGGTGACGACGGCCGCGTGATCGGAGGGCCAGTCGTTGCCCGCCACCTCGGGCCAGGGCGCCGGGGTGCCGGTGACCCAGGTCCGGGAGTCGAGCACGCGCAGCCCCCTGTGCAGCACGTAGTCGATCCGGTCCTGCGGTTCGGGCCGCCCGCCGCCGTCCTCGTGGACGGGGTGGATCGGCGACCAGGTGTGGCCGGGAGCGGCGACCGGGTCCGGGTGCGCCTCCCGGTAGGAGTCGCGGAACCCGGCGTCCTCGGCGGCCTTGGTCACCGGCCACCCGACCTCCGCCCAGTCCAGGTGGGACGGGCAGTTGAAGTCCCCGACCAGCACCACGGGCACGTCTCCGTCCCCGATCCGCCGCAGGGCCTCCCCCATCTGCCCGAGCCGCAGCTCCTCGTGGGCGATCAGCTCGTCGGCGCCGAACCCGTCGAAGTGGAACTCGTAGGGCCCGTACGGCGTGTAGTGCAGATGCGCGGTCCAGATCTCGACCTCGCGACCGGGGCGGACGGCGATCCGCACGCCGGCCGCTCCGTAGAAGCCGACGTCGGGGTCGCCGAGGCGGGCGGTGACCGGGAAGCGGCTGATGATCCCGAGGTTCTCGCCCGCCGTGTGGTGGTACCAGCCGAGGGCCTCTGCGAGTTCCCGGGCGCTGGTCCCGGCGGTCTCCTGGAGGCCGACGACGTCCGCGCCCGCGTCCATGATCGCCTTGACCTGCTTGGCCCGGTGGTCGTCGATCAGGCTGCCGCCGAGCCACAGGTTCCAGGACATCACCCGGAGTTCCGGTGCGGCCATCTCGCTCAGCTCCTTCGGGGTGACCCCGACCAGCGTGTCACGGACGGTCCGGCCGGGCGCGCCGCCGATCGGGGCGAGCGAGGGCACGGCCAGGACGGCACAGCCGGCGGCCTCGGCCGAGGCGACCCCGGTCTCGGTGTCCTCGACGGCGACGCAGGCCGCCGGGTCGACGCCGAGGGCGCGGCAGGCGGCCAGGTAGGGGTCGGGGGCGGGCTTGGTGCGTCCGGTGTCGTCGGCGGTGACGGAGACGGCGAACCGGCCGGCGCCGAGGGCGTCGAGGACGAGGTCGGCGACCGCGCGTGGGGACGCGGTGACCAGGGCGGTGGGGACGCCGGCCGCGGCCAGCGCGTCCAGCAGGTCGAGGGCGCCCGGGCGGGGCACGATGCCGGTGCGGACGCGGTCCGCGAACTCCCGGTGCAGCCCGGCCGCCAGAGCCGCGGCCGGG
Source organism: Streptomyces sp. GbtcB6 (assembly GCF_019091475.1). Classification (NCBI taxonomy): domain Bacteria; kingdom Bacillati; phylum Actinomycetota; class Actinomycetes; order Kitasatosporales; family Streptomycetaceae; genus Streptomyces; species Streptomyces sp. GbtcB6. Next base: position 47,975 of record NZ_JAGXJL010000027.1, on the reverse strand, counting down.
CGGCCGGTGGCCGCGGCGAGCCAGCCGGCGGTGTGCTCCACCGGCCGGCCGAGCACCTCGGGTTCGTCGGCCTCGGTGAGCGGCCGCCCGGCGACCTGTTCCACCGCCTCCCACCACAGTCGCTCGGTGTCGACGAGCGTTCCGTCCATGTCGAACAGGACGGCCTGGAGCGGGAGTCGTGGGTGGGGGGTCACGTTGTTGTCATTCCTCACTGATGGCTGACTGGTGGCTGACTGGTGCTCGTGGATGCGTTACTTCTGGGCGCGCTCCGCCACGAGCACCGGCCGCTCGGGCAGGGACACGGTCACCGCGGATCCGGCACCCAGCTCGGCGGCCTCGTGGGCGGGCAGGTCGGCCTTGGCCTCGGTGCCGTCGGCGAGCCGTACGGTGACCCGGACGACCGCGCCCAGGAAGGCGGTGGCGACGACGGTGGCCGTACCGGCGCCGTCCGCGCGTACCTGGACCGCCTCGGGCCGCACCAGGACGTCGACCTCGCCGGCGCCCGGCGCCTGCCCGTCGACCGGCAGCCGCTGCCCGAGCACCTCGACGGTGTCCTCCTTGACCGTCCCCGGGATCCGGCTCATCGTGCCGACGAACTCGGCGACGAAGGCGGTGGCCGGACGGCCGTACAACTCGGCGGGCTCGGCGCACTGTTCGAGCCGCCCGGCGCGCATCACGGCGACCCGGTCGGCGATGGACAGTGCCTCTTCCTGGTCGTGTGTCACGAACAGGGTGGTGATGCCGAGTTCCTGCTGGAGCCGGCGGATCTCCTCGCGGAGGCTGAGCCGGACCTTGGCGTCAAGCGCGGACAGCGGCTCGTCGAGCAGCAGCACGCGGGGGCGCAGGGCGAGGGCGCGGGCGAGCGCGATGCGCTGCTGCTGGCCGCCCGAGAGCTGGTGCGGGAACCGCTCCCCCTTGTCGCCGAGCCCGACAAGCTCCAGCAACTCGGAGGCGCGAGCGCGCCGTTCACTCGTGCGCACCTTGCGCATGCGCAGCCCGAAGGCCACGTTGTCCACGGCGTTCAGATGCGGGAAGAGGCTGTACGACTGGAAGACCATCCCGGCGTCACGGCGGTGCGCCGGGACCCGGGTGACGTCCTCGCCGTCCACCAGGACGGCGCCGGAGTCGGGGTGTTCGAAGCCGGCGAGCATGCGCAGCGCGGTGGTCTTGCCGCAGCCGGACGGGCCGAGCAGGGCCAGGAACTCGCCCGGCTGTACGGTCAGGTCGAGTCCGTCGAGGGCGACGGTGGCGCCGAACTCGCGCCGCAGCGACCGGAATTCGACGGTCGCGGCCTTCTCAAGGGTGGCGGTGGTCATGGTGTGTCATCCCCGGGAGGAAGCGGTTCGGTCACGGCCGCCGGCACCGGCGAGCGCGAGGAGCAGGGCCCAGGTCACCAGGAGACTGAGCACGGAGACGGCGACGGACATCTGGGCCTGCGAGCCGCCGACGTTGTAGATCCACACGGCGAACGGCTGGTAGCCGAGCAGCCGGGCGACCGTGAACTCACCGAGCACCAGGGCCAGGGTGAGGAAGGCCGCGTTGAGCAGCGCCCCGCGCAGATTGGGCAGTACGGCCCGCACAAGGGCCTGCGGCCAGTTGGCGCCGCAGCTGCGGGCGGCCTCGACCAGGGTGCGCACGTCGATCGCGCGCAGCCCGGCGTCCAGCGCCCGGTAGACGAAGGGCAGTGCCATCACGACGTACGCGAGGACCAGCACGAACGGGAAGGTCGGGTTCTGGATGGCGACGAACGTCTCGAACAGCGGGGTCCGGGAGAGGTAGTCCGGCCCCCACTTGAGCACGGTCGCGATGCCGGCGACGAACGCGATCGGCGGCACCACCAGCGGCAGCGAGCAGACGATCTCGACCACCGGGCGCAGCTTGGGGGCGCTGAGCCGCAGGGCGACCACGGCGGGCACCATCAGCAGCAGCACGACGGCGATGGTGGCGACCGCCAGTTCCAGCGAGAGGACCAGGCTGGAGAGGAAGCCGTCGGCGGACAGGATCTGGGAGTAGGCGTCGAAGGTGACGCCCTGGCCGGGCACGTCGACCGTGAAGACGACGGAGGCGCCCAGCGGGACCAGGAAGTAGAGGGCGGCCAGGCCGAGGACGGCCCAGCGCCACGGGGTCAGGCGTCGAGCCATCGGGCGCTCCGTCGTTGCAGGGGCAGGTACACGGCCATCACCACGCCCGCCACCAGCACCATGTCCAGGCTCAGGGCGAGGGCCACGTTCTCCTGGCCGACCAGGACGTTGCCGGAGATGGCGTCGGCGATCTGGAGGGTGACCAGCGGGACCGCGCTGCCGACCATCGCGGCGGCGGTGGCGTAGGCGGCGAAGGCGCTGCCGAAGAGCAGCACGAGCCCGCCGAGCAGCGAGGGCGCGAGCACTGGCAGGGCCACGAACCGCCAGTACTGCACGCCGTTCGCGCCGTTGTTGAGCGCGGCCTCCCGCCACTGGGCGCGCAGTCCGTCCAGCGCCGGGGTGATGGTGAGGACCATCAGCGGGATCAGGAAGTACAGGTAGACGAGGACCAGGCCCCAGAAGCTGTAGAGGTTCCAGCCGTGGTCCGTGAGGTGCAGGTGCGTGGTCAGCACACCGGCGTTGCCGAGGGTCGCGACGAACGCGAACGCCAGCGGCACGCCGCCGAAGTTGGCGAGTACTCCGGAGGCGGTGAGCACGGCCTCGCGCAGCGCCCGGGAGCGCGAGCTGACGACGGCCTGCGCGAGCGGCAGCCCGAGGGCGGCGGCGATGAGGGCGGAGAGCGCGGACAGCTTGACGCTGCCCACGAGGGCGGTGAGGTACGGCCCCTGGAGGGAGTCGCTGAGGTTCCGCCCGGTGTACGAGGACACCCCGCTCGCCGGGTCCTTGACGGTGAAGGCGCCGTTCAGCATGGCGATGGCCGGCAGCCCGAAGGCGATGGCCGTGAAGGCGAGGAGCGGGACGACGGCGAGCCAGCCGGGGGCGCGGCGCCGCCGCTTCTGGGAAGCGGCGGACGCCACGTCGGCCCGCGTGAGCGTGGCCGTCATCCGGAGACGGCCTTCGACCAGCCCGTCGCGAGGACCGTCTTGGCCTTGTCCTGCTGGGCCTCGGTCGGGAAGGACGGCGTGCCGGTGACCGCGGGCAGCTTGGCGGCGGCGGTCTTGTCCAGCGTCCCGGCCGTCTCCATGGAGGACATCAGGACCGGACGCGCGTACCCCTTGAGCCACAGGTTCTGGCCCTCGGTGCTGTACAGGTACTCCTGCCACAGGCGGGCGGCCGCCGGGTGCGGGGCGTCCTTGTTGATGGCCTGGGAGTAGTACTGGGCGTACTGGCCGTCGCTCGGGATGGTGACCTTCCAGTCGACGCCCTTGGACTTGAACTCGTCGGCGTAACCGGCGTTCAGGTAGTCCCAGTCGATGGAGATGGGCGTCTCGCCCTTCTCGACGGTGGCCGGGGTGGACTCGACGGGCGTGTAGTTGCCGTTCTTCTTCAGCTTGGCGAAGAAGTCGAGGCCGGGCTGGATGTCGTCGAAGGAGCCCTTGTTGGCGAGCGCCGCCGCGTAGACACCGCCGAACGCCGAACCGGACTTGGTCGGGTTACCGTTGAGGGCGACCTGGCCCTTGTACTGCGGCTTGAGCAGGTCGGCGAAGGTGGTCGGGCAGGTCTTGACGCGCTTGGCGTCGCAGCCGATGGAGATGTAGCCGCCGTAGTCGTTGTACCAGCGGGCCTGCGGGTCCTTCTGCGCGGTGGCGATGTCGTCGTACGAGGCGACCTTGTACGGCGCGAGCAGCCCCTGCTGGGCGGCGCTGAGCGCGAACGACGAGCCGAGGTCCAGCACGTCCGGCGCGCGGTCCTGGCCCTTCCTGGAGGTCACGGCGGTGATCTCGTCCTGGCTGGAGCCGTCGGGGCTCTCGTCCTCGATCTTGATGCCGTACTTCTTCTTGAAGCCGTCGATGATGGCTCCGTAGTTCGCCCAGTCGCGGGGCACCGCGATGATGTGCAGCGTGCCCTCCTTCTTGGCGGCGGCGACCAGCTTGTCCATGCCGCCGAGGTCGGCGGCGGAGGTGGCGGTGGCGGCGTTCTTGCCGTCGGAGGTGGTGGACGACGTGTTGTCGGGGGCGGCGCCGCAGGCGCTGAGGGCAAGCGCGGCTACGGCGGCGAGGGAGCCGCCGAGGAGGGCGGTTCTCGGCAGGGACACGGTCACGGTCTCTCCAGGAGTACACACGAGGGTGGGTGGCGCTGTGGCCGGCGCCGGGCGAACTTGTCTGAACAAGTTGGCTCACAGTACGCCCGGCGTGGGTGTCGGGACTGTGAACTCCGGAAAAATCCTGGACCCCAATTCCCTGCACATTCCTGGCCGGTCCCGGGCTGACACGAATCACCCAGGAACGTCGATTAGGCTGGTCACGCTGTGCACAGCGGTCTATCCAGAGGGGAAGCATGACGGCGCGACACGAGGAGATCGCCGACGAGCTGCGGCGCGCCATCGACCGCGAGGAGTACACCGTCGGCAGCCGGCTGCCCTCGGAGACGGAGCTCGCCGCGGAGTACGCCGTCTCCCGCGGGACGGTCCGCCAGGCGGTCGCCGCACTCACCGCCGAGGGGCTGATCGGCTCCCGCCAGGGTGCCCGCCGGGTGGTGCTGGCCAGCCGCCGCAGCCAGAGCTTCGCGGAGCTGCGCAGCTTCGCGCAGTGGGCGAAGGCGATGGGCCGCGAGGCGACGGGACGTGTGGTGTCCCAGGATTACCGGCCGGCCGCCCAGGAGGACGCGGTCCGGCTCCAGCTCCCCGCCGGAACCCCGGTGTTGCATGTGCTGCGGGTGCGCGGCCTGGACGGCGAGCCGGTGTTGCTGGAGCGGACGGTGTACGCGGACTGGATCTCGCCGGCGGTCGAGGCGATAGAGCCCGAGTGCCCGTCCGTCACCCAACGGCTGTACGAGGAGACCGGGTTGGTCTTCGCGTACGGCGAGCATGTGATCGACGCGGTGGCGGCGGGGGCGCAGGACGCGGAGCTGCTCGGTATCCGCCGCACGAGTCCGCTGCTGCGGGTGCGGCGCGTGACGACGACGCGGGAAGGGCGGCCGGTGGAGTGGTCGGACGACCGCTACCGCTCGGACGCGGTGAGCTTCAGCGTGCACAACTCCATCGGGAACAACGCCCTGGCCAGGAAGACCGCGGAGTAGGAGCGGCGCCGTCTCACCCGTGCCGGTGCACCCGTACCGGAAGCGACTTGAGGCCGTTGGTGAAGTTGGAGCGCACCCGGCGGGCGGGCCCGTCGGCGTACAGGGTCACCCCGTGGGCGAGGAGTTCCTGGAGCACCACCCGGATCTCCACCCGGGCCAGGTGCTCGCCCAGGCAGCGGTGCGGGCCGCCCCGGCCGAACGCGATGTGCGGGTTGGGGTCACGTGTGACGTCGAAGCGGTAGGGGTCGGCGAAGACCTCCTCGTCCCGGTTGGCCGAGGTGTACCAGACCACGACCTTCTCCCCCGCCCGGATCCGGCGGCCGCGCAGCTCGGTGTCACGGGTGGCGGTACGGCGGAAGTGGTGCAGCGGGGTGGTCCAGCGCAGCACCTCCTCCACCGCCGCGTCCAGGTCGGCGCCGGCCAGCAGCAGTTCCCACTGGCCGGGGTGGTCCAGGAAGGCCTGGATGCCGAGGGACAGCGCCGAGCGGGTGGTCTCGTTGCCCGCCACCAGGAGCAGCAGGAACATCGCCTGGAACTCCTGCTCGCTCAAAGGCAGTTCGTCGATCCGCGCCTGGGCGAGCCGGGTCACCACGTCGTCCGGCGGACGGACGGTGCGCTCGGCGCGCAGCGCGTTCGCGTAGGCGTGCATCTCCAGGGCCGCGGGGCTGCGGAACGGCAGCAGCCGGTACCGCTCGGACTCGGGGCTGTCCGGCTGCACCTCGCTCAGGTCCGGGTCGGTGTTGGCGATCAGCCGGTCGCTCAGCTCGACCATCAGCGGCTCGTCCGCGGCGGGCACGCCCAGCATCCGGCAGAGCACCCGGATCGGCACGGCGGTGGCCAGGTGCTCGACCGCGTCGAACCGGCCCCGGTCGAGTGCCGCCCGTACCAGGGGCCGTACGACCTCCCGGATGTTCTCCTCGTGGCGCAGCGCCTGGCGGCGGGTGAAGTCGCCGACGAGGGTGCGGCGCAGCCGGGTGTGCCGGGGCGGGTCCATGTCGAGCATGGACTTGCGGGCCGCCAGGGCGTCCGGGTCCAGGTCCTCCAGGGCGGTGGCACCGGTCTCGGAGGAGAAGGTGGCGGTGTCCCGGGAGACGGCCACCACGTCGTCGTATCTGACGACCGCCCAGAATCCGGGGCCGCCCGGCTCGGGGTGCCAGTGCACCGGGTCCTCGCGGCGCAGCCGGTCGAAGTCGGCGTAGGGGACGGCCTCGGCGTAGCGGTCGTTGTCGGTCAGGTCGATGGTGCGCACGGTCTGCTCGGGCATCAGCGGTGCCACCTGTCCAGGTGGTCGCGGACATGGGCGGGCAGGGCCTCGCCGGGGTAGTAGGCGTCGTAGAAGGCGGTGTCCAGGTGGTGGGCCTGGTACCAGACGGTGGTCAGGAACGGGTCGATGGTGGCGGGGAAGCGGCCGTAGTGGTCCCAGACGTAGCGGACCCAGGTCTTGACGGCCGCGATCGCCTCCTCGGAGGGGCGCGGGATCCGGGCGACCAGGCCCGGGTCGGTCCAGGGGGTGGGTCCGCCGCCGGTGAAGGTGCCCGTCGGGCCCCAGCGCAGGTCCACCACGAAGTCGACGGCGTCCTCGACGGTGGCGTGGTACGGCGGTACGGCGCCCTCGAACAGGCCGTCGAGGCCGACCGGGATCTCCTCGCCCGCGCCGACCGGCGCCCAGTCCGGCACCCGGTGGAAGCGGAAGCCCAGGCCGCCGGCCGGGCCCTCGCCGCCGATGGCGTGCCAGTGCCGTTCGCCGCCCATGGTGACCCGGCCCTTGCCGCCGTTGAACGGGTGGCCGCCGAGGCCCAGCGCCTGGGTGGCCGTCATCAGGTTGGCGACGACCAGGCCGGACTCGACGCCGTTCGCGTCGACCATCTGCCAGCGCTCGAAGTCGGCGAGGTCGACCGGGTGGCTGTCGTCCAGCAGGCCCGACTCGACGAAGGGGCGCAGGGGTTCGTTGCCGAGCCGCTGGTCGACCAGGTAGTAGCCGTGCGGGCGGTCGAAGTAGAGCAGCAGCGCGGAGATGCACTGCCGGGTCAGGTCGGCGATCGGGATGAACAGGGTGGTGCCGGGCAGGTTGATGTTCTGCCGGTTGAAGGCGAACAGGTTGGGGCGGCGGCGCGGGATGTCCAGCCGGCCCTCGGTCAGCCGCACGGCGTTGCCGAGCCAGGCGCGGTGCTCGTCGGTGGTCCGGTTCTGCAGGTAGGCGTCCGGGCGGCGGTCGCGCTGGGGGATCAGATAGGTGCCCTCGTCGTTGGTCCAGAACACCTCGGTGGAGTGGTTGGCCAGCGGGCTCGGGTAGGTGCGGCCGGTGAAGCTGGCGAGCTTGTCGCCGCCGGTGGTGCGGCCCTCCTCGTCCAGGAACGCCCACTCCTCGCGGACCACCCCGGTGATCCCGGACGCGGCGGCGACCAGCACCGCCTCCTCGTCGGCGCTCAGCGCCAGCGGCTCCCGGCCGGAGTCGAAGGCGAGCGGGCCGGTGAGGGTGCCGCCGAGCGGGAAGCGCCGGGCGCGCCGCTCGAAGACGGCCCGCAGGGCGGGGAACCGGGCGGCCTCTTCGAGCAGTTCGGGCGGGGTGGCGCGGTGCGGGCCGCGCTTGGAGTCTTCGGTGGTGCTCACAGGTTCCTCAGATAGCGGTCGGTCTCCCAGGCGGTCACCTGGGTGGTGTAGTCGTGCCACTCGGAGTCGGCGAGCACGGCGTGGTCGTGTACGACGTCCTCGCCGAGCAGCGCGGCCAGGCGCCGGTCGGCACGGGCCGCGGCCGCCGCCTCCGCGAGGGTGGCGGGCAGCGGCTCCGGGGCCCGGTCCGCGGGCGGCAGGTCCAGGCCGTCCTCCAGGCCCGCGGCGACGGCGGCGAGCGCGGCGGCCAGCGCCAGGTACGGGTTGGCGTCCGCTCCGGGGGTGCGCAGCTCGATCCGGCTGGAGCGCGGGGTGTCCACCAGCGAGCGGACGGCGACGGTACGGTCGTCGCCGCCCCAGTCGGCCCGGTGCGGGGCGAAGCCGCCGGGCTCGAAGCGCTTGTAGGAGTTGACGGTGGGCGCGCCGAAGAGGGTCAGCCCGGGCAGGTGCCGTACCAGTCCCGCCACGGCGGCACGCGCGGTCTTGCTCGCCGCTCCCGCCTCGGGCGCGAAGGCGGGCTCGCCGTTCTGCCACAGCGACAGATGGATGTGGGCCGAGCTGCCCGACTGCCCGTTCAGCGGTTTGGCCATGAAGGTCGCCAACAGGCCCTCACGGCGGGCCAGTTCACGTACCGCGTAGCGCAGCCGGAAGGCGTCGTCGGCCGCCGTCAGCGCGTCCTGGTGGGCGAGGTTCAGCTCCACCTGGCCGGGTCCGTACTCGGTGAGCACGCTCTCGACGGGCACGAACGCGGTCAGCTCGTCGGTGAACCGGCCGAGCAGCGGGTCGAGTTCGTTCGCCAGCTCCAGCGAGTAGGCGTGCAGGCCCTGCGGGAGCGGGCTGCCGTCCGGGCGCAGCAGATAGAACTCCAGCTCCAGGGCGGCACGGACGCTGTGCCCGAGGCCGGCCAGGTGGTCCAGGACCCGGCGCAGCACCGCGCGGGGCGAGGCAGGCGAGGGCACGCCGTCGTGGCCGTACACGTCGGACAGCACCTGCCCCGCCCCCGGCCGCCAGGGCAGCGCCCGGTAGGTGGCCGGGTCCGGTACGGCGTAGGCGTCCGGGTAGCCGTGTTCGGGGGCGCCGAGTCCGGCGGCGGTCTGCACCTCGCCGAGGGCGTTCCAGGCGAGCGAGGCGTCGCAGAAGGCGACGCCGCGGCCGGCAGCCGCCTCCGGGTAGCGGGCCGCGGGTATCCGCTTGCCCTGTACCCGGCCGTAGGGGTCGGACCAGGCGACCTCGATCTCGCGCAGGGAGCCGTCGGCGAGCGCCGCGGCCAGGGAGTCGTCGGGCTGCTGCTGTGTCATGCGGGCTGCTCCTCGGCCGTGTCGCTCGGATGGGCGCTGATGGTACGGCTGCCCAGGGCGCGGGCCCGGTCCGGGTCGCGGCGCAGCAGGGCCAGGTACCAGCCGAGGCCGGCCAGGACGATCCCGGCGAAGGCGTACGGCAGCACGTCGACCGGCCAGGCGGGCACGGGCACCAGGTTCTTGTAGGTGACATAGCCGATCGCCAGCACGGCGAGGACGCTGACCACGGCCACCGCGGCGACCGGCTCGCGGCGGCGGCGCAGGTGCAGTGGCAGGGCGAGGGCGACCAGGAGGTAGGCGAGCAGATAGCCGAAGGTGCCGAAGGCCGCGGTCCAGGCGTAGACCTCCAGTTCGCCGCTGCCGGTGGCGATCAGCACCAGCGGCAGCAGCCCGGAGGCGGCGCCGAGCAGGTAGACGGCCAGGTGCGGGGTGCGGTGCACCGGGTGGGTCCGGCCCAGCAGGGCGGGCAGCACGCCCTCCCGGCTGAGGTTGTACAGGCTGCGTGCGGCGGCGTTGACGCCGGCCGAGCCGCAGGCCACGGCGGAGACGACGATGCCCGCGTTGAGCAGCGGGGACAGCCAGCCCACTCCGGAGGCCCGGGTGAGTTCGTTGAGCGGGGCGGCGGAGGTGGCGAGGTCGGCGGCCGAGCCGTAGCCGAGCACCTGGACGTAGGTGCTGACCAGGTAGAGCACGCCGGCGCCGAGGACGGTCCCGATGACGGCGCGCGGGATGGCGCGGAACGGGTCGCGGGACTCGGCGCCGAGCGATCCCGCCGACTCGAAGCCGACGAACACCGCCACGGCGAGCACCGCACCCAGCATCACCGTGTTCAGGTCGACGCCCTTCGCGGTGAACTGGCCGGTGTCGAAACGGAGTCCGAAGTGGACCACGGCGGCACCCAGCGCCACCAGGATCACCAGCAGCGAGACGGCCTCGACGACGATGCCGAAGCGGGTCGACAGACGGACGCCCCGCACCGGCAGGACCGAGGCCGCGGCCGTGGCCAGGACCAGCAGCACGAGCTGTGCGGCGGTGCCGGTCGCCGGGAGTCCGGCGGACTCCAGCAGCGCCCCGAGGTAGACCGCGGCACCGACCAGGCAGGCGGCGGCGATACCGACGTAGCCGACGACCAGGCCCCAGCCGGTGACGAAGGCGGGCCCGCGGCCGAGGCCCAGCGAGACGTAGCTGTAGAGGGAACCGGCGCTGGCGGCCCGGCGCGCGAACTGCGCGACCACCCAGGCGACCAGCAGGGCGATGACGGTTCCCACGGCCGTCGACCACAGCGAGCCGTTGCCCGCCGTGAGATAGACGGCGGGGATGGTGCCGCCGATGGCGATGCTGGGGCCGGTGGCGGCCAGCGACTGGCCGAACACGTCGAGGGCGGAGACCGCTCCGGCGGCCAGGCCCGGGTGGACCGGGTCCTCGGGATGACGGGGGGTCGTGGATTCTGACGAGGCGTCGACGGACATGGCTGTCTTCCGTGAAGGGTGTGGCGCACAGCGGGAGTGGCGCACAGCGGGAGGTGCGGGCCGGCGTCCGGGCACGCGGGAGCCTTGGGCGGGACCGGGCGGACGCGGGGTGCACGCAGGGGCGCGCGAACGCGGGACGGGGTGGGAGCGGTGGTGCGGAGGCGGACCGGACCGGGGCCGGGTCAGGCCCGCGCGGATCCGGGGAAGTGTCCGGCAGGGCGCGTCAGCGCACGTGACAACAGCAGGCGCTCGCGACGCGACACAGGTCGACCTCGCGGCGGGCGGTCAGCACGGAATTCTTCTCCACGGCACGGGATGCTAGGCGCGGCGAGAAAACACCGTCAAGAAGCGCGTGAGAAATCTCGACATCCGGACGCAGCGAGTGAGTCAAAGAGACACCGGATCCGGCTCATGTGAGCCAAAGCGCAACGATGAAGCGCTGTTGTGATCGGTCCCGTCGGCCCCGCCCCTGCGCAGCGACTCCACCACCAGCGTCGTCCGCACCTGGTCCACCTCGCGAGCCCACCCGGAGTCGACGAGGAACCGCTGCAGCTCCTCCCGCGACCTGTGCGCGGTGTTCACCAGCAGCGGGAAGTCGCCCGCCAGCGCGGCCAGATAGCGCACCGCCGGCAGACTCAGCAGCCGCCGCGCCGTCTCCTCCATCGCCGCAGGCCGCACCCGCACCCACAGCAGGCCCTCGACCGGAAAGCCCAGGGCGGCCGGTTCGACCACGGCCCGGATCGCGAGCCGCGCACTGCTCTGCAGCGCCTCGAGCCGCCGCCCGGCCGTCGCCTTGGACACGCCCGCCAGCGCGGCCAGCTCCTCCAGGGTCAGGCGCCCGTCCCGGGCCAGCGCCCGCAGGATCGCCCGCTCGTCCGGCGTACGGTCCACGGGCGCCGGGGTCGGCCCCTGCACCGGCACCGCCGCCGGCTCCAGGACCGCCGCCTCCGCGGGCGTCAGCAGCCCCGGGCGCCACTCCCGCGCGGTGCGGTAGTAGTGCAGCACCGGGTCCGTGGCGATCGCCGCGGCGCCGGGCAGTGCGGGCAGTTCCTCGCCGGTCAGCTCCGCAAGCCGGGCCGCGGGGCACTGCAGCTCCGCCACCACGTCGTCCGTGCCGGTCACCCGGCAGCTGAACACCGCGTCCTCACGGGCCGCGAGGGCCCGGCCCGCCTCCGCCGCCCGGCCGGGCCGGCAGCGCAGCCGCACCACGACCGTCTCGGCGAAGTTCTCCAGCCCGACCACCCGGACCAGCCCGCTCTCCAGCAGGCGCGTTCCGCGCCGGGCCACCGTCCGCTCGCCCTCGCCGAGGGCCTGCGCCACCGATCGCCACGAGGCCCGGCCGTTCACCTGGAGGGCCGCGATGACGCGCAGATCCAACGGGTCCATCTGAGGCAGGGGCATCACCCCAGTACATCAGACCCCGCGAACGCCCCGGCAGCCCCACCGCAGGCACCGAAGCGGTGCGTCCGGCTCAGCCCGGCGCGCCCGACGAGAAGCGCCGCAGCAGCGGGGACAGCACCAGCACCGACTTGGTCCGCTCCACGAACGGCTCCCCCGCGATCCGCTCCAGCACCCTCTCGAAGTGCCGCATGTCGGACGCGAAGACCTGCACGACCGCGTCGGCCTCACCGGTGACCGTCGACGCGGCCACCACCTCCTGATAGCGCTCCAGGCCCCGCTGGATGGTCTCCGGGGACGTGTTGCGCCGGCAGTAGATCTCGACGAACCCCTCGGTCTCCCAGCCGAGGGCCGCCGGGTCGACCCGTACGGTGAATCCGGTGATCGCCCCGGTGGCGCGCAGCCGGTCCACGCGCCGTTTGACGGCAGGCGCGGACAGGCCGACCAGCTGCCCGATGTCCGCGTAGGAGCGGCGGGCGTCCTCGGCGAGGGCGTGCACGATGCGTTCGTCGAGATCGTTCAGCAAGGGGTCGTTCAGCTCTCAGGTGGTGCAGGACGGGACCGGCGGTAGCCGTACACGAAGTAGAGCACGGGTGCGCGCTTTTGTTGCACGCCGCCGACGGCGCCTCCAGCGAAGCGTCTAGCTCCAGCTGGCGTGCAGCGGCTTGCCCTCCGCATACCCCGCCGCGCTCTGGATCCCCACGATCGCCTTCTCCGCGAACTCCTCCAGCGACCCGGCACCGGCGTAGGTGCACGACGACCGCACCCCCGCGATGATCGAGTCGATCAGGTCCTCCACGCCCGGCCGGGCCGGGTCCAGGAACATCCGGGACGTCGAGATGCCCTCCTCGAAGAGCGCCTTGCGGGCCCGGTCGTAGGCCGACTCGTCCGACGTGCGGTTGCGCACCGCCCGCGCGGAGGCCATGCCGAACGACTCCTTGTACAGCCGTCCGTCGGCGTCCTGCTGAAGGTCGCCCGGGGACTCGTAGGTGCCCGCGAACCAGGAGCCGACCATCACGTTGGACGCACCGGCGGCGAGCGCCATGGCGACGTCACGGGGGTGCCGGACACCACCGTCGGCCCAGACGTGCTTGCCGTACTTCCGCGCCTCGGCTGCGCACTCCAGGACCGCCGAGAACTGCGGCCGGCCGACGCCGGTCATCATGCGGGTGGTGCACATGGCACCGGGGCCCACGCCGACCTTGATGATGTCCGCGCCGGCGTCGACGAGGTCCTTGACGCCCTCGGCGGAGACGATGTTGCCGGCCGCGATCGGGACGTGCGGGTCCAGGCCGCGGACCAGCTTGATCGCGCTGAGCATCGACTCCTGGTGGCCGTGCGCGGTGTCGATGACGAGCGTGTCGACGCCCGCGTCGAGCAGCTGCTTGGCCTTGTCCGCGAAGTCCCCGTTGATGCCGACGGCGGCGGCGATCCGCAGCCTGCCGTGCGCGTCGGTCGCCGGGGTGTACAGGGTGGCGCGCAGGGCGCCCTTGCGGGTCAGGATGCCGGCCAGCTTGCCGTCCCGGTCGACCGCCGGGGCGTAGCGGCGGTTGGCGCCGTCCAGCTTGTTGAAGGCCTCGCGGGGGTCGATGTCCGCGTCGAGCAGCAGCAGGTCACGGGACATGACCTCGACGAGCTGGGTGAAGCGGTCGACGCCGGTGAGGTCCCGGTCGGTGACGACGCCCACGGGGCGGCCGTCCTCGTCGACGACGACACCGGCGTTGTGCGCCCGCTTGGGCAGCAGGGCCAGCGCGTCGGCGACGGTCTGGTGGGGGGCCAGCACGATCGGGGTGTCCAGCACCAGGTGGCGGCTCTTCACCCAGGTGATGACATCGGTGACCACGTCGATCGGGATGTCCTGCGGGATCACGACGAGTCCGCCGCGCCGGGCCACCGTCTCGGCCATCCGCCGGCCCGCGATCGCGGTCATGTTGGCGACGACCAGCGGGATGGTGGTGCCCGTGCCGTCCGGCGAGTTGAGGTCCACGCCCTGACGCGAGCCGACCGCGGAGCGGCTCGGCACCATGAAGACGTCGTCGTACGTCAGGTCGTACGGGGGCTGGATGTCATTGAGGAAACGCACGTGCCGCACATCCCAGTCGATCAGAGGTGACCCCCGGACCGGCCGGCCAGAGGGAAAAGCACGTACTTCATTCTCCCATGCGGACCGGTACGTCATGCCCGGGACGAAGGTCCAGGCAGGTCAGAGCTCGTTTGGAGGAACCTACGGGTCGAGGTCAGCCGAGGGCGAGGGCGATGGTCAGCGCGGGTTCGTCGGCGGACGCGTCGGTGAACACCCGCCGGGCGGTCTCCCACTCGTCCGGCCGGGTCCGTGCGTATTCCTGCCACCCGGTGACGACGACCAGGAGCCCGTGGCCGACGGCCTCCGGAGGCCACACCGAGGGGTCGCGGAGGCTGTCGGTGAGGGCGTCCCAGTTGCGCCCGAACCAGCCGGGCAGAGCCAGGGCGGAGGCGACGCGCTCCATGAGGCCGGCCTTGTCGGTGACCCCGGCGAGGTCGAGTGTGACCAGATGCGGACTCGTCGTCATCTCAGTGGCGTCCAGGTGGGGTTGCGGAGCCGGTCTGTTCGGCCAGCCAGGCCGCCGCCGAGCGGGTCCAGGTCGAGGCCTCGCCCGCGCCGTGGGCGAGGCCAAGGCTGTGCGGGCCGTGGGGATAGACGTGCACGGTGTGCGGCACGTCGTTGGCGGCCAGGGCCGTGGCCAGGCGGTAGGTGTGCTCCGGCCAGACGTACGGGTCCTCCGCCGTGTGCCAGAGGAAGAACGGCGGCGCCGCCGGGGTCACCAGCGCGTCGAGCGAGGTGGCCCGGCGCAGCTCCGGCGAGGCGTCCTCGCCCAGCAGGACGATCCGCGAGGGCCGGTAGGTCTCGGTCTCCATCGAGGTGATGGCGTACCCCAGCACGGCGAACTGCACCGACGTCCGTGCGTCGTGGTCCGCGGCCAGGGCCGCCAGACCCGCGAGATGCCCGCCCGCCGAGAACCCCATGAGCCCGATCCGGTCGGCCCCTTCGGCGCGCAGGCGCCGGATCTCGGCGCGCAGCGCTTCGAGGGGTACCGGATGCCGGACGTCGAGGGGATACCGGAAGACACTCGCCGCCAGGCCCAGCCCCAGCCCGGTGAGCCACTCTGCGACGGGCTCGGCCTCGTGCTGGGCGTGCTGCACGTAGCCGCCACCCGGCAGCACGATCACATGCGCGGACATCTCTCTCATTGTCCTTTCTCGCCGGCTCCGGGGAGCGCGGGCAGGTCGTCCAGGAAGTCGTCGGACGGCACGAAGAAGAGCGTGCCGGTGATCGCGGTGGAGAAGTCGAGGATCCGGTCGTGGGTGGCGTCGGCGGTGCCGAGGAACATGTTGCGCAGCATGTGCTCGATGACGTCCGGCGTCCGGGCGTACCCGATGAAGTAGGTGCCGAACTCACCGCCGCCGGGGCTGCCGAACGGCATGTTGTCCCGCAGGATCTGCTGTTCCTCGCCGTCCGGTCCGGTGATCGTGTTCAGCTCCACGTGGGAGGCCGGCTCCTCGAGTTCGAGGTTGGTGGCCTTCGTACGCCCGATGATCCGCTCCTGTGTCTCGGCGGGCAGCGCGTTCCAGGCGTCGAGGTCGTGGACGTACTTCTGTACGACCACATAGCTGCCGCCGGCGTGGCCGGGATCCTCCGCGCCGATCAGGACGGCCCGGCGGGCGGCGGCGCCGACCGGGTTCTCGGTGCCGTCGACGAAGCCCAGCAGGTCGCGGGCGTCGAGGTACTTGAAGCCCGGCACCTCGTCCTCGACGGTCACCGCGTCGCGCAGCCGGCGCATGATCTCGGCGGCGAGCCCGAAGCACAGGTCGAACCGGGTGGCCCGGATGTGCAGGAGGAGGTCGCCGGGGGTGGCGACCGCGGTGTGCCGGGGTCCTTCCAGCGGCCGGAAGGGATGCAGGCCCGCCGGGCGGGGGTGGTCGAACAGGCGGTCCCAGGCCGCGGAGCCGACCCCCGCCACACAGCTCAGCGCGGCTTCCGGGGTACCGAACCCGAAGCTGCGCTCCAGCGCGCGGAGATCGCCCAGCACCTCCCGTGCCGTGTCCTCGCCGCCGGGGCGGACGGTGAGCACCAGGAAGATCGCGGCGGTGGTCAACGGGCCGAGCACCGGCTGCGGTTCGGCTCCCGGCACGGGCTGAGGTTCAGTGGTCAACGCGTCCTCCCGATGCGATCGGCACACGGCCTGTCGTACTGTCGTACACATACTCGGGGTTGACGGCGTCCAGCCGATGAAGACGCTCCATGCGACGGCGTTGGGATTGCCGGAAAGTCCACACCTCGGGCCGCGCCTCCTTGCCCTCCCGCCTTGCGTGCGGCCCACGCACCGCCGGTTCCAGATCACAGCACGGGCGCCTGCCGTCCCGGCATCACATGAACAGGTGAGGACCACGCCCGCCGGACCGCCCGCAGGGCTCCTCGACGGCCGTATGGTGACCACGCGCTGGGCCGGCGCCGACGACCTCGAACGCCCCCGCCTGCGCGTCGACCGCAACGTCCTCCGCATCGACGACGGCCGCCTCCTCACCTCCGCCGGAGTGACCGCCGGCATCGACCTGCGCCTCCACCTGGTCCGCAAGGACCTCGGCGCAGCCGTCGCCAACGAGATCGCCCGGAAGCTGGTCGCCGCCCGGAGCGGCCTGGGCAGCAGCACCAGCCTCCGCGCCCGCTTCCGGGACGCCGTCGGCACCACACCCACCGCGTACCGCCGCGCGTTCCGTGCGACCGGCGACGCCGCCTGAGCGCGGTTCCGGCACGGAGAATTTTCCGAAGAATCTCTCGCCCGACGGAATAGACAGACCTGTCTATGCGGTTGAACAGGCCAGTTAGACAGACCGGTCTACCCACCAAGGACCTCCGATGAACCACGTCGCACCGCACGAGCGCGCCGAGCGCCCCAGGGCAACGCGCAAGCCGATCCCGCCGCGCGCCGCGTTCTACCTGCTCGCCTCCGTCGTCGTCTCCTTCCTCGCCGCCTCCAGCGCGCCCACCCCGCTCTACGCGACCTACCAGGCCGAATGGGGGTTCACCCCGATCACCACCACGGTCGTCTTCGGTGTCTACGCGATCGCCGTCCTCTCCGGTCTGCTGGTCCTCGGCAGGCTGTCCGACCACGTCGGCCGCCGCCCGGTCCTGATCGCCGCGATCGCCGCCCAGGCCGCCGCGATGCTGCTGTTCACCACCGCCGGAGGCGTCGGGGAACTGCTCGTCGCCCGCGTCGTCCAGGGCCTGTCCACCGGTGCCGCCCTCGGCGCGGTAGGCGCCGCGATGATGGACATCAACCGCTCCCGCGGCACCCTGGCGAACGCCTTCGCCCCCGGCCTCGGCACCGCGACGGGCTCTCTGGTCAGCGGCTTCGTCGTGCAGTACCTGCCCGCCCCGACCCACGCGATCTACCTCGGCCTGCTGGCCGTGTTCGCCGCCCAGGCCGTCGCCGTCGCCCTGATCGACGAGACCGTCACCAGGCAGCCGGGCGCCCTGGCCAGCCTGGTGCCCGAGATCAGGCTGCCGCGCACGGTCCGCGGCGCGGTCCTCGCGGCGGCACCCGTCATCTTCGCCGTCTGGGCCCTCGCCGGGTTCTACGGCTCCCTCGGCCCCGCCCTGGTCCGCACCCTGGTCGGCTCCACCTCCGCCGTCTGGGGCGGCCTCGGCCTCTTCGTCCTCGCGTTCGTCGCGGCCGCCTCGGTCCTCGCGCTGCGCAAGGCGCAGTCCACGACCGTGATGTACACCGGCATCGGCGCGCTCGTCGCCGGGGTCGCCCTGACCCTGGTCGCCGTGGATCTGAGCGCCCCGGGGCTGTTCTTCGTCGGCACGGCCGTCGCCGGCCTCGGCTTCGGCAGCGGTTTCCAGGGCGGCATCCGCACCGTGCTGCCGCTGGCCGAGCCCCACGAGAGCTCGGGCGTGCTGTCGCTGCTGTTCGTCGTCGCCTACCTCGGCATGGGCGTCCCCTCGGTCGCCGCCGGCGCGCTGGTGGTGCACGGGGGCGGGCTGGTGCCGACCTCCGAGGAGTACGGCGCGGTGGTCATCGCCCTGGCACTGCTGGCCCTGTCCGCCCTGCTGCTGCGGCACGGCAGGCCGCAGAGCGGGCCCGGGGTGAAGGTGGCGTCCGGCGGCCCGCAGGCGGTGCCGGTCCGGGCGGAGCAGCCCGAGGGCCTCACGCAGGCACGATGACTGAGTAGACCGGTCTGGTCAGCCATAGACTGGAAGTGACGGGAAGGTGAGTGGCATGACGAAGACGCTGACTGCCGCCAAGGCCCCTACCGCACGGGAGCGGCTGCTGTCGGCGGCGAACGAGCTGTTCTACGCGGAGGGCGTGCAGACGGTCGGGATCGACCGGATCATCGAGCACGCCGGGGTCGCCAAGGCCTCGCTGTACAACACCTTCGGCGGCAAGGAACAGCTCATCCGCGCCTACCTGGACTCCCGGCACACCAGGCTGACCGAGCGGCTGCTGCGCGCTGTCGAGGGCGCCGACACCCCACGGAACCGGCTGCTGGCCGTCTTCGACGCGCAGGCCGACCTGTTCACCGAGCCGGACTACCACGGGTGCGCCTTCATGGCGGCCAGCGCCGAGGCCAAGCACGGCAGCACCATCGAGGAGGCCTCCGACGTCTCCCGCACCTGGGTCCGGGCCCTGTTCACCGGCCTCGCCCGGGACGCCGGCGCCGCGGATCCCGAGGCCCTCGCCCGCCGGCTGCACCTGCTGTACGACGGGGGCGTGGTGTCCGCGCGGATGGACCGCGACCCGTCGGTGGGCGCGGTCGCCCGGGAGGCGGCCGCCGTCCTCATCGACGCGGCACTGCCGGCCCGTTCCTGAGGGCCACATGGCCGGTCCCCCGATCCGGCTCGTCACCAACTCCCGCACCGTACACGGGCATCGGAGCGATGACGGGACGGACACCGAGGAGGCTCGGGGGTGGCGGCCCACCCGCCGCGGCAGCGTTGTCAGCCCGGCTGCCGCGGCGACGCCATGATCCCGGTCAGGGACCGTCCGGGTCCGCGCGGCTCAGCGCGGGCTTGGGGGTGGTGCCGGCCGTCATCAGGTAGTCGGCGGCCGAGGTGTCCGTGACGAGGCTGGTGACCAGCCCCGACCGCAGCACCGCGTCGATCGCGGCCGCCTTGCGCTGCCCGCCCGCGATCGCGACGACCTCGGGGATACGGCGCAGCTGGTCGGCCTTGACCGTGATGCACCGTTCCCCCAGGTCCCGTCCGACCCGGCGGCCTTCGGCGTCGAAGAGGTGCGCGGCCATCTCGGCGGCGACGCCCAGCGTGGCGTAGTGCGCGCGCTCCTCGTCGCTGAGCATGTCGTGCACCGTGGAGATGCCGCGCTCCCAGGAGCCGATGGAGACACAGGCGACCGTGACCTTGTCGAAGTACTCGAAGGCGCGGGCGATCCCGGTCTGGTTGCGCAGCGCGACCGCGGTGGCCGCGTCGGGCAGCAGCATCGGCGCGTAGATGGGGTGGGCGTCGCCGCCCGACACCTGGGCGGCGCGCCGGACGGCCTCCACCGAGCCGCGCTCGGAGGTCCCGGCGTCGTACACGCCCGTCAGCTGCACCACCGTGCAGGGCGGCAGCCGGTCGAGCGCGGCCGCCATGTGGATGGTGGACCGGCCCCAGGCGAGGCCGAGCACATCGCCCTCGTTGACGAGTTCCCCGAGCAGGTCCGCGGCGACCTCGCCGAGGTTCTCGGGGTCCGGGGTCTCCTCCGCCTCGGCCGGGGACTCGACCACCACGGCATGCCGCAGGCCGTAGCGGGCGCGGAGCGCGTCCGAGCGCTCGGCGTCCAGTTCGGCCGGTACGCGGATCTCGATGCGTACGAGATCCCTTTCGAGGGCAGTCTCCAGTACCCGGGCCACTTTGAAGCGGCTGACGCCGAACTCCTCAGCGATCTGGATCTTGGACTTGCCTTCCAGGTAGAAGCGGCGGGCCATGGCCGCCGCCTGCACCAGCTCTGCGGGTCCCATCCGCATGGCTGACCGGCCCGCCGACATACCCGACACGGCCATCTCCTCACTGCTGTTCACACTCTGGATACGCCGTTCATCCTTGCAGATCCGGCGCACTTGATCAGCCCTGATCGGAGCCGTTCACGTTCCCGTACCTCAGTGGTCGCACGCCCACGACGCCTGGGCGGTGGCCGTCGCCGCCTGGGTGCGTAGTGCACGTACCGCCGCTGCCGGGTCGTTTGCCCCGTACACCGCTGAACCTGCCACAAAAACGTCGGCTCCGGCGTCCGCGCACCGCTCGATCGTCGCCGCGGAAACTCCACCGTCGACCTGCAGCCACAACTCCAGTCCGTGCTTGCTGATCAACTCGCGGGTGCGGCGGATCTTCGGCAGCATGATGTCGAGGAACGCCTGACCTCCGAAACCGGGCTCCACCGTCATGATCAGCAGCATGTCCAGCTCGGGGAGCAGGTCCTCGTACGGCTCGATGGGCGTGGCGGGCTTGAGCGCCATGGAGGCGCGTGCGCCCTTCGCCCGGATCTCCCGCGCGAGCCGCACGGGCGCGGCGGCCGCCTCCACGTGGAAGGTGACGGAGGAGGCCCCCGCCTCGACGTACTGCGGCGCCCACCGATCAGGGGCCTCGATCATCAGGTGGCAGTCCAGCGGGGTGTCCGTAGCACGGGCCAGGGACTCTACGACCGGCACGCCGAGCGTGAGGTTCGGGACGAAGTGGTTGTCCATGACGTCGACGTGGAGCCAGTCGGCGCCTTCGACCGCCTTCGCCTCGTCCGCGAGGCGGGCGAAGTCGGCGGACAGGATGCTGGGGTTGATCTGCACGGCCATGCCCCAAGCGTGCCATGCCCTGACGGGTAGGGCCGAGCGGGGTTCGGGGGTGGTTTCGGTTGTGGGTCCAGCGCGGGTGGGTGGGGGTTGCTCGCGCAGGTCCCCGCGCCCCTTACGGGGCGCTGTCCAGCCGCGTCCTGCATGTCAGCTACTCAGGCTGCGGGCAGGCGTGCCGCAGGGCGGCACGGGTCGGCGCAGCGGCACCCTGCCAGCGCCGGTAAGCGTCCCCGCCCCCCACCTCAGCCAGTCTTCCGGATCAGCGCCAGGTACATCGCGTCCGTGCCGTGCACATGCGGCCACAGCTGTACATCCGGCCCTTCCCCGAGCTCCGGCACCCCCGGCAGCAGGGGACGCGCATCCATCAGCTCGGTCTCCGGACGCTGCTTCAGCACGTCCTGGACCACCGCCCGCGTCTCCGCCAGATGCGGGGAACAGGTCGCGTAACCGACCACCCCGCCCACCCGCACCGAGTCGATCGCGGTACGCAGCAGCGCACGCTGCAGCGGAGCGAAGTTGTCGAGGTCCTCCGGACGGCGGCGCCACCGTGCCTCGGGGCGCCGGCGCAGCGCGCCCAGCCCCGTGCAGGGAACGTCCATCAGGACCCGGTCGAAGGTGCCGGGGCGCCACGGCGGCCGGGTGCCGTCGGCGGCGATGACCTGGTACGGCCCCGGGTTGCCGTGCAGCGCCTTCTCGACCAGCCCGGCCCGGTGCGGCTGCTTCTCGGAGGCGAGCAGCACAGCCCCCCGCTCGGCGGCCAGCGCGGCGAGCAGCGCTGCCTTGCCGCCGGGTCCGGCACAGCCGTCCAGCCACTTCTCGTCCGGGCCCTCGACCGGCGCGCCCGCGAGCGCGAGGGCGACCAGCTGACTGCCCTCGTCCTGCACACCGGCCCGGCCCTCCTGGACGGCCGTGATGGCGCCGGGCTCCCCGCCCTCGGTGAGCCGCACAGCGTACGGCGACCAGCGCCCCCGTACGGCGGCCTCCTCCCCGAGGAGTTCCTCGGCGGTGGACCGCCCGGGCCGGGCGACCAGCGTCACCTCGGGCCGCTCGTTGTCGGCGGCCAGCAGCTCCTCGATCCCCGCACGGCCGCCGCCCAGGGAGTCCCAGAGCGCGGAGACGACCCACCGCGGGTGCGAGTGCACCACGGCCAGGTGGTCCTCGGGGTCCTCGTCGTAGGGCGGCGCGACCTTCGCGATCCAGCCGTCGAGATCGTTCTGCGTGACCTTGCGGAGCACGGCGTTGACGAACTTGGCCCGCCCGTCGCCCAGCACCACCCGGGCCAGTTCGACGGAGGCGGAGACGGCCGCGTGGCTGGGAATCCGCGTGCCGAGCAGCTGATGCACCCCCAGACTGAGCACGTCCAGCACCGGCGGGTCCACCTCGCGCAGCGGCCGGTCGACACACTCGGCGATGATCGCGTCGTACGTTCCCTGCCGGCGCAGCGTCCCGTACACCAGCTCGGTCGCGAGCGCGGCGTCCCGCCCGTCGAAGTCGCCCTTCTCCCGGGCCTTGCGCAGCAACGGCGGCAGCACGAGGTTGGCGTACGCGTCCCGCTCGTCCACGGCGCGCAGCGCCTCGAAGGCGAGGATGCGGACGGGGTCCCGCTGGGGACGACGGTATGGCTTGGCGGGCCTGCGCGGCCGCCGGGACTGCTCGCTCACGAAAAAGGTGCTCCGGGTATGAGGATGAGGCGAATCCCAGCGTACGCCGCGTACGCCGGAAAGCCGCTGCTGGGAGAGGGCGCTCAGGCTCCGAGGGACTCCCCGGTGCCGATGCGCACACCGCGCGCCCAGTCCGCGGCCCGCATCGGCTTCTTGCCCTGAGCCTGCACCCAGAGCAGCTCCACGGCGTACGACCCCGTCCCCGCGTGCACGCTGTTCTTCCCCACGGCGATCTGGGCCGGGGCGAGATCGGTCCGCTCGGGCACCGGCGTGACGTGGATGAGCTTGAGCCGCTCACCGCGGAAGGTGGTCCAGGCGCCGGGGGCCGGGGTACAGCCCCGCACCACCCGGTCGACCCTCAGCGCCGGCGCCGCCCAGTCGACCTTCGCGTCCTCGACGGTGATCTTCGGCGCGAGGGTGATGCCCTCGCCGGGCTGCGGTACGGCCTTGAGCCTGCCGTCCTCGATGCCGTCCATGGTCGCGGCGAGCAGGCCGGCCCCGGCGAAGGCGAGCCGGGTCAGCAGGTCACCGCTGGTGTCGGTGGGCCGGATCTCCTCGGTGACGGTCCCGTAGACGGGCCCGGAGTCGAGCCCCTCCTCGATGAGGAACGTGGAAGCGCCCGTGATCTCGTCCCCCGCCATGATGGAGTGCTGCACCGGCGCCGCCCCGCGCCAGGCGGGAAGCAGCGAGAAGTGCAGGTTGACCCACCCTTGGGCAGGCACGTCCAGCGCAACCCGCGGCAGCAGCGCGCCATACGCGACCACCGGACAGCAGTCCGGCCCGATCTCCCTCAGCCGCTCCAGAAACTCCGGATCGCGCGGCTTGAGCGGCCGCAGCACCTCGATCCCGGCCTCCATCGCCCGCTCGGCCACAGGCGAAGCGACCAGCCTGCGCCCCCGCCCGGCCGGCGCATCGGGGCGCGTGACCACGGCGGCCACCTCGTGCCGTCCGGAGGAGATGAGAGCGTCCAGAGCAGGAACGGCGACTTCGGGAGTACCGGCGAAGACAAGCTTCATGGGCGACTGCGACCCTCTCGAACGACATCAACACGGCCAACACGCAAGTCTATGCCGCAACAATCAACCACCACCCACACACCACAGCCCCGCAGCACAGCAGACCACGTCCCCGCAGACCGCAGTCCACGAACGGCGGCGGCAGGCGGCAGGCGGCAGACGGCAGACGGCAGACGGCAGACGGCAGACGGCAGACGGCAGACGGCAGACGGCAGACGGCAGACGGCAGGCGGCAGGCGGCAGGCGGCAGGCGGCAGGCGGCAGGCGGCAGGCGGCAGTAAAGCCAAGTGCCCACGGCGAACGGCCAGCCGCCGACGGCGAGTACCCCCGCAGGTCGCTCGACCTCTCTGCCGACTGGGACGGGCGGTGCGCGGGTGGGAGAGCTCCCGGGTGGTGCAAACCCCGCCGCACGGCGTACGCATATGCCCATACGCCCCCACACCGTGACCAGCGGAGCGCCCACGCGTTGGTCAAGAGAGAGTTGACCACAACGGGCCGCATGCGCGGCCCATTCCTTTCAACGCCGGTTCGAGAGGCTTGTTCATGGCCGACCACGCAACCCACGACGCCCAGGCCCGGGCCAGCCTGCACTTGCTGGTGCGGGACATCGAGCGGGTCCGCCGACAGGTGGACGCACTACGCACGCTCACCGCCCAGTTGGGCAACGTCTACCGCCCGCGCCGCTCCGGCCCGTCCACGGGCTTCGTCGTCTACGGACGCGCCCCCGCCCCGACGGTCCGTCTCGCCCAGGAACTCCGGGACAGTGTCGAGACCCTGGTCACGGCAGCCGTGGACTTCGACCGTTCACTCGGCTTCTCGTGGGACGCGGTGGGCTCCGCGCTCGGAGTCACCAAGCAGGCGGTGCACCGCCGTTACGGCGCCCGTCGCGCCGCGGCCCAGACGACGACGGCCACGGTCACGGCCGAGCCCGACCGGTCCACGGAACCGTCGGGCACCCGCACGCTCAGCGTGGGCGGCGGCCTGCCCACGGTGCCGACGGTCCCGGCCGCCCGCTCCATGCCGACCCAGCCGACCGCCGGCAGCCCCGCCCTCCGGGACGAGGCCAGGCCGACAGCCTTCCCCGGCCCGCGCAACGGCTGACGCACACAGCGGCTGACGCACACAGCGGCCGACCGACACCACGGCTGACCTGAAGGGCAGACCCGCCCACCTCTGCCCTCCCGGCAAGCATCCGGGAGGGCAGCCGTCTGCCGGTCACCCGATGTCCGGCGGATCGATCCGCACCCGAACCGCCTCCCCACCCCCAGCCCCGCTCCCGCTCCCACTCCCCCGCGCCATCCGCGCCGCCTGAGCCGACTTCAGCGCGGAGGCGAGCGCCGCCCCACTCCCCGGCGGCACCCGTACCAGCGCCCGCTCCCAGTGCTCCCCCGGCGGCGGCGCTCCCGCCCTCCGAGGCGCCCCGGCCCGCACCACGGGCACCGGCACCGGCCCCAACACCTCGGCGTCCGGCGGAAGTTCGACCGTACCGAGGAACTCGGCGAGCGCCTCCGCCGTCCCCGAGACCGCCGCCATCCGCGACACCGGCGGAAACCCCAGCTCCGCCCGCTCGGCCAGCTCCCGTACCGCGTGCCCGACGGGATCCCACCGCACCAGCGCCTGCACGGGCCGCAGCGTCGGCTCCGCGACGACGACCACGGTCCCGCCGTCCCCCTGCGGCCGCACCAGCGCCCCGGCCGCGATCCACCGGCGCAGCGCGTCCTCACCGGCCCGCAGATCCGGCCGCCCCAGCATGGCCCAGCCGTCCAGCAGCAGGGCCGCCGCGTAGCCGCCCTCGGCGACCGGCTCGGCGCCCGGGGTGCTCACGACCAGTGCGGGTGTCCCCGGCACGGTGTCCAGCACCTGCTCGCGCCCCGAGGTCCGTACGGGTACGGCGGGAAAGGCCCTCCCCAGTTCCTCGGCGGTCCGCCGGGCCCCGACCACCTGGGCCCGCAGGCGGAAGCCGCCGCACTCGGGGCAGTGCCAGTCGCCCTCCCCACGCCCGCACCACCCGCATGCCAGCGCCCCGGCGTCGCGCGCCTCCAACGGGCCGGCGCAGTGCCGGCAGCGAGCCGGTTCCCGGCACTGGGCGCAGGCCATCCGCGGCACATACCCCCGCCGGGGCACCTGCACCAGCACCGGCCCGTGCCGCAGTCCGTCCCGGACGGCCTGCCAGGCGAGCGTCGGCAGCCGCGCGGCCCGGGCGGCCTCGTCCCGGGCGAGGTCCCCGTCACCGACCGTCCGTACCAGTGGCGCCGCCCGCCGTACCTGCTCCCGTCCCGCCACCAGGGGCCGCGCCCAGCCGTTCTCCACGAGCTGTGCGGCCTCCACCGTGCAGCTCCAACTGCCCAGCAGAAACCCGCACTTGTCCAGCGCCGCACGCAACAGCAGCACATCCCGCGCATGCGGCTGCGGGGCGTGCTGTTCGCTGTGGCTGTCGTCCCCGTCGTCCCAGATCGCGACGAGCCCGAGATCCCGGACCGGCGCGAACATGGCCGCCCGCGTCCCCACCACCGCCCGCACCGAGCCGCGGCTGACGGCGAGCCACTGCGCGTACCGCTTCTCGGGCCCGGCGTCGGCCGTGAGCAGCGCATGCCGCCCTTCGCCCAGCACATCGGTCAGCGCGGCATCGACCCGCGCGGCGGCCCGTCCGTCCGGTACGACGACGAGCGCGCCGCGTCCCGAGGCGAGTACGGCGCCGACGGCCCGGGCGATCTCCTCGCTCCACCCGGGCCCCGGCAGGGCGTTCCACACCGCACGCGGCGCGCCGCCGGAGGCCAGCGACTCGACGAAAGCGGACCCGTGCTCGTACCGCGTCCAGGATCCGGCGCCGGGCACCGGCGGGGGCGGCAGCGGCTCGGGGGACGGCCGCTGCTCGGCCCGTACGCTGCGCGGCGGCACGGCCAGCTGCAGCACATCCGCGAGGCTCCCCGCGTACCGGTCGGCGACCGCCCGTGCGAGCCGCAGCAGCTCCGCACTCAGCACCGGCTCGGGCGACACCACCTGGGCCAGGGCGGCCAGCGGCCCCGAGTAGTCGGACTCGGCGAGCCGCTCCACCAGGAACCCGTCGATGAGCCCCCCGCCCTCCCGGCGCCCGTCCCGCACCCGGTGCCGTCCGGCCCCGAACCGCACCCGCACCCGCACCCCCGGCTGCGCGTCGGCGTCCAGCTCGGCGGGGACGGCGTAGTCGAAGTACCGGTCGAGATGGAGCACGCCCTTGTCCACGAGCACCCGCGCGACCGGCAACCGCTCGGCCAGCGCGGCCCCCCGCCAGGTCCGCGGCTTGGCCCGGGGCACCTTGGCCCCCCGCACGCTCTCCCGAATGAGCGCGAGCTGCTCCGGCGGCGCCCCTCCGGCGCCCTCGCCCCCCTGCCCGTTCTCGCTGCTCACCCTTGCATTCTTACCAAACGCCACTGACAACCGGAGCCGCCGGAGATCACTCTCGGCGCCCGGCCGCTTCCCGCGGCCCCGGGACACGGCGAAGGCCCGGCTCCCCCGAAGGGAAACCGGGCCTTCGCCGAGGCGGCTCCGGGGTTACAGACCCGCGGCCTTGCGCAGGGCGTCCACGCGGTCCGTGCGCTCCCAGGTGAAGTCGGGGAGCTCGCGGCCGAAGTGGCCGTACGCGGCGGTCTGGGAGTAGATCGGGCGGAGCAGGTCGAGGTCGCGGATGATGGCGGCCGGGCGCAGGTCGAAGACCTCGTCGATCGCCTTCTCGATCTTCTCGGTGTCGACCTTGGCGGTGCCGAAGGTCTCGACGAAGAGACCGACGGGCTCGGCCTTGCCGATCGCGTACGCGACCTGGACCTCGCAGCGCGACGCCAGACCTGCGGCGACCACGTTCTTGGCGACCCAGCGCATGGCGTACGCGGCCGAGCGGTCGACCTTGGACGGGTCCTTGCCGGAGAAGGCACCGCCACCGTGACGGGCCATGCCGCCGTAGGTGTCGATGATGATCTTGCGGCCGGTCAGGCCGGCGTCGCCCATCGGGCCGCCGATCTCGAAGCGGCCGGTCGGGTTGACCAGCAGGCGGTAGCCCTCGGTGTCGAGCTTGATGCCCTCGTCCAGCAGGGCCTTCAGCTCCGGCTCCACGACGAACTCGCGGATGTCGGGCGCGAGCAGCGACTCCAGGTCGATGTCCGAGGCGTGCTGGCTGGAGACGACGACCGTGTCGAGGCGGACGGCCTTGTCGCCGTCGTACTCGATGGTGACCTGCGTCTTGCCGTCCGGGCGCAGGTACGGGATGGTGCCGTTCTTGCGGACCTCGGAGAGGCGCTTGGAGAGGCGGTGCGCCAGGAAGATCGGGAGCGGCATCAGCGTCGGCGTCTCGTCCGTCGCGTAGCCGAACATCAGGCCCTGGTCACCGGCGCCCTGCTTGTCCAGCTCGTCCTCGTCGCCCTCGACCCGGTTCTCGTACGCCGTGTCCACGCCCTGGGCGATGTCCGGGGACTGCGCGCCGATCGAGACCGAGACGCCACAGGATGCTCCGTCGAAGCCCTTCTTCGAGGAGTCGTAGCCGATCTCGAGGATCTTGTTGCGGACCAGCGTCGCGATGTCCGCGTACGTCTTGGTCGTGACCTCGCCGGCCACGTGCACGAGGCCGGTGGTGATCAGCGTCTCGACGGCGACCCGGGAGGTCGGGTCCTCACGCAGAAGCGCGTCGAGAATGGTGTCGCTGATCTGGTCAGCGATCTTGTCGGGGTGACCCTCGGTCACGGACTCCGAGGTGAACAGGCGACGGGACACAACGCTCCCTGGGGTTGCAGCGGCTGCTGGCTGATCATTGGCGGACAACGCGGGGGCTGCACCCGGGCGTCGTCCGAGAACAGTTTATCGGTCGCACTCGGCCGCCGGCCCATCTGTCTCGACACTCGGGAGTGCTGTGACCTGCGGCACGGGCATTCTGCCCAATGGTCGGCGGCCTTGACCAGAGTCACCGCACCGTAATGTCACACCCGAGAAAGTTGACATATGGCTGAAATAAGTTAACCCAAACGGACCGCCACCAGATCCCACACGGTGTCGGCGAGAGCCTCCTTCGGCCCGTGCGGCACAGGCGTCTCACTGCCGTCGGCGCCCAGCACCACGGCCTCGTTCTCCTCGGAGCCGAAGGTCTTGCGCTCGCCCACCTCGTTCACCACGAGCAGGTCGCAGCCCTTGCGTGCCAGTTTGGTCCGGCCGTTGGCGAGGACGTCGTCGGTCTCGGCGGCGAAGCCGACGATCACCTGTCCGGACCGCGCCCGGTCGGCCGAGATCTCCGCGAGGATGTCCGGATTTCGCACGAGGACGATCGGTTCGGGGTCCTGGCCGTCCTTCTTCTTGATCTTCCCGGCCGCGTAGACCGCGGGACGGAAGTCGGCGACGGCGGCGGCCATCACCACGGCGTCGGCGTCGGCGGCCGCCTTCAGCACCGCCTCGCGCAGCTGTACGGCCGTACCGACCGGGACGACGTCCACGCCGGCCGGGTCCGGCAGGCCTGTGGTGTTCGCGGCGACCAGCGTCACCCGGGCGCCCCGGGCGGCGGCCGTGCGGGCGAGGGCGTAGCCCTGCTTGCCGGAGGAGCGGTTGCCGAGGAAGCGGACGGGGTCGAGAGGCTCGCGGGTGCCGCCGGCGGAGACGACGACGTGCCGGCCGGCCAGGTCGGGCTCCCGCACCCCTCGCGCGAGGACGCGACGGCAGACCTCGAAGATCTCCGCCGGGTCGGGCAGCCGGCCCTTGCCGGTGTCGACGCCGGTGAGGCGGCCGACCGCCGGTTCGATGACGACGGCGCCGCGGCGGCGCAGCGTGGCCACGTTCTCCTGGGTGGCCGGGTGCTCCCACATCTCGGTGTGCATCGCGGGGGCGAAGACCACCGGGCAGCGGGCCGTGAGGAGGGTGTTGGTGAGCAGGTCGTCGGCGAGGCCGTGAGCGGCCTTGGCGAGCATG
This sequence comes from Streptomyces sp. GbtcB6, assembly GCF_019091475.1. Lineage (NCBI taxonomy): Bacteria > Bacillati > Actinomycetota > Actinomycetes > Kitasatosporales > Streptomycetaceae > Streptomyces > Streptomyces sp. GbtcB6. Next base: position 18,625 of record NZ_JAGXJL010000027.1, on the reverse strand, counting down.
TCGGCGGTGGCGGGGGCGACGACGACCAGGTCGGCGTGCTGGCCGATGCGGACGTGCGGGACCTCTTCGACGCGGTCCCAGACCTCGGTGGAGACGGGGTTGCCGGAGAGGGCGGACCAGGTGGCGGCGCCGACGAAGTGCAGCGCGGAGGCGGTGGGCACGACCCGCACGTCGTGGCCCGACTCGGTGAACCTTCTCAGCAGCTCACAGGCCTTGTAGGCGGCGATGCCGCCGCTGACCCCCAGCACGACCTTCGGCTTGTCCACCGGGCCTCCACTCGTCGAATCCATGACGCCATCACACACCACAGGCCCGGCAGTCGGTTGCCGGGCCTGTGGATAAGTCAACTGCAATATGAAAGTACTACTGCGCCGGGCCCTCAATGGCCTCGGAGGTCAGCAGACCCGCGTTGATCTCGCGCAGGGCGATGGAGAGCGGCTTCTCGTGGACGTGGGTGTCGACGAGCGGACCGACGTACTCGAGGAGGCCCTCGCCGAGCTGCGAGTAGTACGCGTTGATCTGGCGGGCACGCTTGGCCGCGTAGATCACGAGGCTGTACTTCGAGTCGGTGGCCTCGAGGAGCTCGTCGATCGGAGGGTTGATGATGCCCTCGGGCGCGGTGATGGAAGAGGACACGCTCTGCCTTCCGATGGATGGGAAAGATTCAGTCTGAATGATCAGCAACGATCACACAACGTCCATCAAGGCTAGCAGCTCGCGCGCCACGTCCTCGACGGAGGTGTTGACCAGGGTTTCGTCGAACTCCGGCTCGGCCGCGAGTTCGATCTTGGCCGCGTCCAGCCGGCGCTCGATCACCTCGGGCGCCTCGGTGCCGCGTCCGGTGAGCCTGCGCACCAGCTCCTCCCAGGAGGGCGGGGCCAGGAACACCAGCCGGCCGTCCGGCATGGTCTCGCGGACCTGCCGGGCGCCCTGGAGGTCGATCTCCAGGAGGACCGGTACACCGGCTTCGAGGTGCTCCAGCACCGCGGCGCGCGGGGTGCCGTAGCGGTTGCCGGCGAATTCGGCCCACTCCAGGAGCTCGCCGTTGGCGATCAGCTTGTCCATCTCCTCGTCGGAGACGAAGAAGTAGTGGACTCCGTGCTTCTCGCCCGGGCGAGGCCTGCGGGTGGTCGCCGACACCGAGAGCCAGACCTCGGGGTGTTCCTTGCGCATATGGGCGACGACCGTGCTCTTTCCGACCCCGGAGGGGCCGGAGAGCACGGTCAGCCGCGGACGTACGTCCGGGGGCTCGGGGGTCGTCCCCCGGAATGTTGCAGCCATGCAGCGATTATTCCAGCAATCGCGGGCCGCCCGGGACGGCTGCCCCGGACGGCCCGGCGATCAGGAGCCGGTGCTGCCGAACTCGCGCTCCAGGGAGGCGATCTGGTTGGACCCGAGGCCACGCACCCGGCGGCTCTCGGAGATCCCGAGTCGCTCCATGATCTGCTTGGCGCGGACCTTGCCCACGCCCGGCAGGGACTCGAGCAGGGCGGAGACCTTCATCTTGCCGATGACGTCGTTTTCCTGGCCCTGCTTGATGACCTCGTGAAGAGAGGCGCCGGAGTGCTTGAGTCGATTCTTGACCTCGGCCCGCTCCCGGCGAGCCGCGGCGGCCTTTTCGAGCGCGGCTGCGCGCTGTTCAGGGGTAAGGGGCGGAAGAGCCACGCCTACGTCACCTCGGATGTCGAACTGTCGGATACGGACCGGTGAGGAACCTAGTCGCCCCACACCTGGGGAGCTACGAGCAACACGCTTGCCCGTTGACTCTGCTCGGAGACTAGCGGGCAAGTCCGCCGGAGTCAGCGAGAACAGCGGAAAAGTCCTGGTCAGCCTCCGCCAGGCCAGACATTTCAGACATACTGCCCCGGATTTGAGGATGTATTCACGTTCGGGCAGTCGCCGAAGAGCCCGCCGCGGCACTCCTCGGAGTCCTCACCGACCTGCGACGACGTCCCGGATCTCACCCGCGAACCGCTCCGCGGCCGCCCGCAGAGCCCCGACATCGGGACCGTGACGCAAAACACCTCGGCTCACGTTTGGAACCACGTTGCGCACCGCGGCCCCGAAGACCGTGGGAAGGTCGGCGGCCGTCGCGCCCTGCGCACCGACGCCCGGCGCGAGGAGCGGGCCGTTGATGTCGAGGTCGTACGACGACAGGTCGCCGACCGTGGCACCGACGACGGCGCCGAAGGACCCCAGCGGCTTCTCCCCCGCGTTCTCGGCGGCCAGGTGGGCCAGCATGGTGGCGCCGACCGTACGGCCGTCGGCGCGCACCGCGTGCTGCACCTCGGGGCCCTCCGGGTTGGAGGTGAGCGCCAGCACGAACAGGCCGGCCCCGCTCTCCCGGGCCAGCGCGACGGCCGGGCTGAGCGAGCCGTAGCCGAGGTACGGCGAGACGGTCAGCGCGTCCGAGAACAGCGGGGCGTCCTTGTGCAGATAGGCCTCCGCGTACCCGGCCATGGTCGAGCCGATGTCGCCGCGCTTGGCGTCCATCACGACCAGGGTCCCGGCCGCCCGCGCCTCCTGCACCACCCGCTCGAGCACGGCGATCCCCCGTGAGCCGAACCGCTCGAAGAACGCGCTCTGCGGCTTCATGACCGCGACCCGGTCGGCCACCGCCGCCACGACGGTACGGCTGAACCGCTCCAGGCCCGCGACGTCGTCGTTCAGACCCCACTCGGCGAGCAGCGAGGCGTGCGGATCGATACCGACGCACAGCGGACCGCGCTCGTCCATCACACTGCGCAGCCGCGCGCCGAAGGGCTCCAACGGGCTCATACGGTCTTCCTCACATCGGCGCCGACCGCGTCGGCGAGGGTGGCGTACGGGCTGGTGCGCAGGCGCGCCGCGAGGCCCTTGTGGAGGTCGCGAGCGTAGAACGGCCCCTCGTAGATGAAGGCGCTGTAGCCCTGGACCAGCGTGGCACCGGCCAGGATGCGCTGCCAGGCGTCCTCGGCGTTCTCGACGCCGCCGACGCCCACCAGGGTGATCCGGTCGCCCACGCGCGCGTACAGCCGCCGCAGCACCTCCAGGGAGCGCGCCTTGAGCGGCGCCCCGGAGAGCCCACCGGTCTCCTTCACCAGGCCGGGATCGGAGCGCAGCCCCAACTCGTCCCGCGCGATGGTGGTGTTGGTCGCGATGATCCCGTCCAGACCCAGCTCCACGGCCAGGTCGGCGACGGCGTCGACGTCCTCGTCGGCGAGGTCCGGCGCGATCTTCACCAGCAGCGGCACCCGCCGGTTGGCCGCCACGCGGTCGGCGGCCTCGCGCACGGCCGTCAGGAGCGGCCGCAGCTGATCGACCGCCTGGAGGCTGCGCAGGCCCGGCGTGTTCGGCGACGACACGTTCACGACCAGGTAGTCCGCGTACGGCGCGAGCCGCTCGGCCGACTTCACGTAGTCGCCGACGGCCTCGGCCTCCGGTACGACCTTGGTCTTGCCGATGTTCACGCCCACGACGGTCCTGAAGACGGCCTCACGGGTCGCCAGCCGCGCGGCGACGGCGAGCGAACCGTCGTTGTTGAAGCCCATGCGGTTGATGAGCGCCCGGTCCGCGACGAGCCGGAACAGCCGCTTCCTGGGATTGCCGGGCTGCGCCTCACCCGTCACAGTCCCGATCTCGACATGGTCGAACCCGAGCATCGACATCCCGTCGATCGCGACGGCGTTCTTGTCGAACCCGGCGGCAAGCCCGAACGGCCCGTGCATCCGCAACCCGAAGGCCTCGGTGCGCAGCTCCTTGTAGCGGGGAGCGAGGACAGCGGCGACGAAAGTGCGCAGCACGGGGATGCGAACGGCGAGCCGGATCCACCGGAAGGCCAGGTGGTGGGCCTGTTCCGGGTCCATCCGCTTGAAAACGAGGTTGAAGAAGATCTTGTACATGGAGTCCTCATGCGGAGGGGGACACCGTCACCGGTGCCCCCCTTCATAGACAGCTGGGCAACGCGCCCCGTCAGGGGCGCGGGGCAGTGCTCAATATGCGGCTCCGCCGCGTGGGCGCGACCAGCCACAACCGGCCCGCAGCCGAACCACGGCCTATCAGTCCCTCGCGGCCGTCAACCTCTCCGCGTGCTCCTGGAGCGACCGCACCCCCACGTCCCCATGGTTCAGCGCATCGATGCCCTGCACAGCCGCCGCCAGCGCCTGCACGGTCGTCAGACACGGCACCGACCGCGCCACCGCGGCCGTCCGGATCTCGTACCCGTCCAGGCGACCCCCGGTGCCGTACGGCGTGTTGACGATGAGGTCCACCTCGCCGTCGTGGACGAGCTGCACGATCGTCTTCTCGCCGTTGGGGCCGACCCCCTCCGACTGCTTGCGCACGACGGTCGCGTTGATGCCGTTGCGCTTGAGCACCTCGGCCGTGCCGGAGGTGGCCAGCAGCTCGAAGCCGTGGGCGACCAGCTCGCGCGCCGGGAAGATCATGGAGCGCTTGTCGCGGTTGGCGACGGAGATGAACGCGCGGCCCTTGGTGGGCAGCGGACCGTACGCCCCGGCCTGCGACTTGGCGTACGCCGTGCCGAAGACCGAGTCGATGCCCATGACCTCGCCCGTGGAGCGCATCTCCGGGCCGAGGACGGTGTCCACACCGCGTCCCTGGATGTCCCGGAACCGCGACCACGGCATGACCGCCTCCTTGACGGAGATCGGCGCGTCGAAGGGCAGTTCGCCGCCGTCGCCGTGGGCGGGCAGCAGCCCCTCGGCACGGAGTTCGGCGACGGTCGCGCCCAGCGAGATCCGGGCGGCCGCCTTGGCCAGCGGCACCGCGGTCGCCTTCGAGGTGAAGGGCACCGTTCGGGACGCGCGCGGGTTGGCCTCCAGCACGTAGAGGATGTCGCCGGCCATCGCGAACTGGATGTTGATGAGGCCGCGGACGCCGACGCCCTTGGCGATGGCCTCGGTCGAGGCCCGCAGCCGCTTGATGTCGAAGCCGCCCAGCGTGATCGGCGGCAGGGCGCAGGCAGAGTCGCCGGAGTGGATGCCGGCCTCCTCGATGTGCTCCATGACCCCGCCGAGGTAAAGCTCCTCGCCGTCGTACAGCGCGTCGACGTCGATCTCGATCGCGTCGTCCAGGAACCGGTCGACGAGCACCGGCCGGGAGGGGCTGATCTCGGTCGACTCGGCGATGTAGGTGGCGAGGCGGGTCTCGTCGTAGACGATCTCCATGCCGCGGCCGCCGAGCACGTACGACGGCCGGACCAGCACCGGGTAGCCGATCTCGTCGGCGATGGCCTTGGCCTCGGCGAAGGTGGTCGCCGTGCCGTGCTTGGGGGCCGGCAGGCCCGCCTCGGCGAGGACCCGCCCGAAGGCGCCCCGGTCCTCGGCCGCGTGGATCGCCTCGGGCGAGGTGCCCACGATCGGCACGCCGTTGTCCTTCAGCGCCTGCGACAGGCCCAGCGGGGTCTGGCCGCCCAGCTGCACTATCACACCGGCGACCGGACCGGCCTGCTGCTCGGCGTGCACGATCTCCAGCACGTCCTCCAGCGTCAACGGCTCGAAGTAGAGGCGGTCGGAGGTGTCGTAGTCGGTGGAGACGGTCTCGGGGTTGCAGTTGACCATCACGGTCTCGTAGCCCGCGTCGCTCAGCGCGAAGGACGCGTGCACGCACGAGTAGTCGAACTCGATGCCCTGGCCGATGCGGTTGGGACCGGAGCCCAGGATGATGACGGCCGGCTTCTCGCGCGGCGCGACCTCGGTCTCCTCGTCGTAGGAGGAGTAGAAGTACGGCGTCTTCGCGGCGAACTCGGCGGCGCAGGTGTCGACCGTCTTGTAGATCGGGCGCACGCCCAGCGCGTGCCGGACCTCGCGGACGACGTCCTCACGCAGCCCGCGGATCTCGCCGATCTGCTGGTCGGAGAAGCCGTGCCGCTTGGCGTCGGCGATCAGCTCGGCGCTCAGCTCCGGCGCCTCGGCAAGCTCGTCGGCGATCTCCTTGATCAGGAAGAGCTGGTCGACGAACCACGGGTCGATCTTCGTGTACTCGAAGACCTCCTCCGGCGTGGCGCCCGCGCGGATGGCCTGCATGACGGTGTTGATCCGGCCGTCGGTGGGCCGTACCGCCTCGCGCAGCAGCGCTTCCTTGTCGCCGGGCTCGCCGACGAAGGTGAACTGGCTGCCCTTCTTCTCCAGCGAGCGCAGCGCCTTCTGGAAGGCCTCGGGGAAGTTGCGGCCGATGGCCATCGCCTCGCCGACCGACTTCATGGTGGTGGTCAGCGTGGAGTCGGCCTGCGGGAACTTCTCGAACGCGAAGCGCGGGGCCTTGACGACGACATAGTCGAGCGTGGGCTCGAAGGAGGCCGGGGTCTCCTGCGTGATGTCGTTGGGGATCTCGTCCAGCGTGTAGCCGACGGCCAGCTTCGCCGCGATCTTCGCGATCGGGAAGCCGGTCGCCTTGGAGGCGAGCGCCGAGGACCGTGACACGCGCGGGTTCATCTCGATGACGATGACCCGGCCGTCCTCGGGGTTGACCGCGAACTGGATGTTGCAGCCGCCGGTGTCGACGCCGACCTCGCGGATCACGGCGATGCCGATGTCCCGCAGGATCTGGTACTCGCGGTCGGTGAGGGTCATCGCGGGCGCGACGGTGATCGAGTCGCCGGTGTGCACGCCCATGGGGTCGAAGTTCTCGATGGAGCAGACGACCACGACGTTGTCGTGCTTGTCGCGCATCAGCTCCAGCTCGTACTCCTTCCAGCCGAGGATGGACTCCTCCAGGAGCACCTCGGTGGTCGGGGAGAGCGTGAGGCCCTGGCCGGCGATGCGGCGCAGCTCCTCCTCGTCGTGGGCGAAGCCGGAGCCGGCGCCGCCCATGGTGAAGGAGGGGCGGACGACGACCGGGTAGCCGCCGCCGAGCTCCTCGACGCCCGCGAGGACCTCGTCCATGGTGTGGCAGATGACCGACCGCGCGGACTCGCCGTGCCCGATCTTGCGGCGGACCTCCTCCACGACGTCCTTGAAGAGGTCGCGGTCCTCGCCCTTGTTGATGGCTTCGACGTTGGCGCCGATCAGCTCGACGCCGTACTTGGCCAGGACGCCGTTCTTGTCGAGCGAGATGGCGGTGTTCAGGGCCGTCTGGCCGCCCAGGGTGGGCAGCAGGGCGTCGGGGCGCTCCTTGGCGATGATCTTCTCGACGAACTCCGGGGTGATCGGCTCGACGTACGTGGCGTCGGCGATCTCCGGGTCGGTCATGATCGTCGCCGGGTTGGAGTTGACCAGGACGACCCTGAGGCCCTCGGCGCGCAGCACGCGGCAGGCCTGGGTGCCGGAGTAGTCGAACTCGGCGGCCTGGCCGATGACGATCGGGCCGGAGCCGATGACCAGGACGGACTGGATATCGGTGCGCTTAGGCACGCTGGCCCTCCATCAGGGAAACGAAGCGGTCGAACAGGTAGGCGGCGTCGTGCGGGCCGGCTGCCGCTTCGGGGTGGTACTGGACGGAGAAGGCGGGCTGGTCGAGCAGCTGCAGCCCCTCCACGACGTCGTCGTTCAGGCAGACGTGGGAGACCTCGGCGCGGCCGAACTTCGTCTCGCTGACCTTGTCGAGCGGCGCGTCCACGGCGAAGCCGTGGTTGTGCGCGGTGACCTCGACCTTGCCGGTCATACGGTCCTGCACCGGCTGGTTGATGCCCCGGTGGCCGTACTTCAGCTTGTACGTGCCGAAGCCGAGGGCGCGGCCGAGGATCTGGTTGCCGAAGCAGATGCCGAAGAGCGGGGTCTTCCGCGCCAGAACGGACGTCATCAGGGCCACCGGGCCGTCGGCCGTCGCCGGGTCGCCGGGGCCGTTGGAGAAGAACACGCCGTCCGGGGAGACGGCGTACACGTCGTCCTCGGTGGCGGTCGCGGGCAGCACGTGCACCTCGATGCCGCGCTCGGCCATGCGCTGCGGGGTCATCCCCTTGATGCCGAGGTCGATCGCGGCGACGGTGAACCGCTTCTCCCCGACCGCCGGGACGACGTACGCCTCCTTGGTGGCGACCTCCTCGTACAGCGAGGCGCCCTTCATGTGCGGCTGGGCCTGCACGCGCGCGAGGAGCTCGGCGTCGGTGGTGATCGCCTCGCCGGAGAAGACGCCGGCGCGCATCGAGCCGCGTTCGCGCAGGTGCCGGGTGAGGGCGCGGGTGTCGATCCCGGAGATGCCGACCACGCCCTGCGCGACCAGTTCCGCGTCCAGCGAACGCTTGGCGCGCCAGTTGGAGGGCACGCGCGCGGGGTCGCGCACGACGTAGCCGGAGACCCAGATGCGGCTGGACTCGTCGTCCTCGTCGTTCCACCCCGTGTTGCCGATCTGGGGGGCGGTGGCGACCACGATCTGGCGGTCGTACGACGGGTCGGTCAGGGTCTCCTGGTAGCCGGTCATACCGGTGGAGAACACGGCCTCGCCGAAGGTCTCCCCCACGGCCCCGTAGGCGCGGCCGCGGAAGATCCGGCCGTCCTCCAGGACGAGTACGGCGGGAACCCTGGCGGCTCCCCTGGTGGAGGTCGTCATCGTTCGGCGCCTTCCGTGCTGGGTGTCTTGATCATGGAGTTGATGGCGTCGACCCACTCGGTGTGCTCGGCCGCGTGGTCGGAGCGGAAACCGGAGTCGATCAGCTTGTCGCCGTGCGCCCAGGTCACCACGAGGAGTCCGCCCTCGGTGAGGACCTTGCCCGCGATGCCCTTGCCGAGCAGGGCCTCCCGGAGCGCGTCGGCGGGGATGAAGAAGTCGGTCGCGCCGGGGCGTACGACGTCCAGGCCCGCGTCGGTCAGGGTGAGCTCGGCCCGGCTGCGGGAGCCGAGGCCGCGGGCCACGATGCGGTCCAGCCACTGCCCGGCGGTGGTGGAGCCGTGGTAGCGGCCGCTCATCGTCAGTTTCGCTTCACCGAGGTCGTCCGGCGCGGTGGGGAGCTCGGGGAGGTCGCTCTGGAGGGTGCCGCGCCACTTCCAGCCCTCGCGCATCAGCCAGTAGACGAGCGCGACGAACAGGGCGAGGCCGACGAGCCAGCCGATGCGGGCGGACCAGTCGGTGACCGCGGCCGACTTCTTCTCGTCGGCCAGCAGGATCAGAGGTGTCACGTCAGCTTCCCGTCCACGAGCGTCGCCTTGCCCCGCAGCCACGTGTGGGTGACACGGCCCGGCAGCTCGCGTCCCTCGTACGGGGTGTTGCGGCTGCGCGAGGCGAAGCCCGCGGGGTCCACCCGGCCACGGTATTCCGTGTCGACAAGGACGAGGTTGGCGGGCTCACCTGCCGAGACGGGACGGCCGTGACCGGCGGCCTGTCCGATCCGCGCGGGCTTGACGGACATCCGGTCCGCGACTCCGGCCCAGGTCAGCAGGCCGGTGTCCACCATGGTCTCCTGGACCACCGACAGCGCGGTCTCCAGGCCCACCATCCCCATGGCGGCCGCGGCCCACTCGCAGTCCTTGTCCTCGTGCGGGTGCGGAGCGTGGTCGGTGGCGACGATGTCGATCGTGCCGTCGGCCAGCGCCTCGCGCAGGGCCATCACGTCCCGCTCGGTGCGCAGCGGCGGGTTGACCTTGTAGACCGGGTTGTACGACCGCACCAGCTCGTCGGTGAGGAGCAGGTGGTGCGGGGTGACCTCGGCGGTGACGTCGATGCCCCGGGACTTGGCCCAGCGCACGATCTCGACGGAGCCGGCGGTGGAGAGGTGGCAGATGTGGACGCGGGAGCCGACGTGCTCGGCGAGCAGGACGTCCCGGGCGATGATCGATTCCTCGGCCACCGCCGGCCAGCCGCCCAGTCCCAGCTCCGCCGAGACGACGCCCTCGTTCATCTGGGCGCCCTCGGTCAGCCGGGGCTCCTGGGCGTGCTGGGCGACGACCCCGCCGAAGGCCTTCACGTACTCCAGCGCGCGGCGCATGATCACGGCGTCGTCCACGCACTTGCCGTCGTCGGAGAAGACGGTGACCCCGGCGGCCGACTCGTGCATGGCGCCGAGCTCGGCGAGCTTCCTGCCCTCCAGGCCGACGGTGACCGCGCCGATGGGCTGGACGTCGCAGTAGCCGTGCTCCTGGCCGAGCCGGTAGACCTGCTCGACGACACCGGCGGTGTCGGCGACCGGGAAGGTGTTGGCCATGGCGAAGACGGCCGTGTAGCCGCCGCTCGCGGCCGCGCGGGTGCCGGTGAGGACGGTCTCGGAGTCCTCACGGCCGGGCTCGCGCAGATGCGTGTGCAGGTCGACCAGGCCCGGCAGCAGCACCTTGCCGCCGGCCTCGATGACCTCAGCCCCTTCGGCGGACAGACCGGAGCCGACCGCCTCGATGGTCTCGCCGTCGATCAGTACGTCCTGCGGCTCACCGCCGAGCACCCTCGCACCACGGATCAGGATCTTGCTCATGGATGTTACTTCTCCTCGGTGGTGCGGGCGTGGCTGACGGCGGGTTCGTTGCCGCCGAGCAGGAGGTACAGAACGGCCATCCGGATGGAGACTCCGTTTGCGACCTGCTCGACTACGGTGCAGCGCTCGGAGTCGGCGACCTCGGCGGTGATCTCCATGCCGCGGACCATCGGGCCGGGGTGCATCACGATGGCGTGCTCGGGCATCTTGGCCATGCGCTCGCCGTCGAGGCCGTAGCGCCGCGAGTACTCGCGCTCGGTCGGGAAGAACGCCGCGTTCATGCGCTCGCGCTGCACGCGCAGCATCATCACCGCGTCGGACTTGGGCAGTACGGCGTCGAGGTCGTACGACACCTCGCAGGGCCACCGCTCGACCCCGACCGGCACCAGGGTGGGCGGGGCGACCAGGGTGACCTCGGCGCCGAGGGTGTGCAGCAGGTCGACGTTGGAGCGGGCGACGCGGCTGTGCAGGATGTCGCCGACGATGGTGATGCGCTTGCCGGCCAGGTCCTGCCCTATCCCGGCGTCCCGGCCGACCAGGCGGCGGCGCATGGTGAAGGCGTCCAGGAGGGCCTGGGTGGGGTGCTGGTGGGTGCCGTCGCCGGCGTTGATGACGGCCGCGTCGATCCAGCCGGAGTTGGCGAGGCGGTAGGGCGCTCCGGAGGCGCCGTGCCGGATGACGACGGCGTCGACGCCCATCGCCTCCAGGGTCTGGGCGGTGTCCTTCAGGGACTCGCCCTTGGAGACGCTGGACCCCTTGGCGGTGAAGTTGATGACATCGGCGGAGAGGCGCTTCTCGGCGGCCTCGAAGGAGATCCGGGTCCGGGTCGAGTCCTCGAAGAAGAGGTTGACGACGGTGCGGCCGCGCAGGGTCGGCAGCTTCTTGATCGGCCGGTCGGCGACCCGGGCCATCTCCTCGGCGGTGTCGAGGATCAGGACGGCGTCGTCGCGGGTGAGGTCGGCGGCCGAGATGAGATGACGCTGCATCTGTCAGGCTCCGTAAGGCAGTTCACATATCGGGAGATTGCGGGCAGGCATGGGCGCACCGGAGCGGTGCGAGCCCCTCGGCCTGCTACGAGGTCGGCTTCGCGCCGAGCAGCACGGTGTCGCGACCGTCCTCCTCGGCGAGCAGGACCTTGACCGTCTCCCGCAACGACGTGGGGAGGTTCTTGCCGACGTAGTCGGCGCGGATGGGCAGTTCGCGGTGGCCGCGGTCGACCAGCACCGCGAGTTGGACCGCACGGGGGCGCCCGATGTCGTTCAGGGCGTCGAGGGCGGCGCGGATGGTGCGGCCGGAGAAGAGCACGTCGTCGACGAGGATCACCAGCCTGCCGTCGATGCCGTCACCGGGGATCTCGGTGCGGGCCAGCGCACGCGGCGGGTGCATGCGCAGGTCGTCGCGGTACATGGTGATGTCGAGCGAACCGACGGGCATCTTGCGGTCGGTGATCTCCTCCAGCTTGGCGGCGAGCCGCTGGGCGAGGAAGACGCCGCGGGTCGGGATGCCGAGGAGCACCACGTCGTCGGCACCCTTGGCGCGCTCGACGATCTCGTGGGCGATGCGGGTCAGCACCCGCGCGATGTCCGGGCCCTCGAGAACGGGCCGCGCATCGGAAGCCTGCACCGCGGTGTCAGGCTTTTCCTGCTTGTTCTGCTTGTTGTCCATACGAAACGGACCCCCTTCTCCGCCTCACGGGACGGACTTTAAAGGACGTCGGATTTGCGCCATCAACGGTAGCAGGTGGCGAAGAGGCCCCTGATCACCCCCCTGGCGTAATCGGTCATCGCTACCACGGAAGAGTCGGTGCGGACCATTCGGCTTGACGCAACAGAGTAACGCTGCGTAACCTCACAGTGAGTTACCAGCCGCGCGGCAGGACCAAGGCCGGCCGCGTCGACACAGTGTCCGGGGAGCCATATGTCCAGCGAATACGCCAAACAGCTCGGGGCCAAGCTCCGGGCCATCCGCACCCAGCAGGGCCTTTCCCTCCACGGTGTCGAGGAGAAGTCCCAGGGGCGCTGGAAGGCCGTGGTGGTCGGTTCGTACGAGCGCGGCGACCGTGCCGTGACCGTACAGCGCCTTGCAGAGTTGGCGGATTTCTACGGGGTTCCGGTGCAGGAGCTGCTGCCGGGCACGACCCCGGGCGGTGCCGCCGAGCCCCCGCCGAAGCTGGTCCTCGACCTGGAGCGGCTGGCCACCGTGCCGGCCGAGAAGGCGGGCCCGCTCCAGCGCTACGCGGCGACCATCCAGTCCCAGCGCGGTGACTACAACGGCAAGGTGCTGTCCATCCGCCAGGACGACCTGCGCACACTGGCCGTCATCTACGACCAGTCCCCCTCGGTCCTCACCGAGCAGCTGATCAGCTGGGGCGTCCTGGACGCGGACGCCCGCCGCGCGGTAGCCACCCACGAAGACGCCTGAGCCGCCCAGCGCCTGAGCAGAAACGTGCCGCCGGGGTGGCTGGAACTTGACGGTTCCGGGCCGCCCCGGCGGTCTTCTGTCATCGCCCCTCGCATAGTGAGCAACGGCGGCGGCGCCAACCTGGGGGCGCGGGGAACTGCGCGAACGGCCACACACGGCCCGCAGCCGCCCTACAACCGCACCACCCACCCCATTGGGCACACGAACGCCGGAGGGCCCGCAGCAAGCTGCTGCGGGCCCTCCGGCGTTCGTCGGCTCACGCCTCGCGGCGCAGCGACGGCTTCAGCTCCTTCAGACGCCCCAGGAGCCCGTTCACGAACGAGGGCGACTCGTCCGTCGAGAACTCCTTCGCGAGCTGCACCATCTCGTCGAGGACGACGGCGTCCGGCGTCTCGTCGACCCAGATCAGCTCGTACGCGCCCAGGCGCAGGATGTTGCGGTCGACGACCGGCATCCGGTCCAGCGTCCAGCCGACCGCGTACTGGGCGATCAGCTCGTCGATACGCGTGACGTGCTCGGCGTAGCCCTCGACCAGCTGCATGGTGTACTCACTCACCGGCGGCTGCCGGGTGTCGTCCCGGGACAGCCGGATCCAGTCCGCGAGGACGGTCAGGACGTCGGCCCCGCGCTGGTCGCCCTCGAAGAGGATCTGGAAGGCACGCTTGCGGGCCGTGTTGCGGGCAGCCACGGTTAGCTGTTCACCCGGCCGAGGTAGTCGCTCGTGCGGGTGTCGACCTTGATCTTCTCACCGGTGGTGATGAAGAGCGGGACCTGGATCTGGTGACCGGTCTCCAGGGTGGCCGGCTTGGTGCCACCGGTGGAGCGGTCGCCCTGGACGCCCGGCTCGGTCTCCTGGATGGTCAGCTCGACGGCGGCCGGGAGCTCGACGAAGAGCACCTCGCCCTCATGCTGGGCGACGACGGCCGTGAAGCCCTCGATCAGGAAGTTCGCGGCGTCGCCGACGGCCTTCGGGTCGATGTGCAGCTGGTCGTACGTCTCCATGTCCATGAAGACGAAGTACTCGCCGTCCATGTACGAGAACTGCATGTCGCGCTTGTCGACAGTGGCCGTCTCGACCTTGACGCCGGCGTTGAAGGTCTTGTCGACCACCTTGCCGGACAGCACGTTCTTGAGCTTGGTGCGCACGAAAGCGGGGCCCTTGCCGGGCTTGACGTGCTGGAACTCGACGACGGACCAGAGCTGGCCGCCTTCGAGCTTGAGCACCAGGCCGTTCTTGAGGTCGTTCGTGGAAGCCACGGTTGCGGAATCTCCTGGACTGACGTGGACGACCCCGGGGCACGCACCTTGCCTAGAGTGCGAGCAGCTCCTTGGTCGTGATGGTGAGTAGCTCGGGTCCGCCGTCCGCCTCGGGGCGCACGACGAGCGTGTCATCGATCCGGACGCCGCCCCGGCCCGGGAGGTGGACCCCCGGTTCGACGGTGACCGGCACGCAAGCGTCCAGTTTACCCATGGCTGAAGGGGCGAGCTGCGGGTCCTCGTCGATTTCGAGTCCGACGCCGTGTCCGGTGAGGGGCTGCAGGTCCTCCGCGTGGCCCGCGGAGTCCAGAACCTGGCGGGCGGCGCGGTCGACGTCACGGCACGCGGCGCCGGGCACGAGGCTCTCCCGGCCGGCCCGCTGGGCGGCGAAGACGAGGTCGTAGAGCTCGATCTGCCAGTCGGCGGGCGAGGTGCCGATCACGAAGGTACGGCCGATCTCGCAGCGGTAGCCGCGGTAGGTCGCGCCGAGGCAGACGGAGAGGAAGTCGCCCTCCTCGACCCGCCGGTCGGTGGGGCGGTGGCCGCGGCGGCCTGAGTTCGGGCCGGTCGCCACGGAGGTGGGGAAGGCCGGGCCGTCGGCGCCGTGGTCGACCAGGCGCCGCTCCAGCTCCAGGGCGAGGTGCCGTTCGGTACGGCCGACGAGGATCGACTCCAGCAGCTCGCCGAGGGCCTGGTCGGCGATCTCGGCGCCGATGCGGAGGCAGGAGATCTCCTCCTCGTCCTTGACGACCCTGAGCTGCTCGACGGCGCTGCCCAGGTCCGTCAGGCGGAGGTGAGGGGCGACGGAGGCGAGGGCGCGGTGCCGGGCCACGGTGAGGTGGTGCTCCTCGACCGCGAGGGCGTCGGCGTCCTGGGCGGCGGCGAGGTCGGCGGCGGCCACGGCGGGGTCACCGCCGGGGCCTTCCAGGAGGTGCGGCCGCAGGGACTCGTCGGGGCGGGCCCCGGTGGCGCGGTCGTCCAGCGGGCCGGGGCAGACGAGGAGATCCTCGCGTTTGCCGAGGAGCAGGACGGAGCCGTTGGGTGCGGCGCCGGCGAGGTATCTCACGTTGGCCGGGTGTGAGATGACGGCGGACTGGCTGCCGGCCGCGTGGCAGCGTTCCCTCAGCCTGGTTCGGCGGGCCGCGTACACGTCTGACATGAGTCGAGCGTAGGAGGGGTGGGCGGTTTGTGCCGGTTGAGGGGGGCCGAGTGGGGTGGCGGGACGCCGTTGTCGGGTGCAGCCCCGCGCCCCTGGAGAGACCGGTCGTCCTTCGGCTGCGGGCCGGTGGGGGTGTTTCGCGCAGTTCCCCGCGCCCCTGAAAAGACAGGCCGTCGTACGGCTGCGGGCCGGTGGGGACGATCGCGGCCACCCGGCGGAGCCGCATATCGCTACAGCCCCGCGGCCCTGAAAAGACAGGCCGTCGTACGGCTGCGGGCCGGTGGGGGTGTTTCGCGCAGTTCCCCGCGGCCCTGAAAAGACAGGCCGTCGTACGGCTGCGGGCCGGTGGGTGATCGCGGCCACCCGGCGGAGCCGCATATCGGTACAGTCCCGCGGCCCTGAAAAGACAGGCCGTCGTACGGCTGCGGGCCGGTGGGGGTGTTTCGCGCAGTTCCCCGCGCCCCTGAAAAGACAGGCCGTCGTACGGCTGCGGGCCGGTGGGTGATCGCGGCCACCCGGCGGAGCCGCATATCGGTGCAGTCCCGCGGGCCTGAGGGGGTGGCAGTCCCGTGTCTTTACCAGTTCGGGGGGCTTGCTATTGCTCTTGCCAGGACGTCGTCCAGGACTCGGGCCGTGGTCGGGACGTCCAGTTGGGAGTTGTCGATGATGGGGAGGCCCGAGCCGTACCAGCCCGCCATGCGGCCGTGGATGCGGGCCACCTCCTCGTCGGTGAGGCGGCGGTTGCCCGTGCGTTCCGCGTTGCGCTCCAGGACGATGTCGAGGCCGGGGAGGAGGACGACGGGGAGCAGGCCGGGGCCGACGTGGCGCTTCCAGCCGCCGAGGCCGACGACCGGGCGGTCCGGGAAGACCGCGTCGTCGAGGATGCACGAGATCCCGTTGGCCAGGAAGTTGCGCGCGGCGAAGCCGCAGGTGCGGCGGGCGAGGCGGTACTGGGCCTCGGAGTGGTCGTTCCAGCCGGACTGGGGGTCGGCGAAGCCCGAACGGACCCACTCGCGGACGTCGTCGAGGCTGATGTGGGCGGTGGGGACTCGGCGGTGGTCGGCCCAGTACTTGGCCACGCTGGTCTTGCCCGCACCGGCCGGGCCGATGAGGAGGACGGCCAGAGTGGTGGTGGTCGGGTCGGGCGCGGTGGTCGCGGCCGGGGGCGCGGTCGGGATGCCCACCGGAGCACCCGGCGGCAGCGGGACGTGGCCCGTGCTGTCGGACGGCGGCGGGGCCGAGGGAAGCGGGGGAATCGGAGGAGCCGACGGCTGCGGTGGCGCGGCCGGCGGTGGCGGCACGGGCACGGAGCCCTGGGGCGCTCCCGGGTGCTGTGCGGCCGGCTGCCAGCCGGTCGGTCCCTGCCCCGGCTGATGGGGCGGAGGCAGCGGAGATCCCACTGCGTGCTGCATCCGGTGCCACTCCGTCTCGTCATGTTCGGCTGCGCTCGTTACCGAACGGTACCGCCCGCGGTCGTCCTTTGGTGAAACGGCCGGGGGCGGTCCGAAGTGCCCGCGTCGCCAGGCGAATCGGGCGGAAGGAAGCGGCGGGCCTACTGCCCGACCTCGCCGTACGCGGCGAGCAGCACGGCCGGGTCGGGGCCCTCCAGGACCGTCGGCTTGGCGAGGCCGTCCAGGACGATGAAGCGGAGCAGGTCGCCGCGGGACTTCTTGTCGACCTTCATCGTCTCGACCAGCTTGGGCCACTGGTCGTAGCGGTAGTGCAGCGGGAGGCCGACGGACTCCAGGACCGTACGGTGGCGGTCTGCCGTCGCGTCGTCCAGGCGGCCGGCCAGCCGGCCCAGCTCGGCGGCGAAGTGCATGCCGACGGCGACCGCGGCGCCGTGCCGCCACTTGTAGCGCTCGTTCTTCTCGATGGCATGGCCGAGCGTATGACCGTAGTTCAGGATCTCCCGCAGACCCGCCTCCTTCAGGTCCGAGGAGACGACCTCCGCCTTGACCCGGATGGAACGCTCGATCAGCTCGGCCGTGTGCGGGCCCGCCGGGGTGCGCGCGGCCTCAGGGTCGGACTCGATGAGCTCCAGGATCACCGGGTCGGCGATGAAACCGGCCTTGATCACCTCGGCGAGCCCGGAGACGTAGTCGTTGACCGGGAGGGAGTCCAGGGCGGCGAGGTCGCAGAGGACACCGGCCGGCGGGTGGAAGGCACCCACCAGGTTCTTGCCCTCGGCCGTGTTGATGCCCGTCTTGCCGCCGACCGCCGCGTCCACCATCGCCAGCACCGTGGTCGGGATGGCGATCCAGCGGACTCCGCGCAGCCAGGTCGCGGCCACGAAACCGGCCAGGTCCGTGGTCGCGCCGCCGCCCACGCCGACGATGACGTCGGAGCGGGTGAACCCGGACTGGCCCAGCGCCTTCCAGCAGTAGGCGGCGACCTCGGCGGTCTTGGCCTCCTCCGCGTTCGGCACCTGGATGGCGACGGCCTCGTAGCCCTGCCCGGCCAGGTCGGCGCGGAGCGCGTCACCGGTCTCGGCGAGCGCCTCGGGGTGCACGACGGCGACCCGCTTGGCCTTCTCGCCGATCAATCCGCCCAGTTCGCCGAGGAGTTGACGGCCCACCAGGACCTCGTACGGCTCGGTGCCCGCCGTGCCGCCGACCTGGATCCGGGTGACTGCCTCGCTCATGCTTCCTTCAACTCCAGTGCGTCCAGCGCTGCTTGGGTGACCTCTTCGGGCGTACGCCCGTCGGTCGCCACGACGACCGTGGCAACCTCCTCGTACAGGTGGCGCCTGGCTTCCATCAGCTCGCGCCACTGCTTGCGCGGGTTGATGGCGAGCAGCGGCCGGGCCGCGTTCAGGCCGGTGCGCTTGACGGCCTCCTCGACGTCCATCGAGAGGTAGACCACCCGCCGGCCCACGAGCAGCCCACGCGTGTCCGCGTCCAGGATCGCGCCTCCGCCGAGCGCGAGGACACCCTCGTGCTCGGCCAGCGCCGCCCGCACCGCCCGCTTCTCGACCGCCCGGAACACCGCCTCGCCCTCGGCCAAGAAGATGTCCGCGATGGCGCGGCCCTCGGCGGCCACGATGTCCTCGTCGGTGTCCCGGTAGCCGACCCCCAGCCGCTCCGCGAGCAGCTGCCCGACCGTGGACTTGCCCACGCCCATCGGCCCGACCAGCACCACCCTCGGTGCGCTGGTCACCGGATGGCCAGGTGGTCGAGGTACGACCGGACGTTGCGGCGGGTCTCGGGGACCGAGTCGCCGCCGAACTTCTCCGCGACCGCGTCCGCCAGCACCAGGGCCACCATCGCCTCGGCGACGATCCCGGCGGCCGGCACCGCGGAGACATCCGAGCGCTGATGATGCGCCTGGGTGGCCTCACCCGTCGTCACATCGACGGTCTGCAGGGCACGCGGCACAGTCGCGATCGGCTTCATCGCGGCCCGCACCCGCAGCAGCTCACCCGTGGACAGCCCACCCTCGGTACCACCCGCCCG
>NZ_JAGXJL010000265.1:0-277 GCF_019091475.1 Streptomyces sp. GbtcB6 | reverse complement strand
AAATAACCCTTTAATAGGAATTCTATTAATATCAATACCAAACGATAAAATTATAGCCTTAATAGCTTTAATTACCAATTAATATAAGAAGGTATTTTGTTGTTAGAGGGGTATAAAAACCCCTATCCGCCCCTAGCCAACTTCCTTATCTTTTCTTCTATTTAATTTAATTAATCTATAAAAAGGTAGCTCGCCTTTACCCTACTCTCACCTTTTATTAATTCTAATTACTAGTACTATATCGAATTATAAACCCCCTAAGCCCGACCGCTAGAAA
>NZ_JAGXJL010000264.1:0-277 GCF_019091475.1 Streptomyces sp. GbtcB6 | reverse complement strand
CATGTTAACTTTCTACGAGACTGTACTCATATTTAGAGACAAAAATCACACTATAACACTTTCATTATATCTACAAGAATTTAGGTTACCGAAAAATCCATGACAATATTAGCTTAAACCAAAGAATATTTGAATTCTTTGATCAATCACTATATTTTTCTATTTTTCTATTATTATCGTACTGAGATAAATCAACCTAGGTTTGATCCTTTGCAAGAAATTATATTATAAAAAACTTTTCTTTGGTAAGAAATATATTACAAACTTAAAATCAAAG
>NZ_JAGXJL010000263.1:0-277 GCF_019091475.1 Streptomyces sp. GbtcB6 | reverse complement strand
ACAACATAATCCAACTAGAAAATCCTAGAAAAAGCCACTGAATTCAAATATGCCATTAAAGACCAAAGTTTAGGTTTCTAAGCTCAAACTTGCACAAATCCAATCCCATACACCAAAACCAGCTGCTAGAAGCTAAATCTAACTCAAATAAACCCTACAATTCGAACTACACAAAAACTAAACCCTAACAACCCTTACTTTTCAAAATCATATACTCAACCAAACCTTAAAATTCAAGAACTAAGAAATAGTGATGCTAGGGCTTACCTTGGCTTGA
>NZ_JAGXJL010000262.1:0-277 GCF_019091475.1 Streptomyces sp. GbtcB6 | reverse complement strand
AGGACGAACAAGAGAAGAGGATAGGGTTGTTGTACTACAAGAGCACTAAAACGTGGAGCAAAATTTATTATATCATCAACATGTTTGTTTTTCTGCATTATTTTTTTTAGAGAGTAATTTGTGTCATAAATATATAAATTTAACTTCTGATTATAAATAAATAAATAAGTTTAAATTTTGGTGGCAATAATTGGAGTCAAACCCAATTTTTCCCTGTCTCTCTATCCCAATCTAATTAAAATGCTCCATCTCAATTAAATGTATATTTCCAATGAAT
>NZ_JAGXJL010000261.1:0-277 GCF_019091475.1 Streptomyces sp. GbtcB6 | reverse complement strand
AGTCCCGAGTTGCAGCCGCCCCAGAGCGCCATTGCCGCCGCCGGCCGCACCCTTTGCCGGATGGTCGACGCGCTCGTAACCGGTGAAATACTGGAAGGTCTCGGGGATGATGTTCTCCATCTCGATCGCCTGACCGAGACCGCCGCGGAACTTGCCGGCACCACCGCTATCCTGTCGGAACTCCTTGCGCCAGACGACCAGCGTCGACATCGCCTCGAAGATTTCTATCGGCCCGCCGCGCACGCCGGAGGGAAATCCAGTCGCCGACATGCCGTCA
>NZ_JAGXJL010000260.1:0-277 GCF_019091475.1 Streptomyces sp. GbtcB6 | reverse complement strand
CGGCCCTGGCACTCGGAGGTGCCGGCATGGGCCTGGTGGTCGCTCCGCTGCTGGACTTCACCCTTGCCGACGTGCCCCTCGCGGACGCCGGATCGGCCTCAGGGATCTACAACTCCATCCAGCAGATCGGCTCGGCCATCGGCATCGCCGGCGTCGGCGCCCTGTTCTTCGCCCAGACCGGCAGCACCCGGCCAAGCCCGGCCACCTACACTCCGCCCTTCCAGCACGCCCTGTGGCTCACCATCGCCTGCTTCGCCGTCGCCCTGGCAGCCAGCTT
>NZ_JAGXJL010000259.1:0-278 GCF_019091475.1 Streptomyces sp. GbtcB6 | reverse complement strand
CTCGTCTCTCTTGCTGGGCTCTCGCTGCTTCTGCCAATAGCAGGAATCTTCGGCAGAGGTAGTGTCGAGTTGTCAACGGTATCTCTTGCCTCCTCTGAGAGATCACTGCGACCTCTGAAGGCGATCTTCGATGCGCCAGAGGTCCCTGCGCCCACAGGGTCCTCGACCTCGCTGAGAGGGCTCACCGCAGGCTCCTCCTCGTTTGCGGCGTGGCTGGGATCGACCTGGATGCCCTTAGCCTCGCTCTCACGATCGAGAAGCTCCTTGTTTGCTGGAAC
>NZ_JAGXJL010000026.1:0-143840 GCF_019091475.1 Streptomyces sp. GbtcB6 | reverse complement strand
CCTGGCTCCCCGACGGCTGTCCTGCTCGCCCAGCGACCAGACCGGGTGACCGCGGTCCGGCTCGCCGTAGGGCATCGCGCCGATCGCGATCGGCGAGACATCGAGGCCTGTACTGCCGAGCTTGACGTAGTCCACGAGGGTCCTTCCAGTCCTTGCGGGTCGGTGCCGGACATCAGATCCGTACGGTCGTCTTGCCGCGGGCGCCGCCCCCGCGCGCCAGCGCCTCCGGAACCCCCTCCAGCGGAACCGTCCGCTGGACGGGGACCGTGATCCGGCCCGATGCGGCCTCCGCGGTGATCCGGGCGAGCAGGTCCGGCTTGTCCTGCATCATGTAGTTGCTCACGGCGATCCGCTCGGAGGCGAGCAGCTCCGGCGGCGCGGAGAAGGACACGGACGCCGCCGCGCCGCCGTCGCGCACGAGTCCGGCGTACGCGCCGAAGCGGGCCGTGTCGCGGGTGAGGTCGAGGAAGGCGTCGATCCCGTCGGGCCGCGCCCTGCGGACCTGCTCCACGATGTCGCCGGCCGTGTAGTCGGCCGTCTCGGCGGCGCCGAGACCGCGGATCCACCGGGCGGCGTCGGGCCGGGCGGTCGCGATGACCTCCACGCCGCGGGCGGCCGCCAGCTGGACGGCGAAGACGCCCACCCCGCCGGTGGCGCCCGCGATCAGGACCGACTGCCCGGCGCGCAGGCCGATGGCCTCGATGACGCCGAGGGCGGTCATGCCCGCGGTCGGCAGTGCCGCCGCGATCTCGGCGGGCATGCCGTCCGGGACCCGCTGGAGCGCCCCGCCGTCCGGGGCCTCCGGCACCACCGCGTACTCGGCGAAGGTGCCGTGGCCCAGCGGCGCGCGGAGGAACTGGCCGTGCACGGTGTCGCCGGGCCGGAACCCGACCACGCCGTCCCCGGTCTCCGTCACCCGGCCCGTGCCGTCCACCCCCAGGACGAGCGGCATCACGTACGGCATGGGCAGGCGGCCCTCGGCGATGCCCATGTCGACCGGGTTCAGCGACGCCGCCGCCAGTTCGACCAGGACCTCTCCCGGTCCCGGGCCGGGGACGGGGAGTTCCGTCAGTTCGGGCGTGTCACCGATCCGGTGCACCGTGACAGCACGCATGGCTCATCTCCTGTTCTGCACCTGTTCTGCATCTGCTCTGTGCTTGCTCTGCGCCTTCTCTGCGGCGACTGTCCGCCGGTGGGCGTACGAGGCGCCGACGGCTGCCAGTCAACCCGGCACGGCGGCGGACCTGAAGGACCGATTCCGGTGCGGTTGATACCCTGCGGGTATGAATGATCTGGAGACGCGGCAGCTCCGGTATTTCGTCGCGGTCGCCGAAGAACTGCACTTCGGACGCGCCGCCGAGCGGCTCGGCATGGCGCAGCCACCGCTGTCCCGCGCGATCCGGGAGCTGGAGCGCCAGCTCGGTGTGGCGCTGCTGAGGCGCACCACACGCCGGGTCACGCTCACCCCGGCCGGGGAGGTCCTGCTGCGGGACGCCCGGACCGCCCTCGACGCGGTCAGCTCCGCCGGCCGACGCGCCCAGTACGCCGGCGAGCCCACGCCTCGGCTGCGGCTCGCGCTCAAGCCCGACGTCGACGGCGGGCTGCTGCCGCGGATCCTCGACGCGTACGCCGGAGAGGATGCGGCCCTGCCGGTCGGCCTGGTGCTCGGCCGGATCGACGAGCAGGCCCAGGCGGTGCGGGACGGCCGTGCCGACACCGCGCTGCTGCTCTGCCCGTTCGACGACCGCGGCCTGGATTCCGAGCCTCTGATCACCGAGCCGTTCCTGCTCGCCCTGGCCGCCGCCGACCCCCTGGCCGCCCGGCCGTCCCTGCGGCTGGCCGACCTGGCGGGCCTCAGCCTTCCCGACGGCTCGCCCGCGGACCAGGGCCCCGGTGCCGGACGGCACGGCCGGACCGGTCCACGCGGCGACACGGCTGCGGCGAGCACCGCGCAGGGCACCTCCGACCTGCCGGAGATCTTCCGGCTCGTCGAACTCGGCAGTGTCGTCTGCTTCTTCCCCGCCTCGCTCACCCGGCGCTATCCACGACCCGAGATCGCCTACCGGCCGGTCGACGACCTGGAACCGGCCGCCCTGGCGGTCGCATGGCCACAGGGCTCCCGTTCCGCGGCCGTCGCGGCCTTCGTCCGGACCGCCACCGGGGTCGCGGCGGCCACCCGACCCCGGAGCCGGGAGACACCGCGGACGGCAACCGCCTGACGCCATCGCGGGCGGCTCGTACGAGGACATCGAAGGGCCCTGCCGGACAGGGTCCTTGAGGAAAACGCGAAGGCGCCCGGTGACATCAAGTCACCGGGCGCCCTGGAAGGCCGAACTCGCCGCCTACGAAAGGACCTTGTAGCCGCTCCAGCCGCTCGCGATCTGCGCCCGCGGACCGAACGAGCCCTTTCCGTCCCCGCTGTTGCGCCACACCCTGCCACTGGTGTCGCGGGAGACCAGGTCCGGCCTGCCGTCGTCCGTGATGTCGCCGACCCCGACGACCGCGTTGTACGAACCACCCCAGTTCGACAGCACCTTGACGCGGGCCGCGAACGTGCCGTCGCCCTTGCCGTCGTAGCGGTAGACGTTGCCGGACGTGTCCTGGGCCAGGAGGTCGGCCTTGCCGTCGCCGGTGATGTCACCGGTGCCGACGATCCTCTTGTAGCCCTTCCAGTTGTCGTAGAGCTTGACGCGGGCGGCGAGCTTGCCGGTGCTCGTCCCCTTGTAGAGGTAGACCGCTCCGGTGGACGAGTTCCGCGCGATCAGGTCCGGGCGTCCGTCGCCGCTCACGTCGCCGGGCGAGGTGAGCGCGTTGTACTGCGTCCAGCCGCTGGTCCCGAGGGTCGTGTACGACGTCGACGGCTTGACCGCCTTCCCGCAGCCCGGCTTGTACAGCCGCAGCGCGCCGCTGCTGTAGCGGACGAGGACGTCGTTGCAGCGGTCGCCGCTGAGGTCGCCGAAGGGGATCGCCGTGATGGTCTTGGGCCAGCCGGTGCCGGTGTACTTGTCGCCGAGCTTGCCCGTCCCCGTGCCGCTGTGGAAGGTCAGCCCGCCCGAGGAGTTCAGGGTGAGCAGGTCGCCGCGGCCGTCCGGGCCGTCGGGGCTGACGAAGTCGCGGCGCACCGCGGCCCCGCGCTCCAGGAAGCCGTCGCCGCCGGTCACCGTGTCCGATGTGGCGGTGCCGAGGCCGGTTGCCTTCAGGGTCCAGGTGAACTCGCCGTTGGGGAAGTAACTCCCGCTCGCCGTCCTGCCGTTCCAGGTCGCCGTCACCCGGGCCGGGGTCGCGCCGCCGGTGAGGGTGCGGGCGGCCTTGCCGTTCGCGCCGCTCTGGACCGAGGTGAAGGTGAGCGACCAGGAGGTGACCGGGCGGGACAGCACCCAGGCGCCCTCGAAGGGCATCCCCGGGTCCACATAGCTGCCGGCCGACGTCTCGAAGGCCGTCACGGCGGACGGGGCGATGCCCGTGGTGGTGACGTGGGTGCGCTCGTAGTCGTCGAACCAGGCGACCAGGCCGGTGTACTCGTCGACCGTCCAGCGGTAACGGCGGTCCACGGTCAGGCCCTTGTCGGCCAGACCGGAGGCGATCGTGCGGGTGGTGCCGGTGGCCGCCTCGGTGAGGACGAGCGTGTCCGCGCCGTGGTCGTGCCGGACGGTGAAGCCGTCGCCGAGCAGCACGTCGCCGGGGGTGACCGCCATCGACGTACCGGCCTTGGTGTCGTACACGCCCGCCGAGTCCGTCCCGCAGGCCCAGTACACCCAGCGCCCCGCCGCCTGGAGTTCGCTCGGCACGCAGGCCAGGCCCGGGACGGTCACCGTGGTGAGCGTCTTCTCCTGCGGGATGCTGTACGAGGTCAGCTTGCCGACGGTGCTCGTGGCGCTCCACAGGGTGGAGCCGTTCAGGGCGGCGGCGCGCACGGACCGCTTCAGCTTCTGGCCCTGCCCGAACTCGCCGACGTACTGCGCCGGGCTGGTGCCGCCGGAGTCGAAGACGGCGTAGTCGTCGGAGACGTCGACGATGTGGCCGCCCTGTCCGCCGAAGTCCAGATCGTGGCCGCCGATCTCCGCCAGCCGGTCGTCGCCGAGGCCCTCGCCCTCGCCGGTGCCGCCGTTCGAGTCGAGGTAGACGTCCCGGGCGTCGAGGTTCCCCCACAGCGCCGAGCACGTGGTGCCCTCGTACGGGCAGAGGGCCTCGTAGATCGACCCGCTCGCCGTGGCCTCGGACGCCGTCAGCGTGGCGGATCCGTCGGTGGTGAGGGTGCGCACGGACGTGGTGTCCGCGGTGGCCTTCGGGTCGTCCTCGGCGACCCGAAGGCTGCCGCGGCTGAGCGCGATGCCCGTCTTGGCGTTCTCCACCGCCGGGGTCTGCTGGACCTTCGTCACCTTCAGCGTGCCGTCCTCGGCCTGGCTCACCCGCCGCACCCACCAGTCGGTGGCGTCGGTGCCGCCGGTGACCAGCGCGCTGCCGTCCCCCGCCGCCAGCGTGTACTCGCCGGCGCTCGCCAGCAGGGTCTGCTGCACCGAGGGATCGTCGACGTCGACCGCGAGCAACTGGGAGCCGAGCGCGGAGGAGGACAGCGGCAGCAGCAGCCAGTCGCCGACCAGGATCGGGTCGCCGTCGAGCGCGCCCGGGTTGGCGGGCAGCGTGACGACCTGCTCGGCGGCGGTGAGGTCGGTGCGGGACTTGAGGTGCAGCTCGGCGGTGCCGGCCTGGTACCAGCCGATGCGGTCCTCGCTCATCACGTAGTGCGAGGCGTAGGTGGCGTCGGTGAACACGGTGGTGTTCACGGCCGACGCGATGTCGATGTAGCGGAGCGTGCCGAAGGTGCTCTCCGACACGAACACACCGGCGGAGTCCGCGGCGAGCACGTCTTCGGTCCCGACGTTCGTCGCGTCACCGGTGACCCTGCGGCTGCGCCACTCGCCGTCGACCTTGTCGATCAGGGTGTGGGTGGTGACGATCGTGTCGCCGGCGAGGGCCCGGTAATAGCCCTGCCCGTACTGGCCGGAACCGTTCCAGCTCACCTTCTTCGAGGTGGCCGTCGCCGGATCCCACAGGGTGGCGTACGCGTCGTTGGCCGTGGCCGGCAGCGCGACCAGGTCGCCGTCCGAGCCGTACCAGGCATGACGGCACTCGGAGCCGATGGACGTGCAGCCGGTGCCCGGGGTGTAGACGCCGTCGGCGTTCTCGACGGTGACGGTCCTGCCGGTCGTGTAGTCGGTCCACAGCAGTCCGGTCCTGCCGGTCTGCCGGTGCAGGAAGCCGGTGTCGCCCGCGGCGTACGGGCGGTCGGTGCGTGGTGTGGTCGAGCTGGGGTCGACCAGTGTGATCGCGGTGGTGTCGGCCTCGGCCGCTTCCGCGGAGCCGCCGCCCTCCGACAGGACGACGACGGACGCGGCCACGACGGCGACCGCGAGCGAGGAGACGGCGGCGGCCAGACCGCCCCGTCTCAGGGCGTGTCTGCCCACGTGATGTTCCCTCCCCCACGAGGGCCCCCGCCCTCGCACAAGTGGCCGGATCTTACCAAGGAATGGCAAAGTCCGGGGATACTCGCGCAGGCGAGAGGGGATGGGCAGGCCACCCCGGCGCAGGCAGGCAGCCGCTCGATCGCGCTGTGACCGGCCATGTCACGACGGCGCTGCGTAACAGTGGACGGCCACCGTCTGGTGCGGGCCCCACTGCTGCTCGACTGTGGCCATCAGCTCCCAGCCAAGTCGCTCGTACAAGGCTGCCGCGGCGGTATCGGACGTGACGACGTCGAGCACCGGATGCAGGCCACGACGCCGTGCCTCCTCCGCTGCCCGGCCGATCAGCAGCGCGCCGATCCGATGTCCCCTCGCCTGCGGGGCGACGAACAGTCTGCCGACCACGGCGGCCATGGCCCGCGTCGTCCCGTTCCGCTCGCTCCACAGCGTCGGGGCCAGATCGCCTTCGCCGGCGCGGGACAGACTGACATGCCCGACCAGGCGGCCTTCGAGGTCGGCAACCCAGGAGCCCAGCAGAGGGCCGCGTGTCAGCCACTCGCCGGGCCGGTCAGGCCAGTTCAGCGGATAGCCGTCAAACTGATGGACCTCCGAGAGGACCCGCACAGATTCCTCGACATCGCCGTCAGTCCTCGGCCGGACGCAGAGGCCCGGCCTCTCACCAGGCACCCCGGAGCTCTTGATGTTCACTCCGGAACAGAAGCACAGCCCACAGAGCCGCCACCAACCACTTTCGGTACGCGCCCCAGGAGAAAGCGACGGCCGGTTTCCTCACCGCCTCGCGGGAGACCGTCAGAGCAGCTCCGGGGCGTGGAAGTCGCCGAGCCCGCCGGTCCGGTCCCGGTCCAGCCAGTAGCGGCGCGGCTCGGCGAGCATGACGTCGACGCCGACGGCGAGGATGCCGGGGATCCTGGCCAGTTCGCCGTCGATGAAGGAGGCCAGGGCCGAGCGGTCGGTGACCAGGCCCGTGCACAGGACGGACATGTCGCTGGCGACGTGCGCGGCGAGCCGGGTCTGGGGCAGCTGGTCGATGCGGCGCATGACCTCCGGGGTGTCGCCGGGGGCGACGCGCAGGCGCAGGACGAAGGGGGTCTCGAAGCCGAGCCAGTCCGAGACGACCTCCAGGCGTGGCTTGACCCACTGCTCGTCGAGGACCCGGCGGACGACCCGGTGCGCCGTGGAGGTGGCGAGACCGGCGGCGCGGGCGACGCTCGCGGCGGAGGCGCGTCCGTCCCGCATCAGGAGGGCTACGACGGTGCGCTCGGCCTCGCTCAGCGGCTTCGCCGGGGGCGTGGCCGTGGCCGTGCCCTCCGGTCGGGCGCCGGTCAGTTTCAGCAGCTCGGCCCGTTCCGTGTCGGTCAGGAACTGCGGGTCCCAGGTGATGCCCCGGCGCAGGGTGCTCAGGGCGGGCAGGGCATTGACGCGCCGGACGCCCGGCACGGAGAACATCCGGTCGATGGCCTCGCTGGTGGCCGCCTCGGAGGGGGCGTGGACGACGGCGTAGATCGGGTAGTCGCCGGAGATCTGCGCCAGGAGCTGGAGGTGGGGCAGGTCACGGAGACGGGCGAGGACGGCCAGCGGGGTCTCGCCGGTGATGTCGAGGAGGACGTGGACCGGCATCGCCGTGGAGTGCATGCCCCAGTCGGCCTGCCCGATCACGCGGACCATACGGGCCTCGTGCAACCGGTCCCAGCGGCGCTTCAGCGTGCCGGCGTCGGCCGACAGGATCGCGCCGATGTCGTCCCAGGTGGCCCGGGGTGCCAGGTGCAGCGCGCCGATCAGGCGTCGGTCGAGCTCGTCGAGCAGGGGGCGAGTCATAGCGCACACCTTAGACCGCCGATTAATCCCACTGTTACGCGCCCGATCTATTAAATCTCCCACCCTGATGCCAAGGTTTGCGGAAACATCTCTCTCCGGCCTCCTTCAACGCACGAAGAGGTACCCATGAGCGCCATCGTCACCGAACCCCGTCCGGCAGAGCCGCCGTCCAGACTCCTGCGCGCCGCGTTCCGTGGTTTCGCGGCGATAGAGAAGGTCGGCAACAAACTCCCCAACCCCTTCTGGCTGTTCTGGATCCTCGCGGGAGTCGTCGCCGTCCTCAGCGCGGTCCTGGCGGCGGCCGGGGTCAGCGCCGTACACCCCGGCACGCACGAGACCATCAAGGTGCAGAGCCTGCTGAGCAAGGCCGGCGTCACGACGATGGTCGAGGGGGCCGTCGACAACTTCGCGACCTTCCCGCCGCTGGCCACCATCCTCATCGTGGGCTTCGGCATCGCGGTCGCCGAGGCCGGCGGGCTGTTCACGACGATGCTGCGCCGCATGGTCGCCCACGTCCCCGGCAGGTACCTCACCTTCGCGGTGTCGATGACGGCGATGGTCGCCCACGTCGCCGGCGACGCCGCGTACGTCACCCTCATCCCGCTCGGTGCGCTCGTCTACCGTGCGGCCGGCCGCAGCCCGGTGCTCGGCTGCATCGTCGCCTACGTCTCCATCTCGGCCGGCTACGACGCCTCCCCGGCGATCACCACGACCGACACCCTGCTCTCGTCGATCTCCACCGCCGCCGCCCGCACCATCGACCCGCACCACACCGTCACCCCGGTCGCGAACTACTTCTTCGCACTCGGCTCGTCGGTCCTGGTCGCCCTGGTCATCACCCTCGTCGTGGACAAGGTCATCGCCAGGCGTTCGGATCTGGACCCCGACGAGCCGGTCACCCCGCTGAGCGCCGAGGAGGCCGAGGCCATCGAGGTGACCCCGGAGCAGCGCCGCGCCCTGCGCCTGACCGGGCTGACCGCGCTCGCCTTCGTCGCCCTCGTCGCGGCCGCCATGCTCCCGGCGAGCTCCCCGCTGCGCGGCCCGGGCGGCTCCCTCGTCGAGTCCCCGGTGATCACCGGCATGTCGCTCGTGCTGTTCCTCTTCTTCTCCCTGCTCGGCTGGGTCTACGGCCGGACGGCCGGCACCTTCCGGGCCGCGGGCGACATCGTCGAGGCCCTCGTCCAGGGCACCCGCACCTACGCCCCGATCCTCGTCCTCTTCTTCGCGATCTCCCAGTTCCTCGCCTACTTCAAGTGGACGAACATCGGCAACGTCATCGCGATCGACGGCGCCGAGACCCTCAAGGACCTCAGGCTCAGCGGCTGGACCGTGCTGGTCGGCATCGCCGTACTGATCACCTTCATGAACCTCGTGATCACCAGCGGCTCCGCCCTGTGGGCGCTGGCCGCCCCGGTGCTCGTACCGATGCTGATGCTCGTCGGCATCGCCCCCGAGACCACCCAGGCCGTCTACCGGGTCGCCGACTCGGTCACCAACTGCGTCACCCCCATGAGCCCGTACTTCGCGATGGCCCTCGGCTTCATCCAGCAGCACCGGAAGTCCGCCGGCATCGGCACCCTGGCCTCCTTCACCATCCCGATCGCGGCCGTCGTCTGGATCGCCTGGGTCGCGTTCTTCGTGGCCTGGTACCTGCTCGGCATCCCGTTCGGCGTCAACTGACCCGCCTCATCCCACCCACCCACACGAGCCACGAGAAAGCCGGTCATGACCGCGACACCCGCACCCGCCGCCGTCCTCACCACCCGCGCCCAGGAGGTGTCCTCGGAGATCGTCGCCGACATCCTCACCCTCGTCCGCCAGGAGACCGGCAGCCACGACCTCCCCGGCCTCGCCGCCGGCCTGGACGTCCTGCGCGAACTCGCCGTCCACAGGCTGGGGAAACCCGACCACGAGCGCCGCCACCCCGGCGGCGCGCACGGCGACACCCTCACCCTGACCTACACCGGCACCGCCCCCGGGCACGTCGCCCTGGTGGGCCACTACGACACCGTATGGCCGGCCGGCACGCTGGCCGGCTGGGAACAGCCCTCGAACGTGCCGAACGGCCGGGCGCGGCTCGGCGGACCGGGCATCTTCGACATGAAGACCGGTCTGGTGCAGGGCATCTGGGCCCTGAAGCTGGCCCGCGAGACCGACACCCCGTTCCCGACCGTCACCTTCCTCTTCAACGGCGACGAGGAGATCGGCTCCCTCTCCTCCCGCCCGGTCATCGAGGAGGTCGCCGGGCAGGTCGACGTCACGCTGGTCCTTGAGCCGACCGCGGGCGGCGCGGTGAAGACCGCCCGCAAGGGTTCCGGCATCTTCACGGCCACCGCCGTCGGCATCGAGGCCCACGCAGGGCTCGCGCCGCAGGACGGTGCCAGCGCCATCCTGGCCCTCTCCGAATTCGTGCTCGCCGCCTCGAAGATCGCCCGCCCGGAGGCGGGTACGACGATCAACACCGGCCTGATCAGCGGCGGTTCGGCCACCAACGTGGTCGCGGGACGGGCCACCGCCACCATCGACATCCGGGTCACCAGCGCATCCGAACAGGACCGCGTGGACGCCGAGTTCGACGCCGTCGAGGTCACCGACCCCCGGGTGCGGATCGAGATCGGCCACGCCTGGAACCGGCCCCCGATGACCCTCAACGCCGCCTCCGTCCCGCTCCTCGCACTCGCCCGCGAGGTCGCCGCCGAACAGGGCCGCGACCTGGCCGACACCGCCGTCGGCGGCGCGAGCGACGCCAACTTCGTCGCCGCCCTAGGCCTGCCGGTGCTGTGCGGAATGGGCGCGGTCGGCGACGGGGCCCATGCGCAGGGCGAGTTCATCTATGCCGACACCGTGCCCGCGCAGACGGCCCTGGTCGCCGGACTGCTGGGCCGGCTGACGGAACCACTGCGCGGCTGAGCGACGGACGTCGAGGGAGGCGCCCGAACATGCTGTCAGTCCTCCGGCTCGGAAGCGCGTTGCAGGTCGGCCCGTCCTTCAGCCGCGCGGATGAAGCGGGTCATGCCGAACTGGCTCGTGCCGGGGGCGTCCTGGGGTGTGCCGGGCGCCGCATCGGTGGGGCGGGGCACGGACGGCAGGACGTAGGGGCGGCGGAGCACCTCGTCGAGGATGATCACGGTCTCGGTCGCGCGCACCGCGGGAATGGTGGAAAGCCGGTCGGTGACCAGGCGGTGGACGGCGGAGACGTCGGCCACCCGGATCTGGATCATGGCGTCGTGCTGGCCGGTGGTGACGGCGCAGTACTCCACCTCCGGCATCTGGGCGAGCGCGGTGCGGAACTGTTTCCACAGCTCCTGACGGACCGTGACGAAGATCAGGGCGCAGATCTCCAGACCGACCCGGGTGTGGTCGACGCGGGCGCTGAAGCCGTTGATCACGCCGTCCGCGCGGAGGGCTTCGAGGCGCGTGTAGGCGTTCGCGCGGGAGACGCCGACGCGGTCCGCGAGGGCCGCGACAGAGATGCGGCCCTGGGTACGGAGGACGTCGAGGATCTTGAAATGCACCGAATCCAGGGCAAGGCCGATGCCGATCCGTCCAGAGCGCCGTTCACCCGGGGACTCCGGGGTGGACTGATCTTCCATGTTCGCGCCTCTCCGTTGATTTTCGTCTCGCGCTGATCCCGTCGGCCGAGAGTCCTGGTTAGTTTCGGCCCACCCTAACGGCGAATCGTCCAGGTCGACCTCACGGCGCCTGCCCGCACCCGCCCGGCCTTCTTCCGCTCCGCCCTGCTCACGGAGGCACGCATGCCCAGATTCAGTGCCGGGTCGTACCCGGCGGCACTTTCTCTCGTCGCGGTCGCTGCGCTCGCGCTGAGCGCCTGCTCGGGTGGTACGGGCGCCTCCGGCTCCTCGGCCGGCAAGACCCTGGTCATCGACACGTCGTTCAACCTGAAGACCGCCGACCCGGGCCGTGAGTTCGAGCCGACCGGGCAGATCGTGGACAAGGCGCTCTACGAGACGCTGCTGACCTTCAAGGGCGGCGACGTCACCAAGCCGGTGCCGGGGCTGGCCTCCTCGTACGAGCAGTCCACGGACGGCAGGACGCTCACCCTGCACCTGCGGACGGGCGCGAAGTTCGCGGACGGCAGTGCGGTCACCGCCGACGACGTGGTGTTCTCGCTGAAGCGGGTGATCGCGCTCAAGGGCAATCCGTCGTTCCTGCTCGACGGCGTCACGGTCACCAAGACGGACGCCTCGACGGTCACCCTGGTGTCGACGAAGGCCAACCCTGCCCTGCCCTTCATTCTCCCCAACCCCGCGCTCGGCATCCTCAGCGCGAAGACGGTCCAGGCCCACGGCGGCTCGGCGACCTCGGCGGACGGGGCGGAGAAGTACCTCAACACCGCGTCGGCCGGCTCCGGCCCGTACACGCTCACCTCCTTCGACACCAACACCCAGGTCGTCCTGAAGAAGAACCCCAAGTACACGGGCGCGGACAAGCCCGCGTACGACAAGATCGTGCTCCGCAACGTCCAGGCGCCCACCCAGAAGCTGAACGTGCAGCGCGGCGACAGCCAGATCGCCCTCGACCTCCCCTCCGACCAGGTCAGCGGGCTCGGCGGCGGGCTCAAGGTGGACAGCGGCACGTCCTCCGACGTGATCTTCCTGCTGCTCAACAAGAACACCAAGGTCAGCACCACGACGGCGAACGCGAAGTTCGCGGAGGCGGTGCGCAAGGGCATCGACTACAAGAGCCTGCTGTCGCTCGCCGGTACCGGCTCCGTCCAGCCCGCCGGGATCATCCCGTCCACCTTCCTCGGCGCGCTGCCCGGCTCCCAGGCCGCCGCCCGCGACCTGGCCGGGGCGAAGGCGGCCCTGAAGGCGAGCGGGATCGGCAAGCCGTCCGTGACGCTCGGCTACCCCAGTGACCTGACCGTCGACGGCCTGTCCCTGCAGACCCTCGCCGAACGGGTCCAGGCACAGCTGAAGGAGGTCGGCATCACCGTCACGCTGGCCCCCGCGCCGACCACCACGGAGCTGGACAACTACCGTAACGGCAAGGAGCAGTTGGGCCTCTGGTACTGGGGCCCGGACTACCCGGACCCCAGCGACTACCTGGCCTTCCTGCCCGGCAACCTGGTCGGCCTGCGCGCGGGCTGGAAGGCCGGTGCCGACCCCGCCCTCACCTCGCTCGGCGACAAGGCGGCCACCACGATCGGCGACGACGCCCGCAAGACGCTGTACGAGCAGATCCAGACCGAGCTGAACACCGACGGCCCCTTCATCCCGCTGATGCAGCCGAGCCGGAACACCGTCTCCGCCGCGTCCGTCACCGGCGTCGCCTACAACCCCGTATGGACGATCGATGTCGCCGCGCTGGGTGCCAAGTAAGGGAGCGGGCGGGAAGGGCGCGGGCGCGGGTACCGCGGGCGGCGGTGAGGGCGACCGCCTCCTCGCCGGCCGCCCCGGGGCCCGCGGCCTCCCCGGCCCCGGCCGCCGCCTCCTCGCCCGCCACCCCCTCGCCCGTTTCCTGCTCCGCCGCACCGCGACCGCCGTCCTGCTCGCGCTCGGCGTGACCCTGGTGACGTTCGTCCTCACCAACCTGGTCCCGGGCGACCCGGCGGCGGCCAACCTCGGCCAGCGCGCGATCGGCGACCCGGCGATCGTCGCCCAGTTCCGCCACCACTACGGCCTCGACAAGCCGCTGCCCGTCCAGTACGTCACCTACCTGGGCAACCTGCTCCACGGCGACCTCGGCGAGTCCCAGCAGAGCCACCAGCCGGTCCTCGACGACCTGTCCACCGCCGTCCCCGCCACCCTCGAACTCGCCGGGGCGGCCATCGTGGTCTCCCTCGTCGTGGGTGTGGCGTTCGGTGTCGTCGCGGCGCTGCGCCGGGACCGTTTCGCCGACCAACTCCTGCGTGTCGTGAGCCTGTTGGGTGTCTCGGTGCCGACCTTCTGGCTGGCGCTGCTCGCCTTCTACGTCTTCTTCTACCGGCTCGGCTGGGCCCCGGGCAGCGGACGCCTCGACCCCGGCATGACCGCTCCACCCCATGTCACCGGCCTCTACACGGTCGACGCGGCACTCGCGGGCCAGTGGCCGGTGTTCTGGAGCGCGGTGGGTCATCTCGCCCTGCCGGCCCTGGTGCTGACCGCGTACACCGTCGGCCTGCTCACCCGCTTCACCCGCTCCGCCGTCCTGGAGGTGCTGAACCAGGACTACGTGCGGGCGGCCCGCGCCAAGGGGCTGCCCGGCCGGACCGTCCTCTTCCAGTACGTGCTCCGGGCGGCCCTCGTCCCCGTCGTCACGGTCGCCGGACTGGCCTTCGGAGCCCTGCTGTCGGGCACCGTCCTGGTGGAGTCGATCTTCGCCTGGCCGGGCCTGGGCGCCTACGCCTACCGCAGCGCCACCACCCTCGACCTGCCCGCCGTCATGGGCGTCGGACTGGTCGTGGGCCTGGTGTACCTGACCGTCAACCTCGCCGTGGACGTGCTGTACGGCGTGATCGACCCGAGGGTGAGGGTGCAGTGAGGTTCTCCCTGCTACGACGGCTGCCGCCCGCCTGGCGCCGTCCCCTCGCGGTCACCGGCGGCCTGGTCGCGGCGTTCTGGCTGGTGATCGTGATCGCCGCCCCGCTGCTCGCCCCGCACGACCCCCTCGCGCAGGACCTGCCCCGGCTGGCCGGCCCCGGCGCCGGGCACTGGTTCGGCACGGACGAGCTGGGCCGGGACGTGCTGAGCCGCGTCCTGTACGGCGCCCGGGTCTCCATCCCGCTCGCCCTGCTGCTGGTGGCCATGTCGCTGCTGGTCGGCGGGGTGCTCGGGGCCTGCGCCGGGTTCTTC
This sequence comes from Streptomyces sp. GbtcB6, assembly GCF_019091475.1. Taxonomy (NCBI): domain Bacteria; kingdom Bacillati; phylum Actinomycetota; class Actinomycetes; order Kitasatosporales; family Streptomycetaceae; genus Streptomyces; species Streptomyces sp. GbtcB6. Next base: position 129,748 of record NZ_JAGXJL010000026.1, on the reverse strand, counting down.
GGGCGGTGGGTGGACGAGACCGTGATGCGGATCGCGGACCTGGTGTTCGCCTTCCCCACCGTCATCCTGGCGATGGTGGTCGCCGCCGCGCTCGGCGCCAGCCTGCAGAACGCGGTACTGGCCGTCCTGGTCGTGTCCTGGCCGTCGTACGCCCGGGTCACCCGGGGTCTGGTCATGGGCCTCAGGAACCGCGAATTCGTGCTCAGTGGACGGCTGTTGGGCTTCTCCGCCGGGCGTTCACTGCGCGTCGACATCCTGCCCAACGTGCTCGGCCCGCTGCTGGTCCTCGCCACCCTCGACATCGGCACCGCGACGCTGCTGCTGTCCGGGCTTTCCTTCCTGGGACTCGGTGCAAAGCCGCCTACCGCCGAGTGGGGCGCGATGGTGGCCGACGGCACCCAGCAGTTCGACAAGTGGTGGATCGGGGTCTTCCCTGGCCTGGCCATCCTCACCGTCGTCCTCGCCTTCAACTTCCTCGGCGACACGCTCCGGGACGCCCTCGACCCCGGCACGGCCCGCACGATCGGCGCGGAGAAGGAGCGGGTCGCATGACCGACGGCAACGTGTTGGAGATCAGCGGTCTGACCCTCGACCTGGGCGGCCGTCGCATCCTCGGCGGTGTCGACCTCGCGGTGCGGCCGGGGCAGGTGCACGGGCTCGCGGGGGAGAGCGGTTCGGGCAAGACCATGACCGGTCTGGCCGCGCTGGGCCTGCTGCCGCCGGGCGCCCGCACGGGTGGTCGCATCGAGCTGGAGGGCACGGACCTGCTCACCCTCCCGTCCCGCCGACTGGCCGCACTGCGCGGGCGATCGGTGAGCATGGTGTTCCAGGACCCGTCCACCAGCCTGCACCCCATGCTCAGCATCGGACACCAGCTCACCGACCACCTGCGCCACCACCTGAAACTGGACCGGAAGTCCGCGAAGGAGAGGGCAGTCGATCTGCTCACGCAGGTCCGTATCCCCAACCCCCGTGCGGCGCTCGGGCGTTACCCCCACCAGTTCTCCGGCGGAATGCGCCAGCGCATCGCGATCGCCATCGCACTGGCCTGCGAACCGAAGGTGCTGATCGCCGACGAGCCGACCACCGCTCTCGACGTGACCGTGCAGGCCGGCGTACTGCGGCTGCTGCGCGGACTCTGCGACGACCTGGGCCTCGCCGTCCTGCTGGTCACCCACGATCTGGGCGTGATGTCCGCGATCGCCGACGAGGTGAGCGTGATGCGCCACGGCCTGGTCGTCGAGACCGGCCCGCGAGGCCGAGTGCTGACCGACCCGCAGCACGAGTACACCCGTACGCTCCTGGACTCGCTCCCCGGAAGGAGCACGGTATGACCGGTATGCCTCCGCACCCGACGGCCCCTCTCCTCTCCGTGGACGACCTCGTCGTCCAGTACCACCGGCCGGGCGCGCCGCCGACCCGCGCCGTCGCCGGGGTCAGCCTCCAGGTGGCGGCGGGCGAAGTCGTCGGGCTGGTCGGTGAGTCGGGCTGCGGAAAGTCCACCCTGGCGCGGGCGGTCTGCGGGCTCACCGCACCCGCGGAGGGCCGGATCACCTACGACGGCACACCGGTGCGCCCACTGCGGGTGCGCCGCCGCGACCCGGCCCTCACCGGCGTCCAGATGGTCTTCCAGGACCCGTACGGCTCCCTCAACCCGCGCCGCCGGGTGGGCGCGCAGCTCGCCGACGGCATCCGTACGGCCGCCGAGCGCGGCGAGACGCCGGACGGGGCGTCCCCGGCGGACCTCCTGACCCGGGTCGGACTGCCGGCGAGCGCCGCCGAGCGCTACCCGCAGGAGTTCTCCGGCGGCCAGCGGCAGCGCATCGCGATCGCCCGTGCGCTCGCGGCCCGCCCCCGGCTGCTCGTCGGGGACGAACCGATCTCCGCTCTCGACGCCTCCGCCCAGCTCCAAGTGGCCACACTGATGCGGTCGTTGGCCGTCGAGTCGGGCGCCGGGCTGCTGTTCATCAGCCACGACCTGTCCGTCGTACGGCTGATCGCCGACCGGATCGCCGTGATGTACCTCGGGCGGATCGTGGAGACCGGCCCCACCGCCGAGGTCTGGGACGAACCGCGGCACCCCTACACGCGGGCGCTGCTGGCCGCCGTACCGCGGCCGGACGGGGCGGGAGTGCTGCCCGCCGAACTCCCCGGCGACGTACCCGACCCCGCCGACCCGCCGAGCGGCTGCCGCTTCCACCCCCGCTGCCCACGGGTCTTCGACGGCTGCGACCGCGAGGAGCCGCAGCTGATCGCCGGGGGCGTCGCGTGCCGCCTGTACACGGCGTGACCTGGGTGGGACGGCCCGCTCAGGAGCGCGGGACCGGACGCGCGTGCCCGTCCGCATCCATATGTCCCATGCCCCGCGGCCGCCGGGCCCGCCGGGTGCGCGCCCTTCCGTGACCCACCCGGGGCCGTGCCCCCCGCCCCTGGGTGTGGTTCGCCCACTTCCTCACCGCCGAATCGATTCGCCCTGGAACCGCTCCACAACGCCCCCACCCCGACAACGTGACCTCCCGACGGCGTTCCGGCGGCCCCGCGTCAGGGGTACCCCGCCGGTGGCCTTCCCGGTCGCACGACACCTCACGAGCTCATGGAGCCCCGATGCGCGACGACGACCACCCCCGCCACCCCGCCGACCCGCTCCCGCCCCTCTACCCGGCCGACCGTCTCCGCACCGCCCGGCAGGCCACGGCCCGAGCCGGTCTGGACGCCCTGCTCATCTCGCCCGGCGCGGACCTGCGCTACCTGACGGGCTACGACGCCAAGCCGCTGGAGCGGCTGACCTGCCTGGTCCTGCCGGCCGACGGCGACCCCTTCCTGCTCGTACCGGCCCTGGAGGAACCCGCCGCGAAGGCGTCCCCGGCCGGTGACCTGGGCATCGAGATCACCGGCTGGCACGAGACCGACGACCCCTACGCCCTCGTCGCGGCCCGGCTGCCCGGCCGGACGGCCCGCTTCGGCGTGGACAACCGCATGTGGGCGGAGAAGACCACCGCCTTCCGCACCGCCCTGCCGGACGCCCGCCAGGAACTGGCCGGAGACGTGCTGCACGAGCTGCGGATGCGCAAGACTCCGCAGGAGGCGGCCGCCCTGCGCCGGGCCGGCGCGGCCATCGACCGGGTGCACGCCCGCATGGGCGAGTGGCTGCGGGCCGGACGCACCGAACGCGAGGTCGGACGGGACATCGCGGACGCGATCATCGCCGAGGGGCACATACGGGCCGACTTCGTCATCGTCGGCTCCGGCCCGCACAGCGCCAGCCCGCACCACGAACTGTCCGACCGCACGATCCGGTCCGGTGACCCCGTGGTGGTCGACATCGGCGGTACGACCCAGGACGGCTACTGCTCCGACTCCACCCGCGTGTACGCGGTCGGCGAGCCGCCGGCCGCCTTCCGCCGCCTCCACGACGTGCTGTCGAGCGCCCAACGCGCCCAGACCGACGCCGTACGGCCGGGCATCACCGCCGGGCAACTGGACGCCGTCGGCCGGGACATCATCACCGACGCCGGATACGGGACGTACTTCATCCACCGCACCGGACACGGCATCGGCCTGGAGAGCCACGAGGACCCCTACATCGTGGCCGGGAACCCCCTCCCGCTCGCACCGGGCATGGCCTTCTCCGTCGAACCCGGCATCTATCTCCCCGACCGCCACGGGGCGCGGATCGAGGACATCGTGATCTGTACGGAGCAGGGCGGGGAGCGCCTCAACCGCACGCCTCGGGACCTGGTCGTACTCCCCTGACCCGGCGCGAACCGTTCCATCACTCACCCACTCAAGGACTCCGTCATGCCCACTCCACCGTCCCGTTCCGCCCGTCCCGCAGCCGGTGACGGTGCCCGCCCGGGTGGGGCACCCGCCGATCTGGCCGAGGTGTGGGCGGTGATCACGGGCATGTACGCGGGCTATACCGCGGGCGACCGCGAGCGCATTGACTCCTTCCTCGACCCCGAGGCCACCATCTGGGACTCGGCGACTCCCGAACTCCTCTGTGGCAGAAGCGAGTTGAACCACGTCCGAGACGCCCGCCCCACGACCGGCACCGGCCCCGCCGAGACCGGCCTCACGGCGTACGACCAGGTCGTCGACGTCTTCGGAGACCTGGCCGTGGCCCGCTACTGGCTGAGGGTCGACTTCCGCACAGCCCCGCCGGAACTGGCCCGCAACACCGCGATCCTGCGTCGCACCCGTCCCGACGGCCACTGGCTCGTCGTACACCTGCACGAGGACATCCACAGCGCTTCGGAGCAGGGGAGAACACCCGGCACCACAACACCCCCAAGCCTTTGACGCAGGGCTGAGGGACGAGCGGGCGGCCAGCCGCTCGAAGGAGCCTTCGCTGATGCACGGAGCCTGCCGTGCATCCCGGTGTCACCTACCTGCTTCGGACCCGGAGGGCGACAGCGGGAGGCGGGCGGCGATGCAGGCGCCGTACGGGCGGGGTTCGACGCGGAGGGTGCCGTGGTGCTGACGGGCGATGTCGCGGGCGATGGCCAGCCCGAGGCCGGCTCCGCCCAGGTCCCGGCTGCGGGCGTCGTCGAGGCGGGTGAAGCGCTCGAAGATCCGCTCGCGGTCGGCCTCGGGAATGCCGGGTCCGTCGTCGGTCACCTCCAGTACGGCCAGGCCGGCGTCCGGGTCGGCGTGCAGCACCAGTTCGATGCGGCGATCGGCATGCCGCTGGGCGTTGTCGAGGAGGTTGGTGAGGAGCCTGACCAGCCACCCGCGGTTGCCCTCCACGGTGAGGCCGGGTTGCAGCCTGGTATCGACGGGGAGCCGGTCGCCTTGCCGCGCGGCAACCGTCGTACGGCAGAGTTCGGCCATGTCCAGCGGGACGCGGCTGACCGGCTCGGCCGCATCCAGACGGGCGAGGAGCAGCAGGTCGGAGGCGAGATCCTGGAGCCGGACGGTGTCCTCCAGGGCGTCACTGACCAGGTCGGGCCACAGGGCCGGGTCCGGATGGGCGAGGGCGACCTCCAACTGGGTGCGCAGGACGGTGATGGGGCTGCGCAGTTCGTGCGAGGCGTCGGCGATGAAGCGGCGCTGGCGGACGACGGCGTCCTCCAGGCGGTCGAGGGTGACGTTCATGGTGCGGGCCAGGCGGGCGACCTCGTCCTGGGCGGCCGGTACCGGGACGCGGCGGTGCAGAGCATGTCCGGTGATCTCGGCGACCTCGGCGCGGATGGCCTCCACCGGACGCAGGGCCCGGCCGGTCACCCACCAGGTGACCAGAGCGACCGTGGCCAGCAGCAGCGGCGTGCCGATACCCAGCGCGGCCTTGGTGATCTCGTCGGCCGCGTCCGCGTCCCGCAGCGACGTGCCCGCGTACACGGTGACCGTGCCGCCGGGGGTCCGGGCGGTGACGGCGACGATCCGCTGGCGGTGTCCTTCGCCGAACGGTTCGCCGGACCAGGTGGCGCGCAGCCTGCCCTCATGGGGGCGCAGGTCGGCGACGGCCGGGCGGCCGACGAGGTTCTGGCTGGCGGCCACCACGCGCCCGCTGCTGTCGACGACCTGGATGAAGTCGGCGCCGTGGGAGAGCGGCAGCAGGTCGGGCAGCTTGCCCTCGGCGGCCAGCTGACCGACGGTGTCCGCCTGCGCGGTGGCCGCGTCGTTGGCGTTGCGCTGGAGGTCGGCGTGCACCATGGCGAACAGCGCGAAGGAGGCCGCGGTCAGTGCGAGGGCGACGACCGCGGTCGCCCCGAGCGTCGCCCGGGCCCGTACCGATCCCGGCCACGGGTGTCGTACGAGCCTGACGAGCCGCACGGCGGCGAAGCGCAGGCGCCTGATCGCTGCCGGTACTTCACCGGCGCGGGAGGCGAGTCCTCTAGCCACCGTCGGCCGCCAGCCGGTACCCGGCACCGCGGATGGTCTCCAGGGCGCAGCGGCCGAACGAGGTGTCGATCTTGCGGCGTACGGCGCTGACGTGGACCTCGACGAGATTGGGGTCCGCCTCGACGGCCGAGTCCCAGACGTGTTCGAGGATCTCGAGCTTGGACACCACCTCGCCGGCCCGGCGGGCCAGGTACTCAAGAATGGCGAACTCCCGAGCGGTGAGCCGGACTTCGGTGCCGCCACGGACACATGTGTGGCCGGCCGGATCGATCACCAGGTCACCGAGCCGGAACGCCGGAGGGACCCGGTGGCCGGTACGGCGGTGGAGCGCGCGGAGCCGGGCGACCAGGACGACGTAGGAGAACGGCTTGGACAGGAAGTCGTCGGCACCGGTGTCCAGCGCCTCGGCCTCGTCGTACTCCCCGTCCTTGGCGGTGAGCATCAGGATCGGTGTGTCGCTCCCGGCCGAGCGGAGCCTCGCGCAGACCCGGTAGCCGTTGAGGCCGGGCAGCATGATGTCGAGCACGACCACGTCGTAGCTGTGCTCCAGGGCGAGCCACAGTCCCTGGTTCCCGTCGTGGGCGACATCCACGGTGAACCCCTCGGCCCTGAGACCTCGCTGCAGGGCGGCGGCCAGCCGCTTCTCGTCCTCGACCACCAGTACGCGCACGGCAACAGCCTCGCACGCCGCACGGGCGGTGGCTGAAGACGCCTTCAGCCACCTTCAGCCTGGCTTCAGCAACGGCATTCCAAGCTGATCGCAGCCGCCGGCACCGGGCCGGTCGAGGCGATCAGGAGCCCGAACATGTCCGAACCCGAACCGCCCCAGCAGCAGCCCGAGCCGACGGCGGACGCACCGGCCGAGCCGGCCGCGCCACCGAAGCCGGCCAAGCCGGCCAGGACCTTCCGGGCGCGCCTCCCCCGGGTGGGCCGGCGTCGTGGGACCGTCCTCGGCGCCGCGGTTCTGGTGGCGGCCGTCGCCGCGGCCGGCGCCGTTGCGGTCGTCCACCACGACCACGGCGAAAAGGGCGGCCACCGCCAGTTCGCGGCAGAGCACGGGCGGGCGGGCGGCGACGACGGCCGGCAGGGCGCATACGGGCAGGCGCGAGGCGGTCGTAGCGGCCAGAACGACGAATCCGGGCTCGGCGGCGACAGCCAGGGCAGCCAGAGAAGCCAGAGCGGCCAGAGCGGTCAAAGCAGCCAGAGCGGCCAGAGCGCTGCCGGGACCCTCGCGCCCGCGCCGCTGCCGGCGGTTTCGGCCACGGCGGCGATCGAGGCGGCCGGCAAGGCGGTCCCCGGCGGCAAGACGGAGTCGCTGCGCGTGGTCGCCGAACAGGGTGGCGGAAGCGCGTGGGAGGTCGAGGTGCTGGGCACCGACGGCGTCCGGCACCTGGTCACCATCGACGGTGCCAGCGGCACGGTGACCGGCAACACCGTCGCGTCGGCCACCTCCGACACGGCGAACTGACGGCCCGGTCCCGGAGCCGAGGATGCGGCGCGGCCCGCCCTCGGCTCCGCGGGCGCGCAACAGCATGGGCCGGCCCGGCCCCACCCGCCCCAGAGTTCCACCGCCACCTCCTCCGGAAGGAAACCCATGAAGTCGCCGTTCGCGTCGGAGCCGGAGACGGCGCGTGAAACACGGTGTGGCACACGGGTCACGCCGCGGGGGACGGCGACCGACCGGAACAGCACACGGCGGAGCCCGGCCGTTCCCGGCCCGACCACCGCCTTCGCCCGTTTCGTCCTGTACGGCGGCGGTGTCGGGGTCGCCTCCAGTGCCGCTGTGTCACTGTGCGCCGCTCTGATGCCCTGGACGGTGGCGAACGCGCTGATGACCGCCGCCTCCACCGCCCTCTGTACGGAGCTCCACGCACGCTTCACCTTCGGGGCCGGGCGGCGCGCCGGATGGCGCCGGCACTGGCAGTCCGCGGGGTCGGCCGCTGCCGCCTACGCGATCACCTGCGCCGCGATGGCCGTTCTGCACATGGTGCGGCCGTCGCCGGGGATCCTTTCCGAGCAGATCGTCTACCTCAGCGCCACCGGGCTTGCCGGAACCGGACGTTTCCTGGTGCTGCGGCTGTTCGTCTTCGCCGAGCGTGGGCGCGCCGTCGAGAAGGACAAGAACGGGAAACCCAACCGGCACGAACCCGGCACGCGGCGACTGACCGCCAGACACGACAACAAGGCCCAGGTCTCCGACCTGGGCCTCACACATGGCATCGTCGGCCGGGCCTGCTCGCACCTCTGTTGACCGTGGTCGTCCGCTCATACGGGCACGCTCCGGGCGAGCGCACCGGCCCTTCGGCGACTCGCGCCCTGGCGCGGTCGGCGGCGGAGCGTGTGCCGCACCACTCACGTCGCGCTCGCCTTGCCGCGTACCCACTCCGTGCGACACGTGCGGCATCGGCGAATAGATGTTCTGGTTTGATGCGGTGTGTGTCGCCACACGAACTGCGCATGACGGTGCTCGGTGAGGTCGGGGCCGCGTTCCGGGCCCGGCCGCTGGAGCTGGGCGGGCGACGGCAGCGGGCCGTGCTCGCCCTGCTGATCGTCGCCCGGGGCTCGGTCGTCGCCCGGGACCGGCTGGTCGAAGGGGTCTGGGGCGGCACGCCGCCCCGCCGCGCCGCCGCCGCACTGCACGCCCATGTCTCTCATCTGCGGCGCTGTCTGGAGCCGGAGCGGGAGGCGAGGGCGCGCGGGGGCGTCATCGTCAGCGAGGGGGCGGGGTACGCGTTGCGGCTGGCGGCCGACGCGGTGGACGCCTGGCGGTTCGAGGAGGCGCTGCGGTCCGCCGCCGCGCACGCCGACGAGGGCCGCCCGTCGGAGGCCGTGGCCGTCCTGGAGGCCGGGCTCGCGCTGTGGCGGGGTCCGGCCTACGCGGAATACGCCGCCGAACCCTGGGCCCACCGGGAGTCGGCCCGCCTCGCCGAACTGCGCGAGCTCGCCCGCGAACGGCTGCTCGCGGCCCGCCTCGCCCGGGGCGAGGACGCCGTCCTCGTGCCCGAACTCGAATCCCTGGTCTCCGAGGACCCGCTCCGCGAAGAACGCCGGCGTCTTCTCGCCCTGGCCCTCTACCGTGCCCACCGCCAGGCCGACGCTCTGGACGCGCTCCGTCGCGCGAGGCCCCTGCTGTCCGCCGGATCCGGCACCGTCCCGGGGGCCGCCCTGCGTGATCTGGAGGCCGGGATCCTGGCCCAGGACCCTGCCCTCGACGCCCCGGCCCGCCGGGGGCCGCACACCGCCGTCCCCGCGTCCGCCGGGACGTCCGCCGTGCCCGGAGCAGGACCGGCAGGACCCGCAGGACCGGTGAGGCCGGCGGGACCGGCGGGGCCGGTGCCCCGCCCCGGCCCGCGGGCCGACGTGCTCGTGGACCGCGGCCCCCAGCTCGCCGAGCTGCGCGACAGCCGGCGCTCGGCCCTGGACGGCAGGCCCCACGTGGTGCTCATCGAGGGTCCGGCCGGCATCGGCAAGAGCCGTCTGCTGGGCGAGGTGGCCGACCTGGCGGCCGGGGAACGGGTGACCGTCCTGACCGCGACGGGCAGCCGACGGGAGAAGGACTACGGCTACGGGGCCGTACGCCAGTTGTTCGAGCGGGTGGTGAGCGACCGCGAGGAGTCGCTGCTCGCCGGGGCCGCCGTCGCCGCGGGGGCGGTCTTCGGAGCGGTGCGCGGGCCGCAGCCGCAGAGTTTCGCGGTGCTGAACGGGCTGTACGAGCTGACCCGGAAGCTGGTGCGAGCGGCGGGCCCGCTGGTGCTGGCCGTGGACGACCTCCAGTGGTGCGACAGCGGCTCGGTGCGGTACCTGGCGTATCTGGCGGGCCGGCTGGAAGGGCTGCCGGTGCTCATCGCCGTCACGCTGCGTACGGGGGAACCGCAGCAGGGCGAGGAGTTGCCCAAGGCATTGACGACGGACCCCTCGGTGGTGCGGATCAGGCCCACCCCGCTGACGGCGAGCGGGGTCGCCGGTCTCGTCCGCCGGACGCTCGGCGAGGAGCCGCAGGAGGAGTTCACGGCGGCCTGCCATCGCGCCACGGCCGGAAACCCACTGCTGCTGCGGCAGTTGCTGCGGGCCCTGCACGCGCGCGGGACCCGGCCCGACGCCGCGCACAGCGGCGGGGTCGCGGAGGCCGGGTCGCGAGCGGTGTCCGGGCTGGTCCTTGGCCGGATGGCGCGGCTGCCCGCGGAAGCACGGGAGGCGGCGCAGGCCGTGGCCGTACTCGGGGACGGGACGGCGGGGCTCGCCGAGGTGGCGGCGCTCATGGCGCGGCCGGAGGCGGAGGCAGCGCAGGCGATCGTGCCGCTCGTACAGGCCGAGATCCTGCGCGAGGGCCACCCCTACGCCTTTGTGCACCCCCTCGTCGGAGATGCCGTCTACCGCGAACTGCCCCCTGGCGAGCGGCAGTTGCGCCACGAACGGGCGGCCCGTGCGCTGTCCGCCGCCGGCGCGCCGCCCGAGCGCACGGCGGCCCAGCTGCTGCTCGCCCCGCACCGGGGCGACCCGGACGTGGTGGACGTCCTCTGCGCGGCGGCCCGGGAGGCCGCGGGCCGGGGCGCCCCCGACGCCGCTGCCACGTACCTCACCCGCGTGCTCGACGAACCGCCCGCCCCCGAACGCCGCCCCGGGATACTGCTCGACCTCGGGCGCGCCGAGACGCTCGGGAACGGACCGGCCGCCGTGGAGCATCTGCGCCAGGCCTACGACACCCTCGCCGACCCGGGTCGCAGGGCGGCCGCCGCCCTGCTGCTCGCCCGGATCCTGGTCTTCGCCGGCGGCCACGGCCAGGCGACCGAGTTCGCCCGCCGCGCGGCGGCGGAACTGCCCGCCGAGCTGAGCGACGAACGGCAGGGGCTGCTGGCGCTGGAGCGCATCAGCGGGTTCATGCACGGCCTGGACCAGAAGCTGTGGCGGACCGTCGAGGACCCGGTCGTCGAGGGCGAAGGGCCCGGCGCCCGGATGCTCGCCGCCAACCTCGCCCGGGAGGCGGCCTCGGACGGCAGCGACCGGCCCCGGGCCGTCGCGCTCGCCCGTTTCGCCGTCGCCGACGACGTGCTTCAGGCGGCCGGGGAGGAGATGCTCTTCTACACAGCGGGCATCGTGCTGCACCTCGCCGACGAGGAGGTCGGCGGGCTCTGGGACGCCGCGGTGGCCCGCGCCGTGGAGCGCGGCTCGCTGTTCTCCGTGCTCGCCACGCACCTGTGGCGCGGCTTCACCCAGTGGCACCACGGAGACCTGGACGCGGCACGGCGGTCACTGGAGACCGCGGTCGGGCAGTCGGAGATCTGGGGCCTCGCCCCGGGCGCCCCACAGGGCCGTACCTTCCTGACCGCCGTCCTGCTGGACCTGGGCGACACCGCCGGGGCCCGCGCCTGCCTGGAGCGGATGCGCGGCTGGGTCCGGGGCGCGGAGGGCCGGCGACTGCTCGGGGAGAGCGAGGCGCGGGTGCTGAACGCGGAGGAGCGGTACGAGGAGGCGCTGGCCGCCCTGGACGACGTACGGCACCTCCAGCCCGCCGCGGCCAACCCGGCGTGGTGGCCCTGGTCGCTGCTGCGGGTGCGGGCGCTCGCGGGCGCCGGCCGGCGGACCGAGGCGCTGGCCCTGGCCATGGAGCAGCTGACGGTCGCCCGCGGGTGGGGGGCGCCCAGCACGGTGGGGCGGGTGCTGCGGGTCGTCGGACAACTGCGCGGGCCCGAGGGCGAGCCCGAACTCCGGGAGGCGGTCGCCCTGCTGACGCCCGGTCCGGCGCGGCTGGAGTGCGCCCGTGCGCTGTACGCGCTCGCCGAGCACGCACCGGAGGAGGAGTCCGCCGCCTTCCTGAACCGAGGGCGGCAGCTCGCGCGGGAGTGCGGTGCGGTGGGTCTCGCGGCCGCCATGGACGCCATGGCCGAGACCAGGAGCAGCCCCTCTTGAAGCCGCTGGTCAGGAGCAGTCGTACGTGAAGCCGGCCGACGCCGTCACCCGGTCCGGCGACAGCACTTCGAGCGTGGCGGTGGCCTTCATGGTGCCGCGGCCGTCGAAGCTCCAGCGCAGGACGACCTCGGAGCTCCGGACGTTCTCGCCGACCTGCTGGTGGAGGACGGCGGAGGCCGTGCCGTCACTGCGCTTCCAGCGGTAGTCGACGGTGCCGGGGTTGCCGTCGGTCCTGAGGACACCGGTGACGAGGACCGTCTTCGCACAGCGGCCGACCTCGGGCGCGGTGACCGTGGCGCCCACCACGTGCAGCGGTGACCGAGCCGCCGTGCAGGAGCGCATGCCCAGTACGACGGCCACGACGACGGCGACCACCACCAGCAGGGACGGTAGCTCGTGCCGCCACCACGGCCGACGGCGGCGGACGGTCACCCCGGACGGGCCGTCCGGGGTGAGCGTGCCCCGCCAGATCTCCGTCGCGCGGTCGTCGGCCGTGCCGGACGCACCGGGTACCCCGGGCCCGAAACGGGTCTCCCCCTCGGCCGCTCCCGCTCCCGCTCCCGCGCCCGCCGCCGAAGGCGGGAGGTGAAGCGTCGCGGCCGGTTCCGCCGGCGGGAGGGTGACGGTGAGATCGGGGTCGTCCGGGCGCAACGCCGGATCGGTACGGGCGAACCGCAGCCGGGGGTCCTCGGGAGGTGTGCTCATCGGGGCGGGTCGCAATCGACGGGTGCCGCGGTGGACTGGAAGGAGCCGTTGCCCGAGTCGGCGGCCGGGTCGGTGGTGACCCTGACACCGAGGTAGCCGGCACGCGTCGGGACGGCGAAGGCGTGGGTGTAGCGGCCCGAGATCTGCGTCTTCCCCTTGGGCAGCGCGACCGGATCGGTGGCCACGACGGTCCCGACGACGCGGGGCGAGTCGCTGGCGTACCAGCTGAGGTAGAGCGTGCCGTCGGCGGCGCCGTCCGTCGTCACGCTGACGGAGGCCACGATGGTGCAGGCGGCCGACATCGGGCCGACCACGTTGATCTGTACGGACTTCACGTCGAGGGTGGGCGCGGGCGGCGCGGAGGTGCTGCCGCCGCTCGTGGAGCCGCCGCTCGTCGTCGTACCACCGCTCGTCGTCGTTCCACCGCCGCCCGTGGAGCCGCCGCTCGTCGTGGTCGTACCGCCGCCGGTGGTGCTGCCACCGGAAGTGCTGCCACCGGTGGTTCCCGTGCCGCCCGTGGTGGTCGTACCGCCGCCGGTCGTGGTCGTACCTCCCGCGCCGGACGATCCGCCGCCCGTACCTCCCGCTCCACCGGACGCGGACCCGTCGGGCGAGGCACTTTCGTCCCCGGACGCCGACGCGGAGGGCGACGCGCTCCCCGAGGCCGACGGGGAACCGTCCGACGCCGAGGGGTTCGCGTCGGGAGAGCCGGCCGACCCGCTCGGAGCGGTCCCGTCGGCGGATCCGTCCGGCCCCGGACCGGGCCCGGCCCCGTTCGTCGTGCGGTGCCCGGCACCCGCGCCCGTGGCGACCGCCGTAGCCGCGACGCCGCCGATCACCAGCACGACCCCTGCCGTCAGTCCGGCCAGCATCTTCCTGCTCCGGCGGGGCATCCGACGGGCGCCCGCCCCGAGGGTGGTCGTGGCCAGGGCCGTCGTACCCGAGGCGGAACCGTCCGCCGTCGGGAAGGAGAGGAAGAACAGGGCGGCGAGCGCGGCGAGTTCGCGCCGGCCGCGCTCCTCCCACTCCTCGCCGTACGCGGCCCCGGCCACGGCTTCGAGTTCCTCGACGAACGCCGCCGCGCTCTCCGGGCGCTCCTCAGGGGTCTTGGCCAGGCCCCTGCGGATCAGTGGGCGCACCGGCTCGGGAGCCAGCTCGTCCGGGATCGGCGCCTCGATGTGCTGGATCGCCAGCTCGGCCAGTGTCTTGCCCGGATAGGGCTTCATTCCGGTCAGGCACTCGAAGAAGGTCGCCGTAGCCGCGTACACGTCGGTCGCCGGTCCGGCCGCACCGCCGGTCCACTGCTCGGGCGCCATGTAGGTCGGGGTGCCGGAGGCACCCGCGGCCACCCCGCTCGGCACGGCGATGCCGAAGTCCACGAGCTTGGAGGAACCGTCGGCGGCGACCAGGACGTTGTCCGGCTTGTAGTGGCGGTGCACGACCCCCGCCGCGTGGGCGGCCGCGAGGCCGAGCAGCGAGCCCCTGAGGACGACGAGCGCGGCCTCCGGGGTCGTGGCGCCGTGCTCCCGCAGCAGCTTGCGCAGGGGTACGCCGTCCACGAGTTCCATGACGATGGCGGCGCCGCGCGGGCTCTCGACGTACTCGTACAGCTCCACGACATGGGGGGAGCGGAGCTCGCCCAGCAGCCGGGCCTCGGCGCGGAATACCTCGCGGAAGGCGGGGTCGTCACAGAGCTTGTCGGCGAGGTACTTGATCGCCACCCGGGTGCCGGTCGTGTCGTGCGTGGCCAGGACCACGCGCCCGCTGGCTCCGGAACCCAGCTCCTTGTCCTGTGTGTAGCCGGAGACCGCCCACTGGTCCCCGGCGCGTATCGCTTCGCCCATGTCCTTCGCCCCCCGGCCCGTCCCCCGGGCCGCCCCCGTCAGTTCGTTGCGGTGCGTGTGCTGTGTGGTGCGTCCGGTTCGTGGTCGTGGTGTGTCTGGTTCGTGGTCGTGGTGCGTCTGATCCGTGGTCCTGGTGTGTCTGATCCGTCCGCGGAACGGATGATGCGCCATCGGTCTTGCGAACCGCTTGCAAGCCGATCGCAAGTCGGCCGTCGGATTCTCGTCCCGACGGTGCGTCGTACGCCGGTCACGCAGGGGGGAATCGGCGTGCGACGCCGTCTTGAACGGTCTCTCCACCGGCCAGGGCGTGCAGGGACTGCCGGGCACGCGCATGTTCCAGGCGGGCCGGGCCGTCGGCCAGCAGGGCGAGCGCCTCCCGGAGTTCGGGTCCGCCGTCGGGCCCGCGTGCCTCGCCGCACAGCCGCAGCACCCGGCCGACGGTGCCGGGCGCGCCCCACCTGCGGGCCATCGACAGCTGTTCCCGTGCCAGCCGTTCGGCCGGGTCCCGCTCACCCAGCCCGGTCAGCGCCCGTACCCGCAGCAGATCCCCGTCCCACCACACCGGGTTCACCACGTCCGGCTGGAGATGCCGTACGCCGTCCAGCACGGCCAGCGCCTGTGCGTACCGGCCTTCGGCGATCAGCACCCGCGCCTCGCTCTCCCCGAGCAGTCGCCGGCCCTCCGCGCCCCGGATCCAGCCGCGCATCCGCTCCAGGCAGGCGCGGGCCCCGGCGGGGTTGCCCAGGTCCAGCAGCACCCCGGTCAGGAACGCGCGGCACTGTGGGGCACCCGGCGTGACCCCCCACGCGCCGAACTGTTCGAGCGCGGTTTCGAGCGACCGGCGGGCCTGGTGCAACTCGCCGTGCCGCCACTGCGTGAACCCGTTCCACAGGTGCGCCGAGAGCGTCCCGATCAGCGACCCCCGCTGCCCGGCGTACGTCAGCGTCTCGTCCCACAGCAGCCTGACGTCCTCGTCGGCCAGGTGCAGCACGACGCCCGCCGTGCACCACGAGAGCACCCTTCCGCTGCGCAGCAGTACCCGGTCCGTGAGCGCGAACCGGGCCGCGGCGCGGTCGAGCCCCCGCACGGTGGCGTCCCTCGCCGCCTCGGCGGCGAGCATGCGGGCGCCGGGCCCGTCCCCGACGGGGGGTGGCACCGGGACGTCCATGCCGCCGGTGCCCACGGTGTACAGCCCGTGCGCGAAGGCGCCGAGCCGCGCCAGGGCCAGCAGCCCCTGCCGCTCGTCGGCCGTGTCGTCGGCCGTACCGTCCGCGGCGGCCTGCCCCACTGCCTGCCCGACGGCCTGCCCGATGGGCAGCTCCGTGGCCGCCCGGGTCGCGAACTCGGCGGCCTCGCCGGGTCTGCCGGTGTAGACCAGGGTCTGCGCGAGCAGGCACGCCGCGCCGACGCGCAGGGGTGACGACGTCTCGTACGCCTCCCGCAGGTGCCGGGCCGCCGCGGGCCCGTCGACGAGTGCTTCGGCCCGCCCCAGTTCCATGAGCACCTCGGGTCGGACGTCCCGCGTGGGCGGCTCCAGCAGCGCGCGGGTGAGCAGGGTGGCGGCCGCGTCGTGCGCGCCGCGGGCGGCCGCGCGGGCCGCGGCGGTGCGCAGGACGCCGACCACCCAGGGGTCGCCCCGGTAGGGGACCAGGAGCAGATGCGCGGCGGTCCGCTCCGGAGCCGTACCGGCACGGTCGAGGAGCCTCGCCGCCCTTTCGTGCAGGGCCGGACGCTCCCGCGGCGACACCGTCCGCAGCACGGCCTCGCCGGCCAGGGGATGGACGAAGGCCAACGGGTACTGGTCACGGACCACTTCCGCCCGTACGAGGGCCGCCGTCGCCGTGGCCACGTCCTGCTCGGACAGGTCCGTGAAGGCGGCGACCGTCGGCAGCGAGGCCCCGCCGTCACCGCCGCCACTGTCACCGCCGCCGCCATCAGCGCTGCCGCCGTCGAGAACCGCGACCGCCCGTACGACGGCCATGGCGGCGGACGGCAGCCGGTCCAGCACGGTGAGCACGAGGTCGGAAACGGCACGGACACCCGACTCCGCCACGGCACGCGGGTCCGCCCCCGCCCCCGCCGTCTCCAGGGCCCCGAGCACGTGTGCCAGCAGCAGCGGCAGACCGGCCGACACCCGGTGGCAGGCACGTTCGACCTCCTCGTCCACCGTGCCGCCGAGCAGCCGGCGTACCAGCCGGGCGACGCCCGCCGCGCTCAACGGCTCGGGCCGGATGTGCACCACCGTCGGGTCCTGCGCGAGGTCGGCCAGCACCTGCTCGCTCTCGCGCCGGGCAGGGGGCTCCCCGGCGCGCAGCGCGGTGACGACGAGGATCGGCAGGTTCTGGACACGCGGCAGCAGATGGGCCAGAAAACACAGGGATGCCGTATCGCACGCCTGGAGGTCGTCCACGAGGAGGAGCAGGGGCCGCCGTGCCGGGTGGTCGTCGGTGACCAGGCGCTCGACGATCCGGTAGAGCCCGTGCAGGACGTCGAAGCCGTCGGGCCGGCCGGCGGTCCGCCCGCCGAACACCGGCGTGGCCATGGCCGTGGCCGGCAGCGTGCCGTCGTACCCGGCGACCACCGCGTCGAGCAACCGGCGTACGACGTCGTGGGGATCGCGCGGGGGGCCGGTCCCCGGGGAACCTTGCACGCCACCGCCCTGCTCACGGGCCTGCCCACCGTGCCGCACGGACCCCGACGCCACCTCCGTGCGGGCCTCCGGGCCGTCACCGGCGTCCAGCACCCGTACGCCCCACTCCCTGCCCAGCCGCCCCACCTCTGCCAGCAGTGCGCTGCGGCCGATCCCTGCCGGGCCCTGAACACACACCAGCCCGCCGTGGCCCGCGACCGCGTCCGACAGGCATTGCCGCAGTTCGGCCAACTCCTTTTCCCGCTCGACGAGTTGACCGAACACGAAGGCAGACGCAGAAGCGGACGCAGAAGCCGTGGGTACGGACGCGGGCGGAGCGGACGGCAGGGGGGCGGCGGGACGCGGCGCATGGGACAGGATCTCGGCCTCGACGCCGCGCAGGGCGGGGCCGGGGTCGATGCCCAGCCGGTCGGCGAGGGTGCGGCGGGCGCGGCGGAGCACGGAGAGGGCGTCGGCCTGGCCATGTGCGTGGTGGTGGGCGAGGGCCAGCAGGGACCAGCGCTCCTCGCGCAGGGGTTGTGCGGCGACGAGACCCTCGGCTTCGGCGAGCAGCGCCTCGGTGTGCTCCCCGCACTCCAGGCGGGCGGCCAGTAACTGTTCCCGCACCACCTCACGCAGTTCTTCCAGGCGGGCCGCCTCCGCCCGTGCCCACGGTCCGTCCGCGAACCCGGCGAAGGCCGGGCCCCGCCAGAGGGCGAGCGCCTCGGTGAGCAGGGCCGCCCTCTGTGCCGGCGGCTCGGCCTGCCCGGCCTGCCCGGCCTGCCTGAGCAGCGCTTCGAACCGCCAGGCGTCGACCTGGTCCGCGCCGAGACGGATCGCGTAACCGGCGCCTTCCCACACGATGACACTGCTGCGGGCACCGGCCGTCCGGGCCGGTTCCAGTTCCCTCCGCAGCCGCGAGACGTACGCCTGCAAGGCACCGACCGCGCTCGGCGGCGGCCCCTCGCCCCACACCGCGTCGATCAGCCGGTCGCCGGTGACCACGGCGCCCCGTGCCACCACCAGCAGCGCGAAGACCGCGCGTGGCCGGGGCCCGCCGAGGCTCAGGGCCCGCCCGCCGTGCGTCACGGTCAATTCACCGAGGACACCGACCCGGAGCCCGGCAGCCCCGCGAGGCTCCGGTCCCGGGGCGCTCGGTCTCGGCCCCTCTCCGTCGGCGTGCTCCATACGTCCCCACTCGCTGTCGGCCGTACGACCGATTGGAGCATGTCAGAGAGCCGATGGACATGCCCTGTTCGTATCGGTATGGCCGTACGGCTCTCCACACTTGTTCGCCGAGGTGACGGCCCCCGAGCCGCGGACCGAGCCGTGTTCTATGAGGTCGGTCACAGCATCCCGCCAATCAACCGGCGCGCTTAGTAGATGCGGCATGGCAGACATTTATGCATTTGTCCGTCTTGGCGCTGATGTGGGCCCCGACGCACATCCCGGAATTCCGCCCGGCCGACCGGCACGCCCACTGCCCCGCCCTGCAAGGCTTCTGACGCCGCGACAGATTTTCCGCCCGCCGCCGCAGACGGACCGGAGACCCGCGCACCGCCCTGGCGAGGTCCCGGGATCTACGAGGCGACGTAGTGGCGGGACCCTTTGCGCCCACTGTGAAGCCGTCCTAAGAATGACGACCCACAGGACGTCGCCGCAGTTCGGAACCGGTGTTCACGCATGGTCGACCGCGCACCGGGCGCTCGGCGTCACCGAGTGAGTAGGAGCCCCCACATGAACTCGTCCCGTACGTCCGCGAGACCCCTCGCTCTCGCCCTCGCTCTCGGCCTGGGTCTGGCCTCCAGCGTGCTGGGCGCGGCGGTGCCGGCGAGCGCCCGGACGGCCGCCGCCCCGTCCGCCTCCGCCGGTACCTCCGTGGCGCGGTACGACGGGTCGGGTGAGGAGGCCGCGGACAACAAGGCGTTCTTCGAGGCTGTGCTCAAGTCGGTCGCCGAGAAGCGCGCCGCCCAGCCCGACGCGCAGGCGGTGACCGTCTACTACGACGCCTCCCGGGCGCCGAGCTTCCGTTCGCAGATATCGAGCGCGGCCGCGATCTGGAACAGCTCCGAGTCCCACGTCAAGCTCCAGGAGGCGTCGAGCGGTGCCGACTTCTCCTACTACGAGGGCAACGACCAGCGCGGGTCCTACGCCTCCACCAACGGCCACGGAAGCGGCTACATCTTCCTCGACTACTCCCAGAGCCGGCAGTACGACGCGGTCCGCGTCGTCGCCCACGAGACCGGGCACGTGCTGGGCCTGCCGGACGACTACAGCGGGCCGTGCAGTGAGCTGATGTCGGGCGGCGCCGCCGGCCCGTCCTGCACCAACCGCTACCCGGACGCCGCCGAGCGCTCGCGCGTCGACCAGCTGTGGGCCACCGGACTCGCGCAGACCCCGGGCACGGTGAACCAGCCCGCCGGCCAGCCGAGCACCGCACCGCAGGTACCGACCGTGACGCCGGGCCAGGGTCCGTGGCGTCTGCTCCTCGGCACGCCCTGGAGTTGATCGCGTTCCCAAGCGGGAAACGGCTCGCTGTCGGGGGGCTTCGGCCGCTTGCCCGATCGGCCGCCTGAGCCCTCTTGCAGGCCGGCCGACAGACGATCGACAGCAGGAACGCGCACATACGCCTCGTGCTTCGGGACGATCCGTCCACCACAGGCCTGCTCGGACCGGGCGGACCGCGCGGACCGGGTCGGCGTAGTGCGGCCGGACCAGAGCGGGCACGACGATCTGGACGGCGGCGACGCCTGCCAGGGTCAGCGCCATGGCGGGCACCGTGCGGCGGACGATCAGCCACCCCCTGCCACACCGGGCGAGCAGATCGTCGTACGAGTGCCCGAGCGCCGGCGGGAGCCATCACCACCGACGGTCCCGAAGAGGACGCCGAGTACGTCGCCGCCCTCGTCGTCACCGACCTGGTGACCGAGTGGGGGGGTGGGAGGTGCGCGGCACCGGGCAGCGGCACGTGCGCGCTATGGTCTGGGAGGGCAGGGAAGGCGACGGCTCCAAGGGCAAAAAACAGTCCCCGGTAGTGCTGCGCGTGTCCTGAAGCTTCAGTCGTCACTGCTGCCTCGGTATCGCGCCGGCTTGCCGGGGGCCTAAACCACATCCTGTCCGAGTCACTCCGCCGACTAGACGTCCTCACCGACTTTGCGGCCCTTCCGGTGTTGCGGTCTAGTAATCACCCTGCACTGGAAATGCCAAAAGTCAATACATTTTGGGAAATTTCTTTGGCATCCTGCGTGCGTCGTCGAACCCGCCGATGATCGTGGGCTCGCGCTCTGCTCCTCGACCGGGCCGCGAGCGTGCTCGTCGGGACGCTCGTTCCGGACATGGCCACCCATGACGACGACGTGACGCTGCTTCCGCTCGGGGCGCGCCGGGGCAGGACGTCCGGCCGCTGGACAGCCGTTCACCGGTGTACGCGCGTGCCGCCTCTGCGCAGGATCTTGTCCATGCCGACCGCGACGACGACGAGGGTCCCGGTCGCGATGTCCTGATAGAGGCTGTCGATACCCGCCTGGGTGAGACCGGAGCGCAGCACGTTGACGATGAGTGCCCCGATCAGCGTTCCGACGACGCTTCCCCGGCCGCCGAAGAGGCTGGTCCCGCCGATGACGACGGCGGTGATGCTCTCCAGATTCGCCGTCTGGTACGCGTTGGGGTCGGCGTTGGGGATGCGGCCGAGGGCCTGCCAGGCGGCGATGCCGTAGAGGAGACCGGCGATGACGTAGACCGACAGGACCGTGCGCGGGACGTTGATGCCGGCCAGATGGGAGGACTCGGGCGCGTTGCCGACGGCGTAGATGTGCCTGCCCCAGCCCGTCTTGGTGAGCACGTACCAGAAGAACGCGTACAGACCGAGGAGCAGGAACGTTCCCCAGGTCACGAGTACGCCGCCGAGGTGGACGCCATGTCCCCAGAAGACGAGCAGGTCGCTGGTCACCGGATAGCTGCGGGAATCGGAAAAGAGCCTGCTCGTGGCGTAGACGACGCTCAGTGCACCGAGGGTGACGATGAAGGGGGGCAGGTCCAGCCGGGCCACGAGCAGGCCGTTGACGCCCCCGAGGAAGGTCGCCACGGCCAGGCCGAGCAGCAGCGCCGCCGCGGGGCCGTCCCCCTCGAAGGCGAGCTTGGCCATGACGATCGTGCCGAGAACCGCGATGGCCCCGTTCGCCAGGTCGATGCCCGCGGTGAGGATGATCAGGGACTGCCCGAGCGCCAGGGTGCCGATCACAACGGTCTGCTGCAGCACCAGGGAGAGGTTCTCCGGCGTCATGAACGTGTCCGTCGTGAGCGAGAAGACCAGTACGGCGACGGCCAGGGCGGCGAGGGGGCCGACCGTCGGCGTGCGCAGGGCGTACCGCAGCGCCTCCCGCAACAGGGCGCCCGGCTCTCTCTCGGCGGCGGTGCTGGTGGTACCGGGAGATCTCATGATCCTTTACTGGTTCCTTCCACCGGTCGGCGCCCGAGGGTCATCCCCAGCAGTGCCGGAGTCCCCAGTCCGTGTTGCGGGACGCCAGTCCCCGCACCGGCTTGTCGGTGATGAGTTGCGTGCCCGTGTCGGTGAAGCCGACCGGTTTCTTCCCGCTCTTGGCGAACTCGGTGACCGCGGCCACTCCGTCGTCGGCCATCCTGACCGGGAACTGCATCACGGTGGCCGCGTACTTGCCGGCTCTGACGGCCCGCACGCCGTCGCATCCGCCGTCGATGGTGCCGATGGTCACCTGCCGGGTGAGGCCGCGTGCGGCGATGGCCGCGGAGGCACCGTCGGCCACCGGTTCGTTGATGGTGTAGGCCGAGTTCACGTGGGTCGTGCGCTGCAGCAGGTTCTCCGTCGCGGTCTGCGCCAGGTTGCGGTCGCCATTGGTGTTCGCCCGCCCGCGGATCGCCGGTGAGTCGTTCCTGATCCCGAAGCCCTTGAGGAACCCGTCGTGGCGCTGCCGGCTGACCGAGGAGCCCTCCGTACCGTCCAGCATGATCAGCTCGGGCGGCCGGCCGACGAGTACGGCCCTGACATACGCGCCCTGGAGGCGTCCGGCCTTGAGGTTGTCGGTCGCGTACGTGGCATCCACGGCGTCCGCCGGGTCCGTGGCGGTGTCCAGCGCGATCACCAGGATGCCCTCCCGCCGGGCTTCCGCGATGGCGCCCAGGATCCCCGTCGTGTTCGACGGCGTGATCAGGATCCCCTGCACATGGCGGGCGATGAGGCTCTCCACCGCGTCGACCTGGCCCTCGTTGTCGCCGTCGAACTTGCCGGCCAGGGCGATGAGCTCGGCACCGTTCTTCTTCGCCGCGTCCGCGGCGGCCTTGCGCATGGTCACGAAGAACGGGTTGGTCTCGGTCTTGGTCACCAGACCGATCGAGACCTTACGGTGCCCGCCACCACCCGAGGCGCCCTGACTCCCGCCGCAGCCGGCGGCGGCGGCGAGCAGCAACGTGCCCACCAGGAGGAGCGTGACCCCCTGCCGGGGGCGCCGTGGCCGGCTGCGCCCGCGGAGGGTGTGATGGTGCGCCATCGGTGACACCCTCCTCTGACCGGGGCCGGGGCCGGAGCCGGCGCCTGGAAGCCTCCATGATCCACATAAGCGTGCCCATATTGTTAATAAATATCGCACTATGCCCTCAGTCCAGTCTCCTCCTCGGCGACCTGTCGGCCGACGGTTTGCACCCGCCCCGAGAGGGGCGAAAGATGATGATTTGACATAGGGAGCAAGGGATCCGCCGGTCGCGGTGCGGCGTCACCGCGACCGGGGCGGAGAGGGTGAGATTCGCGTGACTGGGCCACCCCTGCTGTCACTGCGCGGAATCTCCAAGCGGTTCGGTGCCGTCCAAGCCCTCCAGGATGTCGATCTGGAGCTCCGCAGAGGCGAGGTTGTCGCCCTTTTGGGCGACAACGGTGCCGGCAAGTCCACCCTCATCAAGGTCATCGCGGGTGTCGACCCCGCCGACAAGGGCGTCATCGAGTGGGAGGGCCAGGTCGTCCACATCAGGACCCCTCGGATCGCTCAGCGCCTGGGCATCGCGACCGTGTACCAGAACCTGGCGCTGTGCGACTACCTCGATGTCGCCGAAAACCTCTTCCTGGGACGGGAACGGCGGTGCCCCGGTGCCCGGGGACGCCTGTTCCGGTTGATGGACAAGGACGGCATGCGCGGGGAGGCTCGACAGCAGCTCGACGCACTGGGCATCCGTGTTCCCGACGTGCGAGCTCCGGTCGCTTCGCTGTCGGCGGGCCAGCGGCAGACCGTGGCGATCTCCCGCGCGCTTCTCGGCCGGCCGAAGGTGGTCCTCCTCGATGAGCCCACCGCGGCGCTGGGCGTTTCTCAGGCCGGTCATGTCCTCGATCTCGTCGACGAGCTCCGCGAACAGGACGTCGGGGTGATTCTCATCAGCCACAACCTGGGAGACGTCAAGGCTGTGGCGGACGAGGCGGCGGTGCTGCGGCTGGGCCGCAACAACGGCCTCTTCCATGTGCCGACCACACCGCAGGAAAGGATCTTCTCCTCCATCGTCGGCGTCGCGAGCAACAAATGACCACGACCGCCCGGCCTCCGCGTGCCACGTGACGTGGATGCCTCACCCGCCGGCAATCGCCCCCGGTGACGACCGGCATCGGAGGCAAAGCGCGGTCGACGACCCGCGCTGGACGAGCCGGGTCGTGTCGTGATGCCGGAGATCACGGCCGACAACCACCCGAGGCAGGTGCTGGTCCGGGACACGAAGGAGCGTGGCCGGGGAGTGCCGGGCATCCGGCGAGACAGCTGGGCGGCAGCGAACCCAGGCGGTGCGCCGCCGGCTCCCGGAGTGCCCGGTGCCCATTCCCGATCGCCTCACGTCATGACTGTCACCGCCGCGCCCGGATCGCTCTTGGTCTGGTTTCTTGCCCACTGTCGGCGTACACGCCCTCGGCCCGGATCCGCCGCAGATCCGGACCCGGGGCGCCGTGTCGTGGTCAGAGTCCCTGGGTGAGGAAGGCGGCGTCGGGGACCTGGACGGCCGTGGGGGCGGTGCGCGGGAGGAGGCCGAGGATCTGGGCGACGACGTACTGCGCCGACATCATGGCCCCTTCCTGCCAGCCGGGCAGCGGGGATGCCTGGTCGCCGACGACGTAGAAACGGCCGTCGCCCTCGGGCTGGAGGAGCTGCTTGTAGGCGACCTGGTGGTCAGGGTCGGCCGGGTCCCAGTCGGCCCAGCCACCGAGTTGGTGGGGCACCTTGTGCCAGGCGATGGTCACCCCCAGGTCCTGGGGCACGGTGGTCTTCTCCAGGAACTCCGGGTGCAGCTGTGCCGCTCCGTCGCGGGCCAGGCGCAGCCGGTCGGCCGGCGTGCGTTTGCCCATGTCCTCGGCGTACTCGCCGAAGTTGTACGCGCCGGTGAGGGTGCCCGTCTCGGAGAAGTAGTCGTTGGACGGGTACCAGAACTGGGTGATGGGGTGGTCGGTCCAGCTGATGCCGCCGTAGATCTGGTTGTGGTCGTCCTCCCAGAACCGCCGGTTGGCCTGCCAGCCGACCTTGCACGTCGGCGCGAAGCCCACCGCTTTCACGGCGTTCCGGAACGCTGTGGAGAAGCCGGTCAGCGTGAGCTGCTTGAGCACCGGCAGCGGGATGTTGCTCACGCAGTAGTCCGCCGTCGTCGTCAGTTCCTGTCCACCCGAGCGGTAGGTGACGCTGACCGCGTCGCCCGCCAGGTCGATCGAGGTGACCTCGGCCTTGAGTTCGACGGTCACGTCGTACTCGGAGGTGATCCGCTCGGTGAGGGCGTGGACGATCTTGTCCATGCCGCCGACCGGCTGGAACATCGTGGGCTGCCACAGGTAGTCCACCGGCTGGTAGAACCTGTGCTTCCAGAACTCCGACCGAACCAGTTCGGCGAGGGGCAGCGGGGGCGCGGGCCGGGGGAATTCGTGGACGTCGAGCGGCTCGTCGTAGCCGGAGCGGGTGGAGCCGTGGTACTCGTTCTCCTCGTCCAGGTCGCCGAACTTGTGCAGCAGGTCCCGCAGCAGCCCGGTGAACTCGTCCTCCTCGGTCAGGGTGGCGGACAGGAGCGCGGCGAGGTGGCCGCGGGTGTCGTTGGCGATCCGCCGGTTGCGCCAGGGCCGGCCGGGCGGGGTGTGCCCCGCGCGGTGCAGGACGTTCGCCGTGGTTTCCATGATGTACGGCTCCAGCGTCACCCCGAGGTCGGTGCAGTACCGGAGGACTCGGCGGTGGTGGTAGGGGATGCGTCCGGGGCCGAGGTTGAGGTACAGGCCCTGGTCGAACGCGCAGGTGTGGGTCAGCACCGGGCTGTTGCCCTCGCCGTCGAGTTCGTACAGCTTGTCCCCCTTGCGGGCGGTGCGGTTGCGGCCGCCGGTGCGGGGCTGGGGCTCCAGGACCGTGCACCGGTAACCGAGCTTGCCCAGTTCGTAGGCGGCGGTGAGGCCGCCGACCCCCGCGCCGAGGATCAGTACCGACTGCTCCTCGCCGGCCGCCGCGCGCGGTGCGGCGGCGAAGTCGGGCGCGGTGCCTTCGCCGGAGCTCAGCGGGCCGCCGAGGCCGGACATGGCGTGGTAGAGCGACTGTGCGGCGGGGGTGGCGGACTTGCGTGTACTCATGGCTCACCTCTCGGACGGGACGGGACGGGGCGGCTCCCGGCTCGCCCGGCGCCGGCAGCTTGCGCTGCCGTGGCGCGGCGGCCGGGTGTGGCCGTGGGACAGCCTCGGAGGGACATGAGCCCAGGCGCTGGAGCGTGCCGCGAGTTGCGGGTACGGCACCGCTCGACGGGACTTTCCCGGGCTGTGGCGGGCGGGGGCCGAGGGGTCTAGTGGAAGTCGACGTCGGAGACGCTGACGAAGAACTCGCCCACGGAGTCGTGTCCGGCGTCGCCGCCACCCCAGATGTTGACGATGGCATGCCGTCCCCGCCGGGACGCCAGTGCCTCCGTCGTGTACTGCAGCTCCTGGTCGGCGTGCGTGCCGCTGCCGTGGTACTCGACCATGAAGGGAGTCGGCTCCAGCACGTCCCAGGAGATGCCCTGCGCCGGGTCCCAGCCCTCCGAGGTGATGAACCACTGGTGTGTCCACTTCGGGCCCATGTGGTTCTGCCTGTAGTTGTAGGTGAAGGTGTGCCGGCCGTCGACGGCCTCCAGCGTGCTGGTCGGCCAGTCACCCAGGCCGTCCCCGCCGGGCAGGTCCAGGCCCTGGAAGGCGGGATTCGCAGCCGACGCCACGTCGGTGCCCTGGAAGAACTTCCGGTACTCCAGGTACCCGCGGGCCTCGTTCCACGGCGGATTGCCGACCATGCCGGGAGGCACCACTTCCTGCCAGGTGGTCGAGGTGTTCAGCTCGCGTGCCTTCTGGCAGATCGGCGCATCGTCCTCGTCGCGGATCGCCAGGATCGCCCTGCTGACCGGGAACTCCAGACTCCCGTGCCGCTCCCGGCCGCCCTCCTGACGTTCCTCGGTGCGCGCGGGGATGAACACGTTGTAGGGCTTGGACGTGGACGTGTCGACGGTGAGCTCGTCCGTGAACGGCCCCCACGAGCCGTCCGCGTGCCGGGCCCGGATCTTCACCCGGTACTCGCGGGCCGGAGCCTCACCCAGGCACACCCAGTGCCGGTTCGCCGCCTGCCAGTGCGGATACCAGCCCGCCCAGTACAGGTCCACCGTCTGCGCCAGCCGCCCGTCCAACCACACCTCGTAGTGGTGCGGGTAGTCCGGCCGGCCGGTGTTCCAGTCGGGCGGCTCCGTGAGTCCCTGGTCAGGAGCGTTCTGGCCGATCTGCCAGGTGAGGGAGATGCCCTCAAGCTTGACGTGACCGTCATCGCGGTAGGTCGCCTCCGCACGCAGGTCCTCAGGGTGGGGCTGCATCTGGGTGCTCCTCTCAGTCGCACAGAATGGGTGATCCATCGCGACAACACCGCACCGAACCACCCAAATGTCACTACTCACTGTATTTGGGCATATGCATACTGCAAGTGCGGCGACTCGGAGGCGCAGGCGGCCGACACTGGGCAGACATGCGAGGCGTGCGGTCTTCGGGCACCGGAGTGACACCGTCCGTGCGGCGTGGAGGTGCCCATGACGGTCACAGGCTTGGCGGTTGTGGGAGCGGGAGCTGCTGACCGAGCTGTGGAGCCGGCGCGAGCCGGCGCGGCCGGCCCTGGAAGACATCTCCTGTCGCTGCGGGCCAAGGCGCTGCTAAGGCCGTCGCAGGAACCCCCTCTCCATGGCCACCACCACCGCCCTCGTCCGGTCGTTCACATCGAGCTTGGCGAACAGGCGCAGCAGATGCGTCTTCACCGTGGCCTCGGCGATCACGAGGCGTCTGCCGATCTCGGCGTTGGTGAGGCCGTCGGCCACCGCGTTGAGGACGTCGGTCTCGCGGTCGGTCAGCGGGTCCTGGACGGGACGCCGCATCCGCGCCACGAGCTTCTCGGCGACCCGGGGAGCGAGCACCGTCTCGCCGCGTGCCGCCGCGTGGCTGGCGTCGACGAGCTGCTCGCGAGTGGTGTCCTTGAGCAGATAGCCGATGGCCCCGGCCTCCACACCGCGCTCGATCTCCGTGTCGGTGTCGTACGTCGTCAGGATCAGCACCCGGGTACGCGGATACCGGGCGACGATCTCGGTCGTCGTGGCCACCCCGTCGAGCTCGGGCATCCGCAGATCGACCAGGGCGACATCGGGGTCGTACCGCTCGACGAGTTCGAGCGCCGCGCGTCCGTCGCCCGCCTCGCCGACGATCTCGATGCTGTCCTCGGCCGCGAGCAGGGCGACCACTCCGGCCCGCATCACGGTGTGATCGTCCACCACGACGATGCGCAGACCTCGTTCCCTCATGCCTCCACCTCGCTCGCCGGCGGGATCATCGCCAGGATCCGTGTACCGTCGCCCACCGAACTCGTCACCGTGAGCCTCCCGCCCAGCTCCGCCAGTCGCTTGCGCATGCCGTCGAGCCCGAAGCCCGTCGACTCCCCCGCCACGAACCCGCTGCCGTCGTCGGTGATCTCCAGCTCCACTCCGTACGGACGCCGGACCAGCACCACCCCCACCGTGGACGCGCGCGCGTGTTTGCGCACGTTGGCCAGGGACTCCTGGGTGCAGCGCAGCAGCGCGATCCGGGTCTGCTGGTCGCACTCCAGGTCTGCCAGATCGGCGTCCACGGCGAGCCCGGTGTCCTCCGCGAAGCGGTCCAGAGTGCGGCGCAGCGTCTGCGCGACCGTACCGGCCGCCACCCGGCCCGGACCCGGCTGCCTCGCCGAGCCCACCAACTCCCGGGCCTCGGCGAGGTTTTCACGAGCGGTGGATTCGATCGACCACAGTTGCCGGGCGCTGCGCGCCGGATCGTCGGACATGCCCGCCCGTGCCGCCTCCGCGAGGACGATGATCGAAGCGAAGCCCTGCGCGAGCGTGTCGTGGATGTCCCGTGCGATGCGTTCCCGTTCGTCCGCCGCGCCCTGCCGCTGGTGAGCCTCGGACAGCTGCGCCTCCGTCCGCTCCAACTCCTCGATCAGCCGCGCCCGTTCGCTGCTCTGCGCGACGACCGAGTGCGCCCACAGGCCGATCAGCACACCCACCGCGACCACGATCAGGGTGGACACCAGCGTCTCGCCGAAGAACTCCGCCGACCAGCCCTGCCGGACCAGGGCCCCGGTCAGCGTGACACCGGTGGCCGCTCCGAGGAACCCCATGGAAGTCCTCGGAGTACGCCCGAACATCCAGTAGTGCGGCAGCGTCACCATGAACAGCGCCGCATAGCTGCTGCCCAGATACGCCAGCCCGCCGAGTGCGAGCACCAGCACCGAGAGATAGACCTGCGGACGTACGACTGGGTTCCCCGGGAAGCGGTCGAGAACCGCGTAGCACAGCACCACGCAGCCGAACAGCGCGAGCGCCTTGTACTTGCTCCCGCCGGACGGAGCCGCCGTCACCAGCCCGACGGCCATCGCACCGAACAGTGCCCAGCACACCGTGTTCCACCGGCGCAGCGACGTGGCCCAGAAGGCGTCGGCCGAGGGGTCGGCGAGAGCGGTCATACCGATCAACGTACGTCGACCACCAGTTCCCCGTCGGGGATTTGAGCCGCCGCCCCCTTGCGCCCTGCCGCCCGCGAGGGCCACCAGCTCGCCTCGCCGAGCAGCAGCATCGCCGACGGCAGGACCATGATCCGGACGACGAAGGCGTCGAGCAGCACGGCCGCCGCGAGGACGAAGCCGATCTGCTTCATCTCGATGATGTGCAGGAAGACGAAACTCGAGAACACCGTCGTCATCACCACCGCGGCGCTGGTCACCACGCTCGCCGACCTGCGGATTCCGTCGAGCACGGCCTGCCGGGTGGACACGCCCGCGAGCACGGCCTCCCTGATCCGGCTCACCACGAACACCTGGTAGTCCATCGAGAGCCCGAAGAGGATCACGAAGAGGAACAGCGGTACGCGCGAGCCGATGGAACCGGTGGAGCGGAAGTCCAGCAGCCCTTCGGCCCAGGTCCCCTGGAAGACCAGGACCAGCAGTCCGAGCGCCGCCGCCGCGGACAGCAGATTCAGTACGACACCGATCAGACCCAGTACCACGGAGCGGAACGCGTACGCCGTCATCGCGAAGGTGACCAGCAGCAACGCCCCGAGGACCAGGGGGAGTTTGCTGTTCTGGTGAGCGGGATAGTCCACGTACCGGGCGACGTCCCCGCTCACTGCGTACTCCGCCCCGTCGATCCGCCCGACGGTCGCGGGCAGGTAGTCGTCCCGCAGGTGGTCGAGGGAGTCGTAAGCCTGCTCGGAATTACCCAGGTACGGCACCTTCAGTTCGAGCACGCTGATCCGGTGGTCGGCCGACGTCCGGATGCCCGAGGCACCGGCGAACAGCGGGTCGGCGTCGGCGCGCCGGGCCAGCTCGCGCAGCGCCCCGGTGACCTCGGCGGCGCGCGCGGCGTCGGCGCGTACGACGACCTGGTGCGTGACCCGCTGCTCCGGGAACTCCTCGTTGAGCCGGTCGTACACCCGCATGGCGGGGATGTCCCGGGAGTGTGTGTCCCTGCTCATCTCCGTGATCTTCAGGCCTGCCAACGGGGTCACGAGGGCGAGCAGGGCGAGAACCGAGACGCACAGGGTGGCGAGAGGGTGCCTGCTCGCCGGCCGCAGCAGCGCGGCCCACACCCGGCCGCCGCCGTCGCCCCGGATCGGGCGCGCCGGCTTGCCGCGTTCGGCGCGCCGCCGGGCCCTGCGCTCGGCGCGCTGTCCGAGCTTGACCAGCAGCGCCGGCAGCGCCGTCAGGGAACTGGCCACCGCGACCAGGACGACGACGATGGTGCCGGTGGCCAGCGAGGAGAAGATGACGTCGGAGGCGAGATACAGCGTCGCGGTGGAGGCCACGACCGCGAGCCCGGAGATCACGACCGCCCGCCCGGAGGTCGCCGCGGCCAGCTCCACCAGCGCCTCGGAGCTCAGCCGGCCGGCCGCGCGTGCCCGCTCCTCACGCTCCCGCTTGAGGTAGAAGAGCGTGTAGTCGACGCCGACGGCGAGGCCGATCATCAGGATGACGTTCGTGCCGACCCCGGCGTCGGGGGACAGGTGCGAGGCCACCATCGACAGTCCGACGGCCGCCGCGATCGACGACAGGGCCAGCAGCAGCGGCACCCCCGCCATGGTCACGGACCCGAAGACGACCAACAGGGTGACCAGGGTGATGGGCAGCGTGATCTCCTCCGACAGCGCCAGGTCGTCGCCGCGCTGCTGGTCGACTCCCTTGCTGATGGAGGGACTCCCGGTTTCCTCCAGCAACAGCCGGGGATGCGCCTTCCCCACGGCCTCGGTCTGGGCGAGCAGCGCGTCGACCTTGTCCTTCGCGTCACGTTCCTCGCCCTTGAGGGCCACCTCGACCATGAGGATCCGGCGGTCCCCGGACAGCAGCGGGTCGGCCACGCCCGCCACCTCGGGCAGCCGCTTCATCCGGGCGGTCAGGTCTCTCGCGGCGGCCTCGGCCGCGGCCCGGTCGAGGGGGCCCGACCGGGAGGAGATCAGCACCTGCTCGGTGGACCTGCGTTCCAGATGGCCCTCGGCGGCCATCGCCTCCGCCCGGCCGGCCTCGCCGACCCGGTAGTCGGCCGTAGTGGCACTGTGCGTGCCGACGGCACTGCCGACCGCCAGGCACAGCACCACGAACACAAGCCAGCCGACGATGGCCCGCCAGGGGTGCCGGGCGCTCCAACGCGCCATGCGAACAGTGAGTGACCTCATGCCCGAAAGCCTTGCTGTCCCGGGTAGTTGGCAGACAGAGGCACCCGGTTGAACTTCGCGTCCACCGATCGGTGGACGCGGACCGGGAGAGGCCCCCGCGAGCCGGGCACTGACCGGGACGCCGTCGCGAACGCACACGGCGCAGGGGTCCGATCCCGTCCATGAGGTGTGGTGGCAGGGGAACGCAGTGGTGCTGCGCCCCCCCTGTTCACCCGGATCGTCCCGAGGAGGTCAGCCGACAGTCCACTTCTGGCTTGTGGCGCCCGTGCCCGTCAGTTGGACGACCTGTGCTCCGGTCGTCGTCGAGCTGTCCAGCACGCCGAGGTGCAGATCACTGTTGACGTTGACCAGCATGAAGACCTTGCCCGTGTAGCTGCCGACCAGGTCGAAGAAGAACTGCTGATTGGTGCCGCCGTTGCAGGTCCACTGGATGAGCTGGCGGTTCTCCGCGGTGGACTTGCTGGGGACGTCCAGGCACAGTCCGCTGTTGACGTTCGTGAGCGTGTAGATGTTGTCCGAGACCTTGGTCGCGGTCCACTGCTGGTCGGTCCCGCCGGTGGAGGACGCCTGAACGATCTTGGCGTTGGTCGCGGTGGAGGCGCCGGACACGTCCAGGAGCATCGAGCTGTTGGCGTTGGTCAGCGTGTGCGCCGCCGCGCTCGGCACGCCCGAGTTCGGCGTCCACGTCCCCGCCGAGACGTCCAGCGACCAGGTCGGGTACTGGCCCACGTTCACCACCGTGCCGCTGATGGTCATGGGCAGCCAGACGAGCTTGGACGCGCCCAGGTCGGAGGTGTTCCAGCGGTCGCCCGCGTAGATGAACGTGGTTCCGGAGGTGCCGGCCACGGTGATGATGTTGGCGGTCTGGCTGCCGTACGTATGGGTGCCCGGGGCGGCGAAGTTCCTGAACGAGGACCAAGTCCCGCTGAGGGAGGTGGTGGTGGCGTAGACGTTGTCGTTCAGGCTCCAGCCGGTCAGGTGTGAAGCCAGCAGGTAGTAGACGCCGTTGCTCTTGACCATGGCAGGCGCCTCGTAGCTGGAGCTGCCGGAGCCGCCCAGGATGGCCACCGTGCTCACCACGGACAGGTAGTCGTCGGAGAGCAGGTCGATGCGCAGGCCGTAGGAACGGTCCTCTGTCATCAGGTACGCGGTGCCGTCGTCGTCCTGGAAGAGGCCGATGTCACGGCTGAGGTGGCCCAGCGGCTGGGAGCTGCCCTGGTAGGTGTAGGTGCCGCAGGGCGTGTCGCTGGTGGCGACGCCGACCTTGGCCTCGGAGTAGCTGGTGCTGTCGATGTGCAGGTACATCACGTACTTGCCGGTCGACGAGTTGTAGATCACCTTCGGCCGCTCCACCACCCGCGACGGGCCGAGGTCTCCGCTGCTCTGCACGGACAGCGCGTCGCCGACGAAGGTCCAGTTCGCCAGGTCGGTCGAGCTGTAGCAGGTGATGGCCTGGAAGGACGTGTCGGACGAGGTCTCGCCCGTCTTGTCCTCGCCGAAGCCGTACCAGGTGTCACCGACCTTGATGATGCCCATGCCGTGCAGCTGGAGGGTGTTGCCACTGGTGTCGGTCCGCGCGGCGCCGGTCGTGAAGGTCACGGTGGTGGCGGCCCGGGCGAGCGGTGCGGGTATCAGGAGCGCCGCGACACCTGCGAGCAGGGTCAGGAGCGAGAGGGCGGCACTGCGCCACGGACGTCCGCCGTGGCTGGGAGACATTCCCTTGAACATCTTTCTTCACCTCTTCGTCGAGGTTCCCGGTGCACTGTCCCTGCTCGGGCGGGTACGGCGAATCGCCGTCCGGGATCCCGAGTGGGGGGACGGATGGTGTCGGGTACGGGGAAGCCGGGTGCGGCGGGCCGGGTGCGGTGTCCGGCTGTCGGGGAGACGAATGGTGCATCCGCCGCATGGCGGGTTAATGACAGCCCGCGTCAGAAAGCCTGTCAAGGGTGTGGGTTTGGATTTTGTTCATTCGCGACTGATTCGCCGCGCGAGGCA
The DNA here is from genome assembly GCF_019091475.1 of Streptomyces sp. GbtcB6. Classification (NCBI taxonomy): domain Bacteria; kingdom Bacillati; phylum Actinomycetota; class Actinomycetes; order Kitasatosporales; family Streptomycetaceae; genus Streptomyces; species Streptomyces sp. GbtcB6. Next base: position 96,612 of record NZ_JAGXJL010000026.1, on the reverse strand, counting down.
TGCCGGCCGGCGAAGTCCGATGAGATTTGCGCCGGATGTACGACTGGATCACTGGAGATCCACAGGCACCGGTGATCGACCATGGCCTTTCATGTCTCCTTCTGTGAGGAGTCCGATTCGCTCTTATTGGTGGAGCTTTGACCTTTACTGACCCATGGTCAAGTTTCAAATATCGGGTCGAAGTGGTTGACCAGTCGATCGAGAAGGGCGTAGAACATCCCCTGCATATCGGATAGCGTTCATTCCTGGTTGTTTTTGTTTGAGTAGTGGCAACCTCTGCCGCAAAGGACATGTCAACACCGCACAAGGCCAACGACTTCTTCTGGGCGATCACCCTGATGTCGCCCCGGCGCCGGCATGTGCCGCCCCCGTCCGTGCAGTTCGCTCGACGAAGAGGTGCACACTCCATGGAAGCCTTCGGATCCGAAGACCCGCGCAACCGCCCGCACGCGCCCGGGGGCTCCGGGGGGTTGTCCCGAAGAGGAATCCTGAAGGGGGCTGCGGTCACGACGGGGAGTGCGATCCTGGGCCTCGGCACCGGGCCCGCGGCCCAGGCAGCCGACTCGTCGATCACGGCAACCTCGCCGGACGGCAGGAACAAGATCTCGATGTCCCTGGTCGGCGGGATGCTCAACTGGTCGGTCAGGCGCAGCGGCACGACGGTCCTCGACACCTCGGTGCTGGGCCTGAAACTGAGCGACGGCACCGAACTGGGCACCGCCAACGTTTCGGTGACCAGCTACCAGCACTGGACCAAGGACAGCACCTGGACCCCGGTCTTCGGCCGCAACGCGACCGTCCGCGACCACTACCAGGAGATGCGCTGGAACCTCCACGACAGCACCAGCGGCGTCGACTTCGCCGTCCAACTGCGCGCCTACGACACCGGCGTCGCGCTGCGCTACGTCCTGCTGGACACCGGCAGCGCCATCATCTCCGACGAACTGACCACCTGGGTCTTCCCCGACAGCACCACGATCTACAGCGCCCGGGACGAGGCCGCCTACAGCGCCGTCGCGCCGGACGCCATCCCGTACACCGGCCCCTCCAGCACCGACTACGGCTACCTGAGCGACCTGCCACTGCTGGTCACCCTGGACAGCGGACTGTTCGCCACCATCTGCGAGTCCTCCCGGGTCAACTACCCGCGGTCGATGATCAGTTCGGTCACCGGTGAGAGCAACACGCTCAAGACGTATCTGATGACGAAGCCCGCCCGCTCCTCCGGCACGGCGCAGACCACTTCGACCGTCACCACGCCGTTCACCACGCCGTGGCGTGTGCTGGTGCTCGGCGACGAGGCCGGCGATCTGATCGACAACGCCGAACTCGTGCTCAACCTGGCCCCGGCCTGCGCTCTGTCGGACACCTCCTGGATCAAGCCGGGCAAGGTGTTCCGCTGCGAGCTGACCACCGCCGCCGGGACCGCCGGCGTGGACTTCGCCGTCGCCCGCAACCTGGACTACATCGAGTACGACGCCGGCTGGTACGGCCCGGAGTTCACCACGACCGACGCCACCGCCGCGATATCCGCCATCGACCTGCCCACGGTGATCGACTACGCCACGACCAACGGCGTCGGTGTCTTTCTGTACGTCAACCGCATCGCCCTGACCGACCCGGACACCCTGTTCGATCTCTACAAGAGCCGGGGCGTGGCAGGCATCAAGCTCGGCTTCATCAACGACGGCACCCAGACCATGACCAACCAGATCATCACCTGGGCCAGGACCGCGGCCAAGTACGAACTGCTGATCGACATGCACGACGACGTCCGGCCGTGGGGGTACGAGCGCACGTACCCCAACTGGATCAGCTTGGAGGGCGTCCGGGGCAACGAGCAGTTCCCGACCGCCACGAACAACATCCTGCTGCCCTTCGCCCGCAACGTCGGCGGCCCCATGGACTACACGATCTGCTACGGCCAGTCGCGCGACCAGACCACCAACAACCACCAGATGGCCATGGCCGCCGTCTACTACCAGCCGCTGAACTTCCTCTACTGGTACTCCAAGCCGTCCGCCTACGCCACCACCGCCAACTGGCCCGGCCTGGGCTGGTTCGACGCCATCCCCACCACCTGGGACGAGAGCACCACGATCGCGGCCTCCCTCGGCGAGTACGTCGCCGTGGCCCGCCGCAGCGGCACCACATGGTTCCTCGGCGCGATGAACAACGAGGATGCCCGAACGGTGTCGGTCCCGCTGGACTTCCTCGACAGCGGCACGTCCTACACGGCCACCGTCTACGCCGACGGCACGGCGGGCAGCACCCCGCACGCGACCCCCACGGTCGTCAGCACCCGGACGGTCACCTCCGGTACCACGCTCAGCGTGGCCATGACGAGCGCGGGCGGACAGTCGGTGATCCTGACCCCGACAAGCTGATCCCCTGGCCGGCGCGGCCGCTGTCCTGGGCACGGCCGTCGACTGGCTGCGGCGTGACCGCCTCGGTGTACCCGAGGAGACCGGCGCCGGGCCTTCGTCATAGAGCGGGTGACGAGAATCCAACTCGCGCTCTCAGCTTGGGAAGCGACGGCGCTTGCGCAGCTCGATACCTGCTGACCTGGTGTTATGCGCCCTGACATGGTGCCCGAGGAGACGCGATCGCACCGCTGTTGACCGTGGTTGACCAGCTTTGGGGGCACGCCATGGGCACGCCCTCGGCTCGGAGGCGTGGGAGAGTTCCACTCCGTGCTCGATGCCGCCCAACTCGTGGTGGATCTGTACGAAGATTCGCATAGGTGCGATCGCATTGACGCTCATGCAGCCGTTTCCGCGACGGTAGCCATCTCGCCCGTGTGCCCTCGCATGTTCGCCCGGCCGGGTTACGACCGTGATGACGAAGAATTTCCACCGGCCGCTGATCCCACCAGCCACTCGTCCGAGCGGCTAGGGTGCGAAAAGGCGCCCGGGCAGTGGCCGGTCCGTCGGCGCGCCCGGAACGGAGAGCAACGTGACGTCCTCGTCCCTGGCCCGCGGGATCCGGGTCGTACCCCTTCTGCTGGCGACGATGGTCACCGCTGCCTCCGTAGCCGGTTGCACCGCGGAGGCCCGCACCACGACACAGATCGAGGCAACTGCACAAGGCAGCCCGTTGCTTGCCAAGGTTGCCCAGCAGATCGCCCTGCCGGCAAAGACCTGGACGGCGTCGGGCACCCACACGGCCAAGGGGTATTCGACCAAGGCGGCCAAGACCGTCAACGTCGAGGGCATGAAGGCGGACTGCGTCAACATCAACCTCAACAAGAAGCTGAGCGCCGACTTCCGCAGTGACGTGTTCGGTCCCGGCATGAAGGGGTTCTTCTACAAGTGCCAGAAGGTCCGCCCGGACACCAACCAATATTGGTTCACCATCAGTTCCGCGGACCGTACCCAGATCGACGGACTCTGCGATCCGACCACCAGGTACCCGATCGTCCACGACGGGCAGCACGACACCTACTGGATCGACGAGCCGTTCACGTGCACCACCCGGGTCGGTCCCTCGTAGGACATCGGCCCGCGCTCGGTTCACACCCCGTAGAGCTGTGGCCCCGTCCTGCCGAAGGACGGGGCCACAGCCGTGCCACCGGCGCCGCTCAGTGGCAGTTGAACGACTTGTTGGTGAGACTCGTGCTCAGCGTGCAGGTCTGACCGCGCACCGAACCGTCCGTCCGGTGGAAGGTCAGGTCCCAGGTCCCGTTGTTGTGGTGGAGTTGCCCGTAGCCGAAGACTCCCGCGAGTCGTGGCGGATTGGCCGTGGGATCCTCTTCCTGGGTGAGCGACTTATGGACGGTCTCCCGCGGCGTGCCGATTTGTTGATTCATGGCGTTGCTGTCGATCGGGCCGTTGTCCAGTGGTCCGCCCGAGGAGCCCACGGTCAGCTGGGGCGGGCGGCCGGTGTTGAAATCGAGCATCTGGTAGAGATGGATGTGCCCCGACAGCACCAGGCGTACATTGTTCGCCAGCCGGCTCAGAGAGGTGTGGGCCACGGCGTCGTCGAGGACATGAGTCACCCATTCCACATGGCCGGTAGCTGAACCGGCCGCTTTCACCATCCAGACCGGCTTGTGCGTGACCACGAAGAAGTCCTCGGAAGAACGCTGCTGCGCAGCCTGGTTCACCATGTCGAATTTCTGGGCGTAGGTGTTCACCTGCGCCGTGCTTCCGCTGTCGTTCGGGTCGGCGAACGACGAGTCCACGGAGACGAGGTTCAGGGTGCCGGCGCGGATCGTGTCGGGCGGAGGGAACCGGCTGCACGATCCGTTACGGAGTTCGTCGGCGAGGTAGCGGAACCACGCGTCGCCGGCGCCCCCTGGGTGCGTGCAGTCTTCGTGGTTGCCCCGAGTCAACGCGACGGGCGCTGCGGCCAGTAGCGCTTCGGCGGGCCTGAAGAAGTCGGCCACGACACAGGCCCAGCTGGCTGCGTCGGGGCGCACCGTGCAGCCCGGGTTCTTCGCCTTGTCGTCCGCCCTGCCGGGGTCGTTGCGGTAGAGATAGTCACCGGTGTGGATCACGAGATCCGGCGCCGCGCGGGAGATGCTGTCCGCGATCGGCTTGAAGGGCCAGGCGGTCGCGCAGTGCTGCGCCGGGTCTGCCGGGTTCACCGGGAGCTCGCAGCCGGTGTCGCCGATGACATCGATCGTGCTGGGACGTGTGGTCGTGGTCCACTTCGGCAAGGGCAGGTGACCGCCCTGGGGATGGAGCGTGGCCGCTTGGACCGTCGTCAGCACAAGCTGCGCGTTGGTCGCCCCCAGGGGCACTGGCGTCTGATTTCCCGACTCGCAGACCGTGGTGGGGAAGTGCGCCCCCGTGGGGGTGCTCACCAACCGCAGGGGGACCGTCTTCTGCGTCCCAGAGGTGTAGGTCACGGTGGGACACGACTGGCTCGTGTCGGTGGAGACGTAACGGATCTGGGTGCCATGGCTGGTCAGTTGGGTCCACGCCCAGGCCTCGCCGTTCGGCCCCGCCCCGGGGGGAGGGGTCGGCCTGGGGGGAGGGGTGTGGCCGGGTGGCGGTGTCTGTCCGGGTGGCGGTGGCCCTGCGCTGTCTGGCGCCCGTGCGGGAGTCGCCGTGGCCGAGACCGCCGTGGCCAGCACGCTCGCCACGGCGAGGGCGACGATCCGATGCATCATGTTCTGGTTCCTCCCTCGGAATGCCCTGGGCGCCGACACCTCTCCTCGCCGAGGGTCACACCAGGAATCGTCATCGACGCCTTCAACCTGTGCACCAGCACGAGGACAAATGGGCTAGGCCTGGTACCAGCGACAACGAGGGGCCCGGCTCACGCGAGCCGGGCCCATGGGTTCGTCAGGATCTGCCCAGCTGGACTACGTGAGGTCGGCGGAGTGGGCTTGGCCCGTGGCCTGCCCGGTCTGGGGTCGATCATGATCGCCAGGCACTCAAGGACGTCGACGGGATCAATGCCGACGAGTAGGCACCCCGGACGCTCCGGCACGGCTTCCCAACAGTGAAGTACCAGTTCAGAGGGCCCTTACCGAACCGGTCCAGCTCGGCGCGGTCGGCTTCCAGAGGCCGGCTCGGCGATCGTCAAGGAAGTGGTCCGGGGCTGGCTTGTGCCGAGAGCCCCGCTCTGAGCAGCGAAAACGCCCTCCCGATGGGAGGGCGAGGGATGGCCGCCCCCGGCCGGACTCGAACCTGCGGCCGAACGCTTGGAAGATGCGGGCAAGCCGTAGCGAGCCGGTCCGGTGGCGCCCTGCTGCCACCGTGCCAGTCTGCCGAGAGTCGCTGCCGTCCGCCGTCGTTGCCGTCAGCGTTGCCGTCACTGCCGTCGGCGGCGATGTCGTGTGAGCACCGCTTTGGAGGTCGTTCTCTTTCCGAACCTCGTGTGCGCTTTTTGCTGGTCAGGCGGCGTCCCGGTCGGTCGTGGAGGCCGACGGGACCAGCACGGCCGGAAGGAGTCCGAGCGTGTCGGTGAGCAGGTGCCGTTCGCGTTCGTTGATCTTCTTCCCGGCGTCGTGTCCCCGTGAGGCGAGGGTGACGGTGGCGTCCGCCTTCACCGACTGCGAGTCCATCACGCCCGCACCCGGCTCCTCCTCACGGCCCTCGGCCCGGCGGACGGCCGCGCGTAGCCGGTCGTGCGGTTCGGCCACCAGGCCGGCGTCCCGCCAGCGGGCGAAGAAGTCATACACCCTGGGCCAGGGCGGGAAGTCCGCCGGCATCGCCCGCCACTTGATGCCATTGGGCTTTCGGTTCTACGACCTTCGTCACACCGGACACACCCTGTCGACGCGCTCCGGCGCGACGCTCAAGGACACGACGGTCCGCGCCGGCGAAACCCGCCCGGTCCTGGCCGTGATCCCCGTCGACACCAACGGCAACATCCACATCCACAACGCGAACGGATCCCTCAACGTCGTCGCCGACCTCGAGGGCTACATCGGCTGACCGCGAACCCGCCCCTGCGCGCGACCAAGGGGGGTGGCTCAGAAGAGATCCCCGAGCCACGTCGGTCCGGGAGCTCGCGAAGCTTCAACACCACCCCCCTCTCCAAAATTACTGAGCCCTCTTGGTATGGGTGATCTCTGCGATGGCGCCATGGATTCCACGCGTGAACGTCAGAGGGGCGTCATGGAGCCGTTTTACGGGCCCCACGACGGCCTCCACCCAAACTCGCTCAGCGGCTCGCCGAGTGCCTTGGCTACGGGCGGACCTTCGCCAAAGCGAGCTGTACGAGACGCAACGCCACCTGAACCGCCGCGTCATTGCGCAGCGGGCAATTGACGACGTACTGGTGCCCCGCGCGAACGTTGCGGAAGCTGATGGCCGGGTCGCCGACGTCGGCCACATCCTCCCTCGTCAAGCGCAGGGTGAGACCGCCGTTAGTCGCCTTCACATAGGCAACAGCTCCGAACCGACGGACGCCGGCATCTCGAACCATGACGTAATCGGTGCGACCGTCACGGGTTCGCTCAGACTCGCCCGGACCGATTTCTACGTTGCCGAGTGCGACAGCACCGCGCAGAAAATCCAGCACACGCGTGGCGATCTCCGTGCTGCGGGCACGGCCGCTCACCAGCTCGGCGATCTGGGCCCAGTCCAGCGCTCCGCCCGCACTCTCACCGGACGGGTCGGGGTCAATGTCCCCCGGTGCCCCCGCGTCCGGGTCCTCCTCGCCCTGTGTGAGCCGCAAGAACTCGGCAATCTCCTGCGGCGTCCCGTCGATCAGTCGCATGACCCCTCCTTGTTGCGCACGCTCCCCGCGTGCCGACACCTCAAGCTACTCACACACACTCACGCATTCAACTGGCTACTCACGCATGAGTTGTTCAAAGTATGCGTGAGAACATCAGATCCTGCCGGAATGTCTAGAGCTGGGCCGTGTCACGGGCGTTGGCGCCACCGGGCGGTCTGAGGCACCCCGCCTCGGAGCGGGAGTTCCTCGCCTGGGTAGCCGGCCGGTGCACCGGATCAGACCAGGTCGGCGGATAGGCAGGGACGGCTCATCGATGGAGTGTTGCCCTACGTTGGCGAGTGATCGTTTGGCGCCGGCGCCGAGCCAGACCGGCCCGGATCCATCCGGCCGCATCCCGGCCGCGCTGGCCCCAGGGCGTGACCTCGCGGAATGGCTGACCGCCACGCCGGCAGGAGGCGGAAGCACTGCTGGAGAGCCGACCCGCACCGTAGACCAGCTGCCCCACCGCCCTGCCCCGGGCCGTGCCGACGGAGAAGCTGGACCTGATGGGGCTGGCGGCGTACGGGCCGCGGAACGCGGTGGACAAGGTGCTGAAGGGCGCACGGATGCATACGTGACTGAATCTCCACAGCGAATGCGCAACTGCGGCACGGGTGCATTCGGTTGGTGCGGAGTTGTCCTGGTCGGAACTGCCGCGGCAATAGCTGTCGGTTTCCTATGCGGGGCTACATGTAGAGAAGCTGCCCTCAATTCGTGTGCATGCGTGCATGGATGAGTAGTCGACTGTTTCAACTGCCCTGCTGGGAGCAGTCACCGACTGGATGCCGGGCACGCTCCGTGATTTGATCCTTCGCGCCGCCGGGATCGCGCCAAGGTGTTCGGAAACGGATGGCGCGGACCTGCGGTCGCGGCCCATCGGCTATCCCCAGCCTGGCCGCTCCCCCTTGTGGAACATCCATACGAAGGGCAGTTTCATCATGAACTCCGCTCCCCAGGTTCAGACCCTTGAAATCTCTGACGCCGAACTCGACACCGTTTCCGGCGGCCTGAGCCCGCAGGTCGGCATCGCCGCCGGCCCCACGGCGATCAGCAGCTCGGACCTCGTGGCTCAGCTCGGCGCGGTCAAGGACGGGGTCCTGGACACCGTCGGCCAGTACCACCAGGTCGGCGTCACCGTCTCCTTCTGATCGTCAGATCGCGGGACTTCCTCATCGCGGGATCGCCGATACCGGCAGCTTGACCGCCGATCGGCGTCCACGGCGACAAGCCCCCTACCTGCGGGTCTTCGCTGGTAGGGGGCTTGATCATTAGGGGTTGCTGCTTCTTGTCCCGGGTCTTGTCGGGGATCTTGGTGACCTGCGCTTTCCCTGCTCAGCAGGGGGTAGGCCCTTGCGCCTGGCGATCGCCCTTGAGCGGCTTGGAGTGACACCTGAGAACCCCTCGGGCGGCCCACATGCCTGAACTCAGGACACGCAGAGGGCATGCCTACCTGGCATCTAGGGCTTGCTCCCGGCCTGACCTGCGGCGGAGGGACGCGAGCACGCGGTAGACGGTCGATTGGTTCCCCGCTGTTCCCCGTGGTTCCCCGCACGATCTGGCACGCGTCTGGCACGCGTCATTCGTCGTCGCGGCTCTCCAAGACCAGCCCTACGGAGCCTTGTTCGAGCCCGTTGTTCTCCTCCAGGTGGAGGTGAGCGCCGTCCGGCGTGCCGTCCTGAGCGAGAGTGAGGAGGTGGCCGGCCAGAGTCTTGAACCCGGCAGCGTTTGCCGCAATGACGATCTCGCCACCCAGGTTGCGGACCTCGATGCGTGCGCCTTCGTCCGACGTGAGAACTCCGGTGATTCCATCGGTCGCCGCACTCACGCGAGTGTTCATCGACGGGCAGCGCCAGCTTCAGGGGCCATACCCCAAGCAGCGCGTACCCCGGGCCGGCCGCGACGCCGAGACATGAGTGATGACCTCTTCGTCCCGAACCATGGGCGGGACGGTCGTCGAAGTCTGCTCGGCAGATCACGTGGGTGTTTGGAAACATTGACGGTCGGCTGCGGTCGTGGTGGTTGCTGTACGGCCCTGCTGTACAGCGGTCGGGGCCCGAGGCACTCTCTCCTGCCATACCGCTGGGCGCTGCTGTAATTCAGCAGCCGTTGAGTGCCGTCCCTGGACATCGTCGGCCGCATGCCTGACGAGTGCTTCGGACACCCACGGCCGGCCGCGATCCACGACCCGCTCGACCTCGATCACAGCGACCCGAGTGCGCGCCTGCCATAAAGGGTGCCCGGCTTCTGGGCGGCATCCAGTGGGACCTGCGGAAACTTGCGCAGGCGTGCCGTACAACCCTGGAGGGGCTCCAGGGGTCTTGTGGGCATCCTGTCTTCCTAGTGGGGGTTGCATCACTGTGCGTGTGCGCAGCATTTCGACCGTAACAGCGCTCGCGGTCACTCTCGGTTCTGTCGCCCTGATCGGGTCGGCGGCGGGCTCTGCTGTCGCCGACAGCAGTGCCGCGCTGCCCATCACGTCCAGCGGTGACATCATCGTGGACGGCGTTCACCAGCGGGTCTTCATCAGCGACCCGTCGGGAGGCAAGGTCGTCGCCACCGACTACAACGGCACCGTCATCGGGACGATCACCTCGCTGCCGCAGGCTGACGGCCTGGAGCTCTCCGCCGACTCGGCAACGGTCTACGTCGCCGTGCCGGGAGCCGATGAGATCGTGGCCATCGACACGGCGACGCTCACCGAGGCCGGGCGGTACGCGACGGGTGACGGCACAGATCCGCAGCACCTGGCGCTCGCCGGCGGCAAACTCTGGTTCGGCTACGGCAGCGTCGGCCACGGCAACATCGGGTCTCTCGACCTGTCCGGCGGGCAGCCGCAGGTTTCCCTCGCCCAGGAGGCCGAGGGGACGTGGAAGGACGCTCCCCTGCTGGAGTCGGCACCCGGCGCTCCCGACACCCTGGCGGCCGGCTCGCGCCAGTACTACTTCACTCTCGGCATCTACGACGTGTCGTCCGGCACGGCCGACCGGACCGCGTTCCTCGGCGGGCAGGACGCCGCCATCGGCAACACCGCGGAGGACCTGGCGCTCACCCCGGACGGCACAGAACTCGTGGTGGCCACCACGGCAGGCGACTTCCAGCAGGTCTTCCGGACCTCGGACCTGTCGCAGACCATCAGGTATCCGAGCGGCTACTCGGCACAACGGTCGGTGGATGTCGCGCCGGACGGCCTCGTCGCGGTGGGCACGGACATCTACGCCAACTTCACCCCTCAGGTGTCCGTCTACGAGCCGGGCGGCACGGCCCCGAGGCGGACCGCCAATTTCACCGACGAACAGGGTGGAGTCTCCCAGGAGACCCTGCTCGACCACGGCGACCTCGCCTTCGCACCCGACAGCAGCCGGCTCTTCGCGGTCACACACGGTCTCTCCAACAAGTACAGCCTGCGCGTCGTCACCGACCCCGGCAAGGCGGTCACCACCGTCACGGTGAACGCCCCGGCGACCGCCGACCGAGCCAAGTCGCTGACCGTCTCCGGCAAGGTCACGAACACGCTCGGGCTGCCCGCGGGGACCACCGTCGCGGTGACCCGGACGGACCAGGAGTCCCCGAACGGCAAGGCGCTCCCTGCCGCGACGGTGAAAGCGGACGGGACCTTCTCCTTCACCGACATCCCGCCCGCGGGCGGCAAGGTCACCTACAAGGTCTCCTATGCCGGTGGCGCCGATCGCACGGCTGCCTCCGCCTCCGACATGGTCGAGGTCTCCCGGAACGCGACGACCCTGACCGTGAACAAGAACGGCGCCGTCTACGACTACGCCAGTAACGTGACGTTCACCGCCCACCTCGGCACGACGTACAAGAACCGGACGCTCTCGCTCTACGCGGACACCGCGGGCGACGGCAAGGGCAAGTACCTGGTCAAGACCGGCACGGTCAACAGCGCGGGCAACCTGTCGGTCACCTTGCCGCTGAAGCGCGACACCACGGTGAGCGCGTCCTTCTCCGGCGACGCGCGGACCGCCCCGAAGACGGCCACGAGCCGGGTGGGCGCGAAGGTCAAGGTGTCGCTGAGCCTGAGCCGCTACTACAAGACGGCCAAGGTCAACGGGTACACCAAGTACTACTTCCGGAAGAAGACCAACCCGCTTCTCACGACCACGATGACGGCCTACCCCGGCCGCTCGCAGAAGCTGGAGTTCCAGATCTACTCCGCCGGCGCCTGGCGGTCGGCGGGGTACGAGTACTTCAAGCTCGACTCCAAGGGCAAGTCGGTGGTGGAACTGCGTGGCACGCACCAGACCGGCTACTCGATGCGCGTGCGGTCGTCCTACATCAACAACTCCTCGAACGACACCGTGAACTCGACCACGCACGGCTCCTGGAAGTACTTCACCTTCACCAGCTGAGGTCGCCCCCCAGGCCCGGCGCATCCGATGACGCGCCGGGCCTGGGGATACGTCTTCCTCAGGAGGCGCGATCGAGCCGAGTGTCACGCTCAAGGACACGATGGCGCGCGCCGGCTACTCCTCGGAGCGGGCCGCGCTGAATCCTCGGTTCAAGGTCGGCTCGTCTCCTCAGCCCCGATGGGCAGCGGCGCCAACACGCTTTCCAACTGTGGTGGTGGTCCCTAGGGCTTCGAACGGGGCCGTTCACCCGCGTTCAAGGACGGCCGGTCGGTAGAGCGGCTACCGGCTTCGGTCCCGTCTGAACGGCCGTGAACGGCACTGAATGAGACGGAAACTGAGACGGAAGCGCCCCCAGCTTCATGGCCTGAGACGGTTCTGCTGAGGGTCGAAGCACACCAGCCCCATCGAGTTTGCGAGTCCCGCTGCGTAGGTGGAGGCCTCCTCAGCCATGCTCCAGCGCATCGGGAAGTAGATGAGCGGGCCGCATGCCTCGCCGATCAACGGCCCCGTCGACCAGGGGGAGGTGTCCTCTTCGTCCTCGGTCAGGTCACACCACCGTTCCAGAAGGGCGGCAACGTAAGCCGCGATGCGCTCGGCCGGCGGATGCTCCACATCCGTGTCGACGTAGCGCTCATAGAGGTCTGTGAACGCTCGCGCGGCTGCCTTGTCGTCCGCAGGGCGCTCGCCTTCCCACACAGCCAAGTCGTAGCTCAGGTCCGGAGGCGCTCACGCTGTACTGACCTGACGGTGTGATGCGTCCGGCTCCGATCACCTTCGAGACGACGGCGGACGCGGACGACTGGCTTGCCGAGAGACAGACGGAGATCCGCTGGGGCGAGTGGCGCGATCCCGAGGCGGGTGCCGTGAGCTTCCGGGCCTACGCCGACAAGTGGGTCGAGGAACGGGAGCTCGCGCCCCTCACCCGCGACCTCTACCACTACCTCCTCGACAAGCACCTGTTCGCCTTCGCCGAGTCGGACTTGGACGAGATCACAGCTCCGCGCGTGCGTGAGTGGCGGGCCGATCGGCTGCGGACTGCCAACGCCAAGACGATGACGGCCAAGGCGTACCGGCTCCTCAAGGCCATCATGGAGACGGCCGTGGACGACGAGTTGGTCACTCGCAATCCGTGCCGGATCAAGGGTGTCGGTAAGGAGAAGGCTGCTGAGCGGCGCATCGCCACCGTCGCCCAGGTTGACGCACTCGCCAACGCCGTGGGGATGCGCTGGCGGCTCATGGTCTACCTCGGTGCGTACGGTCCGATGCGGCCGGAAGAGCTGGCCGGCCTCCGCCGCCGGGATGTCGACCTCGACAACCTGCGCGTCCGGGTGCGCCTCGCCGAGCCGGAGCGGATGAACGGGCGGCGCGTACAGGGCGACACCAAGTCCGAGGCCGGCACCCGGACTGTGATTCTTCCCGCGTTCCTCCGCCGGGAGCTCCGCTGGCATCTGGAAGCTACGCCGAGCAGGGGCCGGATGGGCTGCTCTTCGTGGGCGAGAAGGGTGCTCCCTTCCGGCGCAGCACCTTCGGGCGGAGGTGGCGGAAGGCGTGGGAGATCGTCGGCATGCCCGAGGGCTTCCGGTTCTACGATCTCCGACACACGGGACACACGCTGTCCACTCGCTCCGGCGCCACGCTCAAGGACACCATGGTCCGGGCCGGACAGTCCTCCGAGAAGGCAGCACTGATCTACCAGCACTCCGACAACGAGCGGCAAGAGGAGGTCGCCGCCGGGCTGGACGCCACGGTCCGCAAGGCGCGGGCCGCTGCCGCGCAGAGAGCCCCCGACAGGCCTTCTGGCACGAATCTGGCACGCGACAACTGATCATCATGGACAGCAAAAAGGCCCGGGTCTCTGACCTGGGCCTTCTCCATGGAGCGGGTGACGAGAATCGAACTCGCGCTCTCAGCTTGGGAAGCGGCGGCGCTTGGTCGGGCTCCGTGGTGCTGACCTGCGTAGACACCTTTCCTGTGCGGTAGCCGCGAAGCGCTGATCACGCCCCTGTCGACCGTGGTTCTCCGCCCTTACGGGCACGGATCGGGCACGGCTTCGACGCAGACGACTCGGCAGCGCCTTCACGTCCTCGGCGGACGCGGCAGGCGTGGCGCCCGGTAGAGCGCGTACAGACACCGTTGCGTACGCGGACGGACGATGAGGGCGGACCCGCCGCGGAACTCACTGGTCGAGATCCTCGCACTCCGTCACCGGCGCGCCGATGTCCGAGATAATATCCCGTGCCTGCCGCCTCATCAGGTCAGCGGCAGCGCCGTCGACCTTCCGGTGGGCGCGGGCCAGTGCCATGAGGGTGCGGGCCTCGCCGGGGCGGTGGCCGGTCTCGCGATGGATGGTCAGGGCCTCCCGGCCCAACTCGACTGCTGTGGTGATTGTTTCCCCGAACGCCGCTATGTTGCACAAGGCGGTCAACGCCTGGCCCTCGACCACGCGGAAGGAGTGGGCGCGTGCCAGGGCCAGGGCCTGCTCGGCGTGGGCGCGGGCCTCGTGGTCACGGCCCATCTCCTCAAGGGTGAGGGAGAGGCCAACGAGGCCGTCTGCCTCAGGGCGTCTGTATCTCGACTCGCGGGCCAGGGCGAGCGCCTTCGTGCCGAGCCGAATCGATCGGTCGAAATGCGCCAGTTCTCGGTGGGCAGTGGCCACCGTGGTGAGAATGCTGGCCTGAATCCAGACCCGTCCTTTGTCCTTGGCCATGGCAAAGGCGCGCTCGGCCTGTTCCAGCGCCTCGTCGTGTCGGCCGAGTGTGATATTGATCTTGGCAACGGTGTCGAGCACCGTTGCGCGGGCGTTATGGTTCCCGTCTCGCTCGCCGGCGGTCACCTTGGGCATGAGGACGTCAAGGCCGTCGGTCAGACGGCCGAGCTCCCAGTACACCCAGCCCAGATTCTGCACAGCGAGGCTGTCGTCCCACCAGCTGATCTGTTTGTTCGCGATGATGGCCCGTTCGAGCTGCTCGGCAGCCTCGTGCAGTCGGCCCAAATCCCGGCTGGTCAGACCGATGACAACCAACCCCAACGCTTCAAGGTGGAGGTTTCCGGCTTCACGGGCGATCCGCATACCGGCGGTGACGTGCTCGTAAGCACTGTCGAGACGCGCCATGTTCCATTCCGCCTGGCCCCTGCCGCCGAGAGCCGCTGCCTCGCCCGTCGCCCAACGGAGCTCCCGGCTGATGTCCAGTGCGCGGGAGTGATGCTCCAGCGCTCGACTGGGATCCCCCCGGTCCGACTGGATCAGTCCCAGGCTGATGTGCACGGCTGCCTGGCCGAACAGGTCGCCTTCGACCGTGGCTGCCTCGAGCGCCGCCTGCGCGGTGGCCTGCCACGCTGTCCGCGGCAGCTGAAACCAGAAGTAGCCGAACAGCGCGTTGACCATGTGCCATGCGACGGGGCGGGGACCGTGGCGGGCGACATGGTGGATGAAGGCGAGCAGGTTGGCCCGTTCCGCCTCCAGCCACTGTGAGGCTCCCGTGGAGGCCGGCAGACCCGGTTGACCACCGCGGCCGAGCTCGCTTGGCAGACTGGGGAAGAGCCAGGTTCCCCCGAGAGCGCGCGAGGCGTGCAGGTACCAGATCAGGAGCCGTTCCAGCGCGACGTCGCGATCCGCCGCCGTCTCCTCCGCCTGCGCGCACCCCTGCGCGTACTCACGAATGAGATCGTGGAACCGGTACCGGCCCACGGTCGTGGGCTCGATCAAGTGGGCGGCGGCCAATACGCTGAGCAGGCGTCGGGCCTGCTGCGGCGATGTGTCCAGGAGCGCCGCCGCGGCATCGGAGGTGAACTCCGCCCCGGGGAACAGGCCGAGCAGGCGGAAGAGTCGGCGCGCCTCCGATGCCAGGACCCGGTACGACACGGAAAAGGCCGTACGCAAAGGGGATGTGGCGTCACCGTCCGGTTCCAGGGCCGCCAGCCGACTGCCTTCGGTCATCTCTGCGACCAGGTCGGCCAGGCGCAAACCCGGATCCCCCGCCAGCCGGGCGGCGGCCACCCGCAGCGCCAGGGGCAGGCTGCCGCACAGCCGGATCAGCTCGCCCACCGCGTGCTCGTCGACGGCGACCCGCTCCATACCGAGGGTCCGGGTCAGCAGTGCGCGGGCCTCGTCCGGCTGGAGGAGGTCCAGCGGCAGGGCGTGGGCGCCGTTGTGGGCCACGAGATCGCCGAGCCGGTTGCGGCTGGTGACGAGGACGCAGCAGGTCGGGGTGGATGGGAGCAACGGGCGGACCTGATCGGCGGAGGCCGCGTTGTCCAGCAGGACCAGCATGCGCCGGTCGGCCAGCAGGGTCCGGAACACGCGGCCCTGGGCCTCGTGGTGCGCGGGGATCTCCGCCGCCGCGAGCCCCAGGCTGCGCAGCAGCAGTTCAAGGGCCTCGCCGGGTTCGAGGGGTTGCCGGTCGTGGTCGAAACCGTGCAGGTTGACGTAGAGCTGGCCGTCCGGGAAGCGGTCGCGGACCTGGTGTGCCCAGTGCACGGCCAGCGCGGTCTTGCCGATCCCGGCGGCGCCGCCGATGGCGGAGATGACCACGGTGTTCGCCGTACCCGGCTCCTGCTCGTGCGGAAGCAGGCCGTTCAGCCGGGCGAGTTCGCTGCTACGTCCGACGAAGCCCTGGGTGCCATGGGGAAGTTCGGCGGGCACGGCGCCCTCGCGTGGCCCGGAATGCGCCTGCGGGCGAAGGAGGAAGGCGTCGTCCTGGCGTAGCACCGCTGCGTGCACCCGGCGCAGTTCCTCACCTGGATCGGCTCCGAGCTCGTCACGCAGCCGTACGCGCATGTCCTCAAAGGCATTCAGCGCTTCCGCCTGACGGCCGCAGCCGTACAAGGCCCGTATGCGCAGGGCCGTCAGCGACTCGTCGTAGCGGTCGGCCGCCGAAGACGCCGACAGCCCGCTCAGGTCGTCGAGGGCATCGCCGAACCGGCCCAGCAGCACAAGGCACTTGAGCCGCTCCAGCCGGAGCGTCCGCCGGCGCTCCTGCCACCGCTGCCGCTCCTCCTGCGCGAACGGTCCCGGCAGCCCGGCCAGCGGCTCACCCCGGAACAGGCCGATGGCCGCTGAGAGTTGGTCCGAGGCGGAGGCCAGGTCGCCCGACGCGACAGTGCGCAACGCCTCGTCGCCCCGTTCGTCCAGATCCGCCGTATCGAGCCTGACCTCCTCGACGACGAAGCGGTACCAGCCCTTGCCACTGCGGATCACCGACTCCGCGGGCGGAGTACCTTCCGGATCGAGCACCCTGCGCAGCGAGTTGACATGAGTGGGCAGCACCTTGTGGCCGCCCGCGGGCGGCTCCTCGCCCCACACCGCGTCGAGCAGCCGCGCATGACTCACCACGGCCCCTTGGCGCAGCAGCAGCGCGGCCAGCACAGCCTGCCGCTTGACCGGCCCCAGCTCCAGCGGCGTCCCGCCCCGCCATGCCCGTAACGGCCCCAGCACCTCGAACCGCAGCAGCCGAGGAGATCCGTCGTCCACCCCGAAGCCTCCGCTTCCCTACGTCATCGAAATTTCATCAGAATTGCAGCACCCCCAGCCATGGTCATGGAGACGACATCGCACAACCCGCACAACCGAAGGGGGTCCGCGTGACCGAAGTGAAGTTGGTGGCGACCGCGTTGGCGACGGGGGCGGCGGCCGGACTCACCGACACCTCACGAGGAGTCGTCCAGGACCTCCACACCGTGCTGAGAGAGGCGGTCCGCCGGCGGTTGTCCGGTGGCTGCGACGGCGTGCGGGGCGGATACGGCGTACGGGTGTTGCACGCGTACGAGACGGATCCCGACGTGTGGCGGACCCGGCTGCTCCAGGTCCTGGCCTCCGGACCGGAGATGGACCACGAGGTTCTCGGGGCGGCCCGCGCAGTGCTCCGCGCAGACCGCCGGACAGGGCACGTCATCGTGAACGTGGTCGGCTCATGATGCGCTGGACGACACTTCCGGCCGCGCCGCCGGCTGCGGGTGTCGCCATGGCCGTTGGATACCCCGGGCGAACACCCGTGATCAGACACCAGGACCCCGGAACCGAGCGAAACGGAGGGGGCAGCAGGCCGAGAGTGCTCTCCTTGGGAGGAGGGCTGTTGTTTCGGAGAGACCATCCTTGGCGACCGTGCCTGAGCGCGGAGCGGCGTGGATGCACGTGACGGTGCCCAACGGGGCCGAGGAATGGCCGACGCGCAGTCTGCTGAGGAGGCTGTCTTCCCCGGCGCGGAAGGAACTGCTCGACCTGGGGACCGAGGTTCGGTTCGACGCGGATGCCGTGCTGCTGCGGCAGGGGATGAACGACAGGCACGTACTCGTGCTGTTGTCCGGTCTCACGAAGGTCACGGCGGTCGTGGAGAACGGTGAGACCTCGCTCCTCGCTGTCCGGGCCGGCGGTGACACGGTGGGTGAGATGGCTGCCATCGACAGGCGCGCCCTGCGCTCGGCCACGGTCACTGCCTGCGGTCCACTGACCGCGCGAGTGTTGCATGACGGCGCGCTGCGAGCACTGCTGACGCGCCGCCCCGAGGTCTCCATGGCCCTGACTGTGGTTCTCGCCGACCGGTTGCGCTGGGCCAACCGCAGACGGCTGGACTTTCGGGGGTACCCGGCGAAGTTGCGCTTGGCCCGTGTGCTGGTGGAACTCGCCGCGTCCTACGGAACTCCCCAGCGCGACGGGGTGGTGATCGACATCCGGCTGACGCAGCCGGAGCTGGCGACGCTGATCGGCGCCGCGGAGACGACGGTCCACAAGGTACTGCGCGAACTACGGGAAGAGGGCTTGTTGAAGACGGGCTACTGTGCCTCCGTCATCAGGGACCTGCCCCGGCTCCGGCAGCTCGCGGACCTGGCGGGCGAATGGCAGCAGCCGAACAGATGTCAGACCAGTACCGGCTGCAGAGCCACGCTCAGCCCCGCGCTCACGCCCATGACGGCCGTACACACCACCGCCCCCGTCAGCCAGCGGTACTTGAGAACGGCGACATGGGCGAGGAACCGCACGGTGTGCGACAACTCCCTTCGATCCGCGGTCTCGTCCGCGTGCGCGTCCTCGGCAGGCAGGATGTCCGGGCCCGACTCCAGGTGGACGAAGCTGTACCGGTTGGTGGCCTGATCCCGCAGCAGCCGCGGGCTCAACACCGCTGCCAGACTCACCGCCCCACCGATCAGGCCGCAGACGAACAGGGCCAACAGCGTTCCCGCAAACACCCCGGCTGCACCTCCCTGTTCACCGACGAGCACGACCCCACGACTCCATGCCGCTGCCGTGCCGGCCAGCCCGGCCTGCACCGCTGCCAGGATGCCGGCCTTCGCGTCCGCGTGCTGGTGGGTCGTCTGCAGCGCGGTGAACATGTACTGCGCGGGGCGGCTGTCGGCTGCCCGGACGCTGGGTGTCATGGACGTCTCCTCCGTCGGCGAGGGGTGCTGTGTCCAGTAACGGGTGACCGCCCTGGCCGAACCAGTCACTTCTGCGGGTTCTGGGTCCCAGCGAGCGGTGACAACTCTCGGAATCTCGTATTTCCACAGGGTTCACACCGAGGCGCGGATATACGACTTGATCGCCGGCACCCGTGATCCGGGGGAGCGGGTGCCGGTCTGACGTGAGCAACTCCAATGATTGCAGGGGATTTGAGTCACACAACATGCCCCCTGAAGTACGTGTACCGAGAGGTGTCATGGCAGAGAACAGTGAGGAAGCCCCGGGCGCCATGGGGGTGTTCGGCCGCAGGCTGCTGCTGGCGGTCGACGCGAAGGGATACGGCGGCGCCGACGCAGTGACGCAGGGCGAGTTCCAGGAGGCGATCACGCGGCTGCTGCACGAGGCGGCCGAGGCAGCCCGGTTGGACCGCTCGCGATGGATGACGCAGGAGGGTGGGGACTCGCTGTTCGTGGTCCTGCCCGAGGGGGCCTCCGAGCCCACCCTGGTCGACGCCTTCATGCGCATCCTGGACTTCGGTCTGCGGACCTTCAACCGCAACCGGGAGCCGCACGCACGGCTCAGGCTCAGGGCAGCCGTTCACTTCGGCCCGGCCTCGCCGGGCGCCAACGGTTTCATCGGCCCGGCTCCGGTCGAGCTCGGCCGCATCCTCGACTCCGCGGTCCTGCGCGCCGCACTCGCTCGGGCCCCGGGCGCCTGTCTGGCCGTCGGGGTGTCGGAGCCTGTCTTCCGTGACGTCGTGAAGGAGGAGGCGTACACCAGCGTCCGGGCGGATGAGTTCCGGCATGTGCGGGTGAAGGAGAAGGAGTACGAGGGCTCGGCCTGGATCTGGGTGCCGGGTGCCGATGTACGACGACTGGACCTGGGGCCGGAGGCAGACCCGAATCCGGGCAAGGCCGAGCCGGGTGATGCGCCGCCCGGCGGTCGTCGCGGGGGCGACGGGGAGAGGCCCGCCGGCGAGGAAGCGGCTCGGGGGGACCGCTACTCGGCGGACGCGGTGTCCGGAGGTGTGGTCGTTCAGGGGCCGGGTGCCAGCGCGAACGTCAACAACAACGGCGGCTGGCGATGACAGGGAATCCGGCGAACTCCGAGACCCTCCGGTACTACTACGAGGCGCACGCATCGAACGGTGGTGTGGTCGTCCAGGGACCGGGCGCGACAGCCACGGTCAACAACATCTACGGCTCACGTCTCCCCACCATCGAGGAGTTCCCCGCTCCCGCTGCCCCCGACGCCACGAAGCTGATGGCGCAGCCCAGCCGCCTGCTGGACGCACGCAGCCAGATTGTGCCCTTCGTCGGCCGGGAAGCCGAGTTGGAGCGGCTTCGGCAGTGGCGGGACGCCAGGGATGAGGACTTGTCGGTCCTGCTCCTGCACGCCCCCGGCGGACAGGGCAAGACCCGGCTCGCCGCGGAGTTCGCCGGGCAGACCCGGAGTGGGCGGGGACAGCAGCGATGGCACGTCCTGCAAGCGGGGCTCCAAGGCGTCTTCCCCGGTCCGTCCCTCCCGCCCAGTGGAATAGCCCCGCCCGATGACGCGGTCGGAGTACTTCTGGTCGTCGACTACGCGGACCGATGGGCGCACAGCGAGCTGGAACACCTGCTGTCCTACGCCGTTCTCCACGAGCAACGCCCCACCCGTGTTCTGCTGATCGGCCGGACCGTCCGCTGGTTCGCGGCTCTCCGGGCCGAACTGGCCGACCGTCGTGCCGCCGCTGTCGACCTACGGCTCCCTTCGCTGGCCGCGGACAGGCTTCAGATGTTCACCGCCGCCCGCGACCGCTACGCCGGGGCCGACCTGTACGACCTGTCGGACGCAGCGGGCGTCCAGCCGACCAGCTCCCTCGACCACCGTGACTTCGGCCTGCCCCTGAACCTGCACATGGCTGCCCTGGTCGCCGTCGATGCCCGCAAACGGGGCGCGCCCGCGCCTCTGTCCGAGCCGCACCAGCTGTCGGCGTACCTCCTCGACCGCGAACGCCTGGCATGGCAGAAGCTCGTCGACGCCGGACGGCACGGGCAGGACTACCGGACCAAGCAGTCCGTCATGGCCAAGACCGTGTTCACGGCGGTGCTCACGGGAGCGGTAAGCCATGACCTGGGGATGCAGGCCCTGGAGAGACTGCGGCTGCCCGAACCGCTCAACGTCCTGGACGATCACCGGCTCTGCTACCCGCCCGTCGACCGTGCACTGGTTCTGGAGCCTCTCTATCCCGACCGGCTCGCCGAGGACTTCCTCGGCCTGCTCACTCCTGGGCACGACATCAGCTCCTACGAACCGGACCCCTGGGCGAGCGGTGCCCCTGCGACTCTGACGGCCGAGTTCGCCAAGGTGTCCGTGGAAGAGGATGTCCGGGAGGTGATCGCCCCGCGTGCGGTGACCTTCCTGGCGTCGGCCGCCGGCCGCTGGGCGCATATCGGCAAGGACGTCCTGTACCCACTGCTGCGTCGCGATCCCGGCCTCGCGATCGCCGCAGGCAGCCCTGCCCTGACCGCGCTCGCCGCCCTCGGCGACACGAGCGCCCCGGACGACGGATCCATCGCCCCCGAGCTGCTGGCCGTACTGGAGGCCGTCGAGTCCCACTTGCCCGAGGGCCGCGACGTCAACCTGGACATCGGCATCCTCGCGGTCATGGAAGTCCTGATCGCCCATCGTCTGTCCACCACGGAGGACCCCGGCGAGCGGGCCTGGCTGTACGGCACCCTGGCGTGGCGCCGTGCCAACGCGGGGCGCAGGGAGGAGGCGGTCACCGCCACCGAGGAGGCCGTACGCCTGTACCGGCAGCTTGTGGACGACGCCCCGGACCGTCCCGATCATCCCCAACGCCTCGGCCACCTCGGCCGCTTGGCGACCTCCCTGGCCAACCTCGGCGACCGGCTCTCCGACGTGGGCCGCCCGGAGGAGGCGCTCTTCCTCACCGAGGAGTCCGTGGCGATCAGCCGGCGCCTGGCCGAAGCCGACCCCGCCGCCCATGGGAGCAGGCTGGTGATGTCTCTGACCAGCTTGGGCAACCGGCTGTCGGAGCATGGCCGCCGGGAAGAGGCGTTGGCCGCCCTCCAGGAGGCCGCCGGTATGGACCGGCAACTGGCAGCCGACGACGCTGCGGCCCAACGGACCGATGTCACGGGGGCGTTGACCACCCTCAGCGGGCAACTGACCGATGCGGGCCATTTGGAGGAGGGCCTGGCCGCCGCGCAGGAGGCCGTCGACCTGTCCCGGCAACTGGCCGAGACGAACCCTGCTGCCGAGTCCCACCACTTGGCCGCGACGCTGAACAACCTCGGGCGCGCCTTGCTCGGCGTGGGCCGTGCTGAAGATGGCCTGGAGGCCATTCAGGAGGCCACCGACCTGTTCCGGAAACTCGCCGCCGCGAACCCCACGGCCTATCAGCCCGACCTGGCGAACGCGCTGATCAACCTCGGCACCTTCCTGTCGGCTGTGGGCCGAGAGGAAGAGACCCTGGCTCCGGTCGAGGAAGCCGTCGCCATCCAGCGGCAGTTGGCCGAGACCAACTTCGCAGCCCATCACCTCGGTCTCGCCTGGTCGCTCGAAAACCTGGGCCGCCGCCTGTCGCTCCTCGGGCGCGAGGAACAGGCCCATGCGGTCCTACGCGAAGCCGCCGACCTGTACCGTCAGCTCGTCGTGGCCCACCCCGCCTTCGATCTCCCCGAGAGTGCGGAAGAACTGATCCGGATAGCCATCCCTCCGCCAGGACATCAGGAGAAGGCCCTGGCAGCCACGCGTGAGGCTGACGACCTGTACCGGCAGTTGGCCGAGGCCGGACCTGACGCCGACCTCCCCCGCCTCGCCACGTCGCTGGCCCACGTCGGCAGGACCCTTGCCGAGTTGGGGTTCATTGAGGAATCCATCACCGCGTTCGAGCGGGCCGCCACCGTTCGTCTCGAGACCGGCGATGGCGACGGCGCGGCGAACCTCCTCAATGAGTTCGGTCATTACCTGGAGAGGATGGAGCGGTTCGAGGAGGCGGTCACGGTGTTCGAGCGTGCTGCCGCTCTTTATCGCGAGAACGGCGACCGCACTATGGAAGCCGGAGCGTTCGCCAACCTCAGCTCCGCCTTCGCCCGGCTCGGAAGGGCCGACGAGGCCGCTGAGGCCGCGGGACGGGCCGCGACCGTCTACCGGGAAACAGGTGAGCGGCGCCTTGAGGCCGTGGCCTTGACCAACCAGGGCAACGCGCTGATGACGGCGAAGCGGTACGAGGAGACCATCATCGTCAGCCGACGAGCCAGTGCGCTCCTGGAGGAAAGCGGCACCCGCCTCATTCTGAATGGGATGGAGGCGGCACCGCTTTACAATCTCGGCAACGCCCTGTTGCGGCTGGGTCGCTTCGAGGAGTCCGTCGATCCCACTCGCCAGGCCGCCGCCACCTATCACGAGAAGGGCAACCACGGCAAAGAGGCTGACTCACTGACCAACCTGGGCGACGCCCTGCGGCACATGAACCAGTACGAGGAGGCCGCCACCGCCTACGAGCAGGCCGCCGCCCTCCTGCCCGACACCGGCCGCCCCGCAGTGAAGGGCCACGTACTCGCCAATCGTGGCTTCATGTTGATGCATCTGCGGCGCTTCGAGGAATCCGTCACCGTCACCCAGCAGGCCGCAGCCCTCCTACGCGAGGCCGGCGACCACGAGAAGGCGGCCATGGCACTCATCAACTTGAGCGGTGCCTGTGCGGAGGCGGGACGGTTCGCGGAGGCCGCCACCGCGTCCGGGAAGGCCGCCGCCGTCTTCCGCGCGACGGGCAACCACAGCGGCGAAGCCCACGCTCTGACCAACCGGGCCGAAGCTCTGGCGAAGGCGCATCGGTACGAGGAGGCCATCACCGCCCGTGAGCAGGCCGCCGCCCTCTACCGCGCGGCGGGCAACCGCTCGCGTGAAGGCGTGACGCTGCACAGCCTGGGTACCCACCTCTTCGATGTGAGACGGTACGAGGAGGCCGTCGCCGCCTACGAACAGGAACTCGTCATCCTCCGGGAGACCGGCGAACGCCACACCGAGGACAAGGCGCTTCTCGGCATCGCCCTCGCCCTCCTGCACATGGACCGGTACGAGCAGGCGGTCACCTTCTGCGAGCAGGCCGCCGATCTCTGCCGCGAGACAGGCGATCGTGGTGGCGAGGGGGCGGCGCTTGCGGGCCTCGGAGCCGCGCTGGCGGGCCTGGGACGCGTCGAGGAGTCCATCACCGCCCGCCGACAGGCCGCCGCGGCGTACCGCGACGCTGGCCACCTCGATGGCGAAGCCGAGGTGTCGGGCGTACTCGGCGGCGACCTCGGCCGGGCGGGCCGGTACGCGGAGTCCATCGTCGTCAGCAGGCGCGCCGCCGAGATCTACCGACGGCTCGGTGACGGCAGCAAGGAGGCCGAGGCCC
This sequence comes from Streptomyces sp. GbtcB6, assembly GCF_019091475.1. Classification (NCBI taxonomy): domain Bacteria; kingdom Bacillati; phylum Actinomycetota; class Actinomycetes; order Kitasatosporales; family Streptomycetaceae; genus Streptomyces; species Streptomyces sp. GbtcB6. Next base: position 72,269 of record NZ_JAGXJL010000026.1, on the reverse strand, counting down.
TGGAATTCCTCGGGCAAGGTCTGCAGAGCGACAAGCAGCACGAGGAGGCCGTCACCGTCTGCGAGCGGGGCGTGGCCCTCTACCGCGAACACGGCAACCGGGCCGGCGAAGCCGAGGTACTGCGTCACCTGGCCGACGCCCTGGCCTCGGTGGGGCGCAACGCGGAGTCCGTCGGTGCTTACCAGCGGGCCATCACCCACTACGTGGAGTCGGGTGACGAGCGCCTCGAAGCCGTGGCCCGTTACTCCCTCGGCGAGGTACTTCTGGACGAGGAGCGGTACGAGGAGGCCGTCGCCACCTACCAGCGAACCGCCGACATCATGCGGAAGATCGGCTTCCTCTCCCAAGAAGGCTCCGCGCTCCTCAACCTCTGCCGCGCACTTCTGGGACTGGACCGGCTCGAGGAAGCCATCAGCGCCTACAGCCGGGCCGTCACCGTCCACAGCGGAGTCGGCGACGGCGACGGCACGGGCAGGAGCAGCTTCCACCTCGGCAACACGCTCATGAAAGTGGGCCGGTACGGGCAGGCCGTCACCGCCTACCAGCGGGCCGTCGCGGCATTTCGAGAAACCGGCGCCGAGAGTTCCCAGCGCGCGGCATTGCACAGCCTCAGCAAGGCGCTGCTGAAGGCGGGCCGGTACGAGCGGGGCGCCACCGTCGGTATGCAGGCCGCTGCCCTTTATGGCAGAGCACAGGGACACGACCGCGAGGGGCACATGCTGATCGAGCTCAACGGCGACCTCCTGGACGCAGGGCGGTCCCAGGAGTCCGTCGCTGTGTGCCGACGGCTTCTCGCGGTCAAGCAGGAAGCCGGAGACCGGCTTTGGGAAACCTGGGCAGTCCTCCTGCTGGGCGGCACCTTGGTGGATGTGCGGCAGTACCAGGAAGCCGTCCTCGTCAACCGACGGGCCGTCGCCGCCTGCCGCGCAGTAGGCAACGCCGAGGCCCTGGGCTTGGCCCTGAGCCAGCTGGAGAAGGCCGAACGCGGTCTGAAATGGGGCGACCACCAGCTGCACTGACGCAGCGCCGGCTGGCGCAGTCCTCCCAATCGCGCTCCCAGCCGGGAGTGCTCGCCAGGAACAGCACGACAGCGAGCGCGTTGGCTACCAGGACGTCCTGGTAGCGGTTCAGGACCAGGGCGGGGAGGTCGGTGCGGGACATCACCGGCTGCCGGATGCCATCGGGCGCCGGCCCGGGGCGGCGGAGGGCGGTACGGCGTCGCTCGGGTACGGCGAGACGGTGAAGGTGGGCGGTGACTTCCACGTCGAGGCAGAGGACGCGGACGAGGGCGTCGAGAACCTGCGCGGCCCTGACTCCGACGCCATCCACTTCGAGCACCGTCCCCTACGACCCCTGGTCCGACTACGGTCAGTCAAAGACCGCGAACGTACGGTTCGCTGTCGAGGTGTCCCGGCCCCAGGACAGGGACTGTCGGCCAACTCCTGCCACGCCGGGGGCGTCCGCAGCGAGATCCACCGCCACTTCGAGGAGAGCATGGCGGACAACCCGGAGGTCGGAGCAGGTCTCGACTCCTTCCCCTGGCGCACCGCCGGACACTACGTGAACGACGCCGGTGAGCGCCATGAAATCGTAGGTCAGCGGCACGCCTCGGTATCGGGAGCGGTGAGTGCAGGGCACCCGCCAAGCACCCGCGCCTTCCGCGTGCCCGATCTTCATGCCCTTGGCGGGTCCGCAACCAGCGGAGGATCCGGGCAACGCGTAAGCCCCAGGCCACTGACCTGGGGCTTCGAGAAGAGCGGGTGACGAGAATCGAACTCGCGCTCTCAGCTTGGGAAGCTGATGTTCTACCATTAAACTACACCCGCGTAAGACTCCGACCGAGTCGGTGTCCGAACGCCCGCTCACTGTACCCCATGACGGACCCCCGGCGCCGAGACCGTGGGGTCCGTGCGTGTTTCACGGGGTGGGATCCGGCTGCGCCGGGCGGGAGTTGGGGCGTACGGTGGAGGTGTGGGAGAGGGGCCCGGCAGGCCGGAGTGCCGCCTGGAGAGCCGTCCCTTTGATCCCGTAATGTGGCTTTCCGTCGTCACGGCAGTAAGCCCGACGCGGCTCCTGGGGAAGGGACTTAAGGGACTTGATGGAACACACCGTCGTCCGCTGTGCCGAAGGGCACGTGTTCAGCACCACTTCGTTCCCGATGCAGCAGGCCGAGCGGCTCGGCCCCGGTCGGCTCGTGCGGTGCCCGAAGTGCGCCCGGCTGCGCAGCGTCGTGCCGGTCGCCCTTGAGAAGCGGTAGCGGCCGAAGAAAACAGCAGTAACAGAGGCGCGCGGACTCGTCACGGTTTTCATGGGTCCGCGCGCCTTGCGTATCCTCGGGGCGTGCTTCTCTCAGACAAGGACATCCGGGCCGAGATCGACGCCGGGCGGGTACGGATCGATCCCTACGACGAATTCATGGTGCAGCCGTCGAGCATCGACGTACGGCTGGACCGCTTCTTCCGGGTGTTCGAGAACCACCGGTACCCGCACATCGACCCCTCCATCGAGCAGCCGGACCTCACCCGGCTCGTGGAGCCCGAGGGCGACGAGCCCTTCATCCTCCACCCCGGCGAGTTCGTCCTCGCCTCGACGTACGAGGTCATCTCGCTTCCCGATGATCTCGCGTCCAGGCTGGAGGGGAAGTCCTCGCTCGGGCGGCTCGGGCTGGTCACGCACTCCACCGCCGGGTTCATCGACCCCGGGTTCAGCGGACACGTGACCCTTGAGCTGTCCAACCTCGCGACCCTCCCCATCAAGCTGTGGCCGGGCATGAAGATCGGGCAGCTGTGCATGTTCCGGCTCTCCTCCCCCGCCGAGCACTCCTACGGCAGTGAGCGCTACGGCTCCCGTTACCAGGGGCAGCGCGGACCCACCGCCTCCCGCTCCTACCTCAATTTCCATCGGACGCAGGTGTGAGGGGTCGGGCATGAGCGGTGACGTGCGGGAGAACCTGACCTACGAGCGGTTCGGCGTCGCCGTCCGCGAGCTCGCCCAGACCATCGCCGACGACGGGTACGAGCCGGACATAGTGCTCTCCATCGCCCGCGGCGGGGTGTTCGTCGCCGGCGGGCTCGCGTACGCCCTCGACTGCAAGAACCTTCATCTGGTCAACGTGGAGTTCTACACCGGGGTGGGGACCACCCTGGAGATGCCGGTCATGCTCGCTCCCGTCCCCAACGTCATCGACTTCAGCGACAAGAAGGTCCTCATCACGGACGACGTCGCCGACACCGGCAAGACGCTGAAGCTGGTCCGCGACTTCTGCCTCGACCACGTGGCCGAGGTCCGGTCCGCCGTGATCTATGAGAAGTCCCACTCGCTCGTGAAGTGCGAGTACGTGTGGAAGCGGACCGACGACTGGATCAACTTCCCTTGGAGTGTTTTGCCTGCAGTACGTAAGTCGGGGGAGCCGGTCACACCATCACGGGAGGCCCTGTAGAGGTCGCCAACCCTGGGGCTGCGCTGCCACGAAAGCGTGACTGTCGGTGCCGCCCTATATGCTTCTGCCGTCCACTTCCGGTCCATCCCAAGCTTCGGACACGAGAGCCGAAGACCCCAGTAGTCAGGGGTAAGTACGACCGGACTGGAAGTAGGACATGGCAGATCCGCGAAAGCCCGAAGAGCCGGACGACGATGATCACAAGCGGGGCCCGACGAAGGCCGAAATTGTGATCGCGGTCCTCTCGGCGCTGACGGCGCTCGCAGGCTGTGTGGAGCAGCTGGCGCGCTAGCGCGCTGACGATGAGCGGTGAGCCGGACGATGGCAGGCCCTAGAAAAGCGGGCCCGGCCAATGTCTACTCGGCCGGACCCGCTCAACGACTCCACGCACAGGCTCGGCTCTGGTGTGCAAGACCGGAGCCGAGCTTTTGTGCTTGGAGCCCGCTCACGCCCTGTGTGGTTCCACTTCTCCACTGTGTCAGTAGGAGTGGACCATTAACCTCACAGGTCCATAGGCCAGACTATAGCCTTTGGTCTTCGCTGGACCTAGCTGGCCTCAGTACTAGGAACGCTCCTTAGACCCCGACTGACCTGGCCAAACAGCGCTTCCGTGGATGTGGAACCTGTGATTTGACTCGCCTCCCAATGGGGTACGTAGTAGGTCATGCGCCTTCTGGCGATAAGTCATCAACCCCCTATCCGCCAATACCCACCGCCCACCAGCTCCCATCCCGTCTGCCGTCGACCCACACACCGTGGAGCGGGCGTGGTTCATGGCGTCCAGGTGGAGCGCGCCACTGTACGAACGACCTGGACGCCATGGGCCGCGTCTGCTCGGCTCTGCCTGGGTCGATGGCAGACGGGATGGGAGCACCCCGCGCACGCCACTGTCCGCCGGCACACGCGAACGGCGCCCCCGCCATCTCGGAGCCTGAGCGCCCCCGCCGGAGGCTGGCTCTGACCGTGGCCGGTCTCTACGGTGATCGACTCATGACCCGGCGTTGTCCACGTGGGCGCGCGTCGGCGCAGCGCGGGCGGAGCGGGCCGAAGGCAGGAGCGGCGCCCGGAGCGGAGCCGGGAGCGCGCCCGGCGGAGCGGAGCGCAGCCGGCTTGATGAGGTAGAGAAACCTGTAACAGCTCATGGCCGATACGGGTCTTGGCGCTGGTCAAGCCTCCGTGGTGCCCTGGCAGCAAAGACGCAGCCATGAGGGGGCAGGGTGCAGCCGCTGTTGAGTGACTTAGCGCAGAACCGGCCGGGCGACGCGGTACGGAGGAAGATCCAAGAGCTACAGCCGAATCCCGTCCTGAGGTTGATCAACCGCTGGGTGCCCGGCTCGGAGATCCGTAGCTGGTCGGCTGGGCTCACCGGTGAACTCATCACCGCCCGGAAGTTGGACAAGCTCAAACGTTATGGCTGGTTCACCCTCCATGCAATCCAGCGGCCCGGCGGCGCAGACATCGACCACCTTGCCATCGGCCCCGCCGGCGTCTTCGCCATCAACTCAAAGCGGCATCGGGGCAAGACCGTTTGGTACGGCGACACCGCCCTCACCATCAACGGATCGGTAACCCGGCACATCGCGATCAGTCAGTCCGAAGCTCGCCGCACGTCTCGGGCCCTCTCTCGCCGCTTCGGCGTCGACGTACCCGTACGTCCCGTGATCTCCGTCGTGCACGCGGCGAGGCTGACGGTCAAGAGCGCAAACCCCCCGGTGCTCGTTCTAGAGGTTGAATACCTTGATCGGGTCCTGTCGGGCCTCTCTCCTCGACTCGCACCGGAACAGGTTGCGCGCATCTACGAGGTTGCGCGAGACGCGCGAACATGGTCCGGGTGATCACGCGTCGAAGTCGTACTCCAGGATGTAGGAAGCCGCGTCCAAGGTCATTTCGTTGATCTCGACCGGGCGCCCTTCGTCCGCGAAGGCCGTCCGGCAGATCAGGATGACCGGGGTGCCTGAGGAGATACCCAACAGCGTCGCCTCATCCTTCGAGGGCATGCGTGAGCGGATCTCCTCACGGAAGTGCACCGGCTTGTACCCGAGTTCGGCAAGGCGCGCGTAGATTCCGCCGGCGCCTGGGTCTGACTGCGTGATGGCCGAGTCTCCCACTACTGACGTGGGGAGATAGCTGGTTGCGAGCAGTACGGGCTTCCCGTCCAGGACATACCGGCGTCGGCGAATACACACCGTCTCCTCGTCGGCAAGGTCGAGCACGCGCCCGACGCTCTCCGGGGCGGCCTCCTCCGACACCGCCACCTGGTCCACTTCGAGCGTGCGGTTCTCGGTGTCGGCCGCCCAGATGGATCGACCGCTACCCCACTGCTCCTGCGCAAGCCGCTGGATACCTCGGCGCCGTAGTGGCCGGAAGGACCGGACGAAGACGCCAGCGCCCTTGCGGGACTCGACCGTACCTTCGTCCTTGAGTACACCCAATGCCTGACGGGCCGTCATACGGGCCACGCCGTGGGCGTTCATCAGCTCGTTTTCTCCCGGAAGCCGATCACCGGGACCGTATTCGCCCGACTGGATCGCCTCGCGCAGGGAGTCAGCGATCCGCTGGTACTTCGGCCGACGGTCGTCGTCGGTGGTGGCCATTGGGGAGCCCTCCTCTCTTCTCTAGACAGCCTAGGGCATAGCTACAAACTCCGCGTGTACGTAGCTACGCATCCCACCCCGTGCGTGTAGCCCGAATCGAGCCCGATCAACATCTCTATACAGATTCCCTTGACGTCTCTATACAGGTTGCGCTCCAATGGAGATGTCTAGAGAGGTCGCGTCCGGCGGCTTCCGTGATCGAGGGATGTGCTCATGCCGTCTTTCAAGATCGACCTTTCGACCGCTGTGGTGTTCGTGGCGACCGCGCCGGAACCCAAGATGGTCAACAAGAAGACCGGTGAGCGGGCCGTGGACCGGGAGACCAACGCGAGCCTGTCGACCGTGGGCCTGTTGGTCTCGGACGAGGGTGAGGGCAACCTCTACCAGGTGACCGTGCCGGAGACCGGCCTTCCCGAGGGTCTGGCGCCGGGCATGCCGGTGCGGGTCGTCGGGCTGAAGGCCCGTGACTGGGAGAACACGTTCAACGGCGAGAAGCGCCACGGGATCTCCTTCCGTGCCGTCGCGATCACTGCCGGGGTCTGACCATGACCGACGTCACGCCCTGGCTCGAACTGGGAACCGCCGCCGCTGGTGCCGGCGGACTCGGCTACGCGAAGGTCCACGCCCCGCGCGTGTACTGGTCGCTGGTCGGTCTGCCGGTCACCTGGGGCCGGTTCACCTGGACCTACGGCTCCACGATGGAGGTGTGCGGGCTGACGGTGCAGCCGTCCCGCCTGCGGGCCTTCATGACCCGCAACGTCGCTCACCGCGAGGTCCGGCCGGTCCCGCCGAAGATCCGCCGGGTCCGCGGCACGTCGACCGGACTCCTGGTCACCCTGCGCCTCCCCGCCGGTCTGGAGCCGGCGGACGTGGCCGCATCCTCGCAGCGCCTGCGGCACGCGTTCGGGGTGCAGTCGGTGACCGTGTCCGAGACCAAACCCGGCTACGTCGAGCTGCGGATGACCGGCTACGACGTCCTCAACCGGGTCCGCATGCCCCGTGCGGCCAAGCCCCGTGACCTGGTCGTCCCGGTCGCGCTGCGCGAGGACGGCTCGGTGTACGAGCGGGACTACCGCAAGGCACCGATGTCACTGACCCTGGGCGCCACCCTGTCCGGCAAGTCCATGTACCAGCGCAACCTGATCAAGGGGCTGGCTCAGCTCCCGATCGGGCTGGTCGGGATCGACTGCAAGCGCGGTGTCGAGCAGTCCCGCTACGCCTCCCGGCTGTCGGCGCTCGCCACCGATCCACAGTCCGCCGGCCTGCTGCTCGACGCCCTGGTCCGGGAGATGGAAGAGCGCTTCGACCTGCTCGCCCTCCACGGCGCCTCGGACCTGTGGGACCTGCCGGAGGACGTCCGCCCGGTGCCGCTGGTGGTCCTCATAGACGAGATCGCGGAACTGTTCCTGGTGACCTCGAAGAAGGACGAACCCGCCCGCGACCACACGGTCATGCAACTGGTCCGGCTCGGGCAGATGGCCCGTGCGATCGGGATCTACCTGGAGGTGTGCGGGCAGCGCTTCGGCTCAGACCTCGGCAGGGGCGCCACCGCCCTGCGAGCCCAGCTCACCGGCCGCGTGGTGCACCGCGTCAACGACAAGCAGACCGCCGAAATGGGCCTCGGCGACATCGCCCCGGACGCGGTATCGGCCGTGACAGCGATCCGGGCGGACCGTCCCGGCGTCGCGGTGGCCGGCGACACCTCCGGCGGCTGGTCCCGCATCCGCACCCCCGAGACCACCCCCGACGAAGCGGCGGCCGTCTGCCGCGAACACGCACACCTGACACCGGACCTGCCGTTCCTGGACCCGTTCCGGCCCATCGTCCGCAGCGCGCCGGCCAAGGCTCCCGCGCTGGTGATCCCGGAACCGGTCACCGAGTAATCCCCCCGCTTGCACCCCGGTCGGCGCGACCGCCTCGCGCCAGGTCCCTACCCGCTCCATGCCCAAAACCCGGAAGGAGATCGCCGATGACCAGGGCGAAGACCCCGGAGCCGAAGCCCGCCGCGTGCTCGGTCTGCAAGGGCTCGGGGGAGGTCTCCCGCTCGGTCCAGGTCGGCCGCAAGCGCCGCACCGTCGGCCAACAGACGGGGTTCTGCCTCAACTGCCTCGGATCCGGCGAAGCCCCGAACTAGTCCCCTGACCTGCTCCAACACGTTGAAGGAGGTGAAGAGATGAAGCGCTCGATCCGTCCGGACGCGGTACTGGTTCAGGCTGTGATCGCGGGTGCGTTGTCCTTCGCCCACCTGCACGACCTCGCCCAAGCCGCCGGACAGACCGGCTGGAAGGCCTGGGCCTACCCGATCAGCGTTGACCTGCTGCTGGTCGCCGCGTGGCGCCGGCTGCGGGCGCAGCGGTCCCGGCTGGCCTGGTGCTGGTTCGTGGTCGCCCTGGTCGCCTCGCTGGGCGCGAACATCGCCACGGCCGGCTTCCTCGACATGAACCACCCGCCCGCCCTGCTCCGCCTCGGCGTCGCCGGCTGGCCCGCGCTCGCCTTCCTCGGCGGCACCCTCCTCGCCCACCAGCACACCGACCACACCCCGGACCTGGCACCAACGGCCGCTGTCGAGCAGGAGCCGGCGTCCCGTCCGGTGGTCGACGTCGACCGCTCCGAGATACCCGACCCGGCCCCGGAGATCCCTGAGCCGGAGCCCGTCCCGGCACTGCCCAAGGCCGCTCCCAGCGTGCCCCCGGCCCTGATCGACCACGCCCGCAAGGTCGCCACCGACCACCGAGCCCGCACCGGGGCCGACATCGACGCGGCCACCCTGCGTGCCCGCCTCGGCGTCCCGGAAGACCTCGCACTCGCCATCGTCGCCCAACTCGCCTGACAGCAAAGGAGGTTCCACCGTGCGCCCGAACCGCTTCTACAACGTGATCCGCATCGGGCCGGTCAAGGTCGCCACCTTCAACAACGGCCATGGCCAGACCAAGCACATCGCCGCCTGCACCGCTCCCAAGTGCGGTGTCTCCAACGAGTACTTCGACCGAGCAGCCGCCGAACTCGCCGCCCGCACCCACACCTGCGCCTGAACCCGAAGGGAGATCCACCGATGTTCACCCCGAAGTACCCGACCCCGGACACCGCCCCGGCCACGGCACCCGTCACGCCCCAGACCGCCGTCCCGGCGGCCGCCGTCCCGACGGTTCCCGCCCCGGCCTCGGTCGTGCAGACGGCCCCGGCCCGGCCGACCGTTCAGCTCACCCCGAGCTCCGCGCTCGCCCTCGCCGCCGGCGGTGGCGCCGTGGTCTTGGTCGTCGGCGCGGTCCTGGTCTCCATGCTCCTCGCCGTGGCCATCACCGCCGTCTCGGTGGCGCTGGTCGCGGTCGTCCTCAAGTCGCTGCTGAAGGACCTCAACAAGCACATCTGAACGGCCCCCGGGGCGGCCTCGGTCGCCAAACTTCCGCCGCTCCGGGCGCCTCAACCCACTTCCTGATCCAACGGACCCGAAAGGGAAGCCTCATCATGCCCCGGAACACCCCGAGCCCGCGCGTCTGCCGCGACTGCGACGGCTTCGCCCGCGCCGCCATCACGACCGGCACCCGCAACCCGGACGGCACCCGCACCACCCTCACCGTCACCTGCTCGGCCTGCCACGGCACTGGCACCACTGCCCCCACCCCCGCGCTCGTCCGCATCGGGAGGTGACCGGCATGCCCAAGCTCCCCGCCGACCTACGACCGACCGAGGACTTCCCCGGCCTGCGCGTGAAGGGCGGCACCCGCTACAGCACCTCTCAGGGCGACTACCTGTGTGGCGGCTGCGGTGCCGAGGACCACGCCAACGGCGACACCGACGTCAAGGCGCTCGTCCAGGACTGGACCGACAACCATGGCCCGGCTCACCGGAAGGGCCGGTGACCGCGTGACCTCCACCGCCACCACGGCGGGCCTGGACCCGGCCACCCTCGCCGACGTGCTGAGGCTGGCCGGGTCCCCTGGCTTCGACCGCATCCAAGACCAGATCCGCCGCACGGGCGGCTGCTCCGACCCGATCCACCTGCGCGGCTCCACCGTCACCCGCGACCGCACGACCGGTCAGATCCTGCACCGGTACGACACCGACACCGAGCCTGACGGTCGGCTGCGGATCGCGTGCGGCAACCGTCGCGCGTCCCGCTGCCCCGCCTGCGCCTGGACCTACGCCGGAGACACCTACCACCTCATCCGCGCCGGCCTCGTCGGCGACCCCGCCAAAGGCACCCCCGAGACCATCCGCGACCACCCCCGCGTCTTCGCCACCCTCACCGCGCCTTCCTTCGGCCCGGTCCACAACCGGCCCGGCAACCGGTCCTGCCGCTGCGGCACCCGCCACCGTGAAGACGCGCCCGAACTCGGCACCCCGCTCGACCCCGAGACGTACGACTACGCGGGTGCGGTGCTGTGGAACAACCACGCCTCTGAACTGTGGCGATACTTCACGATCTACCTGCGCCGCGAGATCGCCCGCCGCGCCGGTCTCACGCAGAAGGAAGCGCACGCCCAGTCCCGGGTCTCCTTCGGCAAGGTCGCCGAGTACCAGAAGCGCGGAGCCGTCCACTTCCACGCCGTGATCCGCTTCGACGGACCCGAAGGACCCGACTCCCCGCCCCCGGCCTGGGCCACCCTCGACCTCCTCACCGACGCCATCCACGCCGCCGCCGGCCGCGCCCAAGTCGACGTCGACCCCGCCCACTACCAGCCCGACCCCGACCAGCCGGCCCGCATCCAGTCCGCCCGCACCCTCACCTGGGGCACCCAGGTCGACGTCCGCCCGATCCGCGCCTTCGGCGGGGGCGAGGACATCACCGAAGCTGCGGTCGCCTCCTACGTCGCCAAGTACGCCACCAAGGCAGCCGAGACGACCGGCACCGTCGACCGCCGGATCGGCAACAAAGAAGCGCTGACTCTGCTCGGCGTCCCGGACCACCCACGTCGGCTGATCGAAGCCTGCCTGGACCTGCACGCGCTCTACCCAGATCGCAAGCTCCGGGACTGGGCTCACATGCTCGGCTTTCGCGGGCACTTCTCGACCAAGTCCCGCCGCTACTCGACCACGTTGGGCGCCCTGCGCCAGGTCCGCGCCGACTACCGCGCACAGCGGCAACGCCGCTCCCTGGGCCTACCCGACCACGAGACCGAGACCACCACGCTCACCCTCGCCCACTGGTCCTACGCCGGCCACGGCCACACCCCCGGCGAATCCTGGCTCGCTGCCAACATCCGCCGGGACATCCAGCTCAACCGCGAAACGGCACGTGAAGCACTGGCCGACTGGGACGGAGGGCGCCTTGATGACTCGCAAAGCTGAGCCGACGACTCGTAAGCCGGTGATGACGAAAGACGAGTGGATCGCGAAGCATCTTCGTCGTGCGCCGGCCAGGGATGAGGAGTGGGTGCATCGCCTTCTCGTCCTCCAAGGGAGGGCCTAGTTGTGGCTCCCCGTATCGGGGTCTACACCCGCATCTCCAGGGACGACGAGGGAGACGGGCTCGGAGTCGCACGGCAGCGTGAAGACTGCGAACGCCTGACGGATCTTCGAGGGTGGGCGGTCGCCAAGGTCTATCAGGACAACGATGTGTCCGCCTACAAGCGGAACGTGCGGCGGCCTGAGTTCGAACTGATGTTGAGTGACTTGGCGGACGGGCTGATTGACGGCGTCGTCGCCTACGACCTTGACCGGCTCGCTCGTCAGCCGAAGGACCTTGAACGCCTCATCGACCTGTACGACGAGCGCCGGCGGCGGATGTTCGCCACCGTCACCAACGACGTGAACCTGGGCACGGCCGACGGCCGCACCATGGCCCGCGTGATGGTGGCCTTCGCCAACAAGTCGTCCCACGACGCGTCACGTCGTATCCAACGCAAGCACCTCGAACTGGCGCGACAGGGGAAGTCCAGCGGCGGTCCGGCTCCCTACGGATGGCAGCACGACGGACGTACGGTCGACCCCGTGGCCGCCGGCCACATCCGCGCCGCTCAAGAGCAACTGCTGGCCGGCGTACGCATCGGAACCATCCGCACGGACTGGCAACGTCGGGGCCTGGCGCATCCCCGCGAGGGCACTACCCGGCTCCCTCATCACCTCGTGGAACGCATGCTGACCAACCCACGGCTGTGCGGCTACCGCACCTACCGCGGCGAAATCCTGCTGGATGACGACGGGCAGCCGGTCATCGGCGCCTGGGAGCCGATCAACACCGTTGAGCAATGGGAAGCGGTGTGCGCTGTGGTCGCTGAGCGGAAGCAGAAGTATCCCGGCCGCTCACTGGCCCGGAAGTACCTGCTGTCAGGGATTGCCCGCTGCGGGCTCTGCCACGCCAAGATTCGTGGTCAGGTGAACCGGCGACGGAGCCCGAACTCCAAGGGCGCCATGTTCAGCTATCAGTGCTCTGTGGTGAATGGCGGGTGCGGCAAAGTGGGACGCTCGGGGGAAGCCGTTGACGAGTTCGTCATCAGCCTCGTTCTTGCCGAGCAGCGGGAGCGAACTGCGAGTACCACCGTGGAAGAGGCCGAGCCCTGGCCCAACGCGTCCGAGCTGAGTGATGTTGAGACGGACATCGCCGCTCTGACGCAGGCCGCAAAGGCCAAAGAGATCACTGTCTCCACGCTGCTTCAGCTTCTGCCGGACCTGGAGCGCCGCCGTGACGAGCTGAAGCTAGAGCGTGGGCGCTTCAGCAAGGCACGACAGCAGACAGCCGCTCTTAGCGTCGACACCCTTGAGGAGTTCTTGTCCCTCCCGATTGAGCGGCAGCAAACTCTCATCCTTCACAGCCTCTCGGCAGTCCTGATCCATCCCGCCGGGAGGGGAGTGCGCAAGTTCGATCCGAGCTTGATCGAGCCTGTGTGGCGATGACCGGAGCGGTCTACTGCTGACCCTGGACGCGAGGCTGTGCACCTGCCGGCCTCGCGTCTGTCGTGTTACGCCGGCATCTGCTATGACCTGCGCTTATGCCTCGTCTGGAACTACCCTCATCCAGTCAACGATGCCTGGTCTGTGTTGCCTCCATGCCGTAAGTCCGGCACTCCCGTGACGCCATCGAAAGAGGCCCTCTAGGACCTCATGAGTCCACTTCCGTCGATGCTCGGCGTCGAGCGGATCAGGTGAGGGGCGACTTCACGTAGGCGGGGTCGGCGCCGGCAGTCGGGCGAGGGGGTGGTCCTCGCCCAAGATCCGCACGGAACCGGCGGGCGTCCGTTCGTGCAACGGAATCGCCCGCCCCAGGTCCCCAGCCACCTCGTAGGCGCCCGCGACGTTGTTGTCAGAGGCGAGGGTGTCGGAATGGCCCTCACGTCGGGTTCGGCGCAGGCCAGAACCTCTCCGTCGCGTACGGCGGTCGCGATCAAGGGGAAGGGCAGTTCCGTTGCGGCCGGTACCCAGGGCCGCGCCTAGGTCCACGAGCGCGCGGTGTAGCCGGTGAGGAGGGCGCCGACGATGTCGGTCAGCTGTGGCTCGACGTCCACGACACCGTGTGCGAGTTCGGGTTCGGATTCGTAGAAGTCGCGTAGCTTCGTGCCAGGGGCCGCCATCTGCCACAAGGCTCCGGCCATCGCAGTGGCGGTGGCGACGACGCTGTGCGCCTGGTCGAACCGCAATGGCGTGACCGTGCAGAGCGTGGAGCTGACGTCCGCGGTCAGGGCGATGGCATGCGTCTTGAACGCTCGGACCCTCTCCAGGGAGACATTTCGTTCCAGGTTCAGCGGCGTGTGGGCCAGCAGGTCGCAGAACAGCGGGCGGGAGACCAGCGAGTGTGCGATCGCAGCGGCGATCTCGTTCGCGGTCCGCTCCCATTCCGGACGCCCGGCGGTGGGACGGGCCGTGAGGTTCTCAAGCTCGCCGCGCACCGCTGCCGCCCATTCGCCCCATGCTTCGGCCGCCAGCTGCAGGAAGATGTCCTCGCGTGTCTCGAAGTAGCGCAACATCGCCGACTTGTGCATGCCGACCTCGTCGGCAATGGCGCTCGCGGTCACCTCTCGGACGCCGTCGGCTGTGGCGAGCCGGGCAGCCGCCGCCAGGATGGCCTCCTGCCGGGCGCGCTTGGCTTCAGGGGTGCGGGCACGTTCAAAGTCGAAACCGGTCACCGTCCGAGTCTACACGATTACCGCAACGTCGTTGCACTGCGGAAGGGATTTCGAGATTCTGACGCAACCGAGTTGCGGTAATAGTGAAACCGTGTTGCAGTAGACCTATGAGTGCACAGACCAACACCTGGTTCATCACCGGCTCCTCCCGCGGCTTCGGCCGCTCTCTGGCCGTCGCCGCCCTCAAGGCCGGCGACAACGTCGTGGCGACCGCCCGCAGGCCCGAACAGCTCGCAGACCTGGCCGCGCAGTACGGCGACCGGGTACTCCCGGTGGCCCTGGACGTCACCGACACCGCGGCAGCCGACGCGGCGCTCGCAGCCGGGATCGAGAAGTTCGGGCGTCTCGACGTGGTGGTCAACAACGCCGGCTACGCCAACCTCTCGCCCGTCGAAACCACGGACGAGACCGACTTCCGCCGGCAGTTCGAGACCAACTTCTGGGGCGTCTACAACGTGTCCCTGGCCGCGCTGCCGCTGCTGAAGAAGCAGGGCGCGGGCATCGTGATCCAGTTCTCCTCGATCGGCGGACGCGTCGGCCACACCCCCGGGCTCGGCTCCTACCAGGCGGCCAAGTTCGCCGTCGACGGGTTCACCCGCGTCCTGGCCACCGAGACCGCACCGTTCGGGATCCGCTACCTCGTGGTCGAACCGGGCGGATTCGCCACCGACTGGGCCGGCGCCTCCATGCAGGTCGACGACGTACCCCAGGAGTACCGCGAGACCGTCGGCGCCCTGGCCGAACGGCTGCGCGACGGTGTCGCGCCGGGCGACCCCGACAAGGCCGCGGACATCCTCGTGCGGATCGTCCACGCCGACAACCTGCCCAGCCATCTGCTCCTCGGCGCCGGCGCGGCGGACATGGCCCTGAACTACTCCCGCGGCCAGATCGCCGAAGCCACCGCCTGGCAGGCCGTCTCCGCCTCCGCCGATGCCGGCGCCGACCACCCGGTCGACCTGCCCGGCACGCACTAGGCCCCGCCACCGGCAGGAAGGATCAGACATGCAACAACAGTTCGCCGACAAGGTCGCCCTTGTGACAGGCGCCGGATCGGGCATGGGGCGTGCGACCGCGGTCCTGCTGGCGCGGCGCGGCGCGGCGGTCACGCTCGTGGGACGGCGTGAGAACAGACTCGCCGAGGTCGTGGCCGTGATCACCGCCGCAGGCGGCAAGGCTCTCGCCGTCCCCGGAGACGTCAGCAGGCCCGAGGAGATCGAGCACGCCGTCACCCGCACCGTCGAGCATTTCGGAGCCCTGCACTACGCCGTCAACAACGCCGGGGTCTCCGGCGTCTTCACACCGCTGACCGAGATGACCCCCGAGCAGTGGCAGCGCACCCTCGATATCGACCTCAACAGCCTGTTCTACGGGCTCAAGTACGAGATCCCGGCCATTCTCGATGCCGGAGGCGGCGCCATCGTCAACGTCTCCAGCGTGTTCGCCGACCGCGGCGGTCCGACGCCCGACTACTCCAGTGCCAAACACGCCATCCGCGGGCTCACACGCAGCGCCGCGATCGAGTTCGGCAGCCGGGGAGTGCGCGTCAACGAGCTCCAGCCAGGCGTGATCGACACCGAGATGACCCAGACCGACCCCGAGGGCACACAACGCGTCGCAGACACAGGCATCCCCATGCGCCGGGTCGGAACCGGAGAGGAGATCGCCACCGCCGTCGCGTTCCTCCTCTCCGACGACGCCTCCTACGTCAACGGCAGTCACCTCGCTGTCGACGGCGGCTTCCTCGCGTAGTCCGAGCGCGCCCCGGCCGGACCGGAATCGAGGTCTTCACATGCCGCGGCGCGACCCCCACATCGACCGGCATGCCGCGGGCCAGGCCCGCCAGATGCAGGCGCTCTCCAGAGCGCTGATGCCCTTGGTGTTCTCCTCGCCGCGGCTTCCGTTCGCCACCGAACCGACCGCGAGACCGACGACCGCGACCATCCCGACCCGGCACGGGCGGGTGCGCGCCTGCACGAGGTGACCGGCACCGGTCAGCCGAGGGCCGCCCAGTACGAGTACTGGGCCGCGGTGTTGCCGGCTGGGCTGATGGTGTCGGGGAGAGCGGAAAGACCGCTGCCGTTGGTGGCGTAGCGCAGGCGGGCGGGGGTGCCGGCGAGGTTGACGTTGAGGAGGGTGGCGTTCAGGTCCCCGCAGCGGTAGACCGCCGGCATGGTGGACGCGTTGAACAGGAAGCCGACCCAGTACAGGCCCGGGGTGAGGTCGGCGTCGATGGTTTCGGTGAACGGGCCGGTGGCGGTCATACGGGCGTCCACACCGACCGAGGCGAGTCGGGTGCCGGCGGAGTCGTAGAGGCCGACGAAGTTCTGGCCGGTCACGGGGGAGGCACCGGCCGTGTTGATGCCCCAGACGAGTCTGGTGGCGGTGACCGGGCGGGGGACGTACAGGGCGGCCAGATAGAGCCTCTGGGCGGTGCCGGCCTTGCCGCTGGAGACCCGGTTGGGGTCGTCGGTCCAGGCTATGAGGCCATGCTCCCGGGGGTGGGGGATACCGATCGCGTGCTGAGGGACGTCCAGCGAGTCGCTGTCCGTGCCGTAGGTTCTGACGCCCCGGGTGACCGCGACCGGGGCGCTGGTGGTGCCGATGCGCTCCTGGACGTCGATACCGCGCAGGACAGCGGTGTTGCCGCCACCGTCGTGGAACCCGGCGGTGGCAGCGTGCAGGGACGACGCACTGTAGGACACGGAAGCACTGCCGGTGACCGACAGGCCGTACTGGGGGCTGTTGACGCCGCCGCCGTCGTCGTCCGTTCCGGGGTAGACCGTCACACCGGTGATCACGACCGGAGTGGTGGCTCCGTCGACCTTGACGGCCGCGTAGCCACCGGAGGAGGAGCCCGCGCCGTCACGGCGCAGGGTGCAGCCGGTGATGTTGATGGGACCGTTGCCACTGGAGGGGATGCTGAAGCCGTTGTAGCCGTTGCGGTCGGTCGAGCACGCGATGAAGGTCGGGCCGCCCGAGCCCTGGCCCGTGCCCGTGTTGCCCAGGTTGTAGCCGTCGTACTTGGACCACTCCGACCGGCAGCCGAGGAAGACCGTGTTGCCGGCACCCGCGATGTACCAGCCGTGGGAGCCGGAGCCGATGGCCTCGCAGTCGGTCCACAGAGCGTCGGTCATGACGGCGCTGATGCCGATACCGCCGGCGCCGGACACACGCAGCCGGGTGGCCCGCCAGGAGTAGGCGGCGCCGGAGGAGTTGGACTTCACGGCGAGGCCGTGGGAAGGGGCTTCGCGGACGCTGACATCGGTGAGGTAGACGCCGTGGACGTACCCCTGGGCCTGGATGCCGTCGGTGGTGGAGCCCGTGAGGTCGGAGCAGTCGATGGTGATCTTCTCGATGCGCTGTTCGTTGCTGACCGTGGAATAACCGCCGGTGGCCTGGTCGACGAGGAGGATCACCGCCGCCCCCGAAAAGCCGGCGAGCGGCTTGAGGGTGGGGCTCGTCATCGCGTCGATGTGCGCCCCGTGGTTTCCACGCAGGGTGATCTGCGGCGGTATCAGCAGCGGCGCCGAGGTGGCATAGGTTCCGGTCGGGAGGTAGACCACTCCGCCGGGCGGACAGGCGGTCAGGGCCGACTGGATGGCGGCGGTGTCGTCGGCGGAGCCGTCGCCCTTGGCACCGTAGTCCCGCACGTTCAGCCAGTCGGCCACGCCCGAGGCAGTGACGGCGGCCGCGTCCTCGGTCTGCGCGAGGGTGGCTGCGGCGGCGAGGCCACCGATACCGAGCGCCGATCTGAGCATCACACGCCGGGAACTCCGCATGCCTGATCCCCCTGGGTTCTGGACTGTCCGGGTCCGCTGTGCCGGGACCGGAGAGATGACCTTGGCACAGGGAACGGACACGGGGAAGCACGGCCGGGCGCGTGAGCGGACCTGCGGCTTCGGGGGGACAGGTGCTGGATGCGTGAGCATGCGCGAGGGCGGGGTACGGCCACCTGTCAGAAGTAGGTGACCGGCTCCGTGTAGCCGGCCACGTTGGTGCTGGCGATGTCGGGACCGGCGGCTCCCCGCGGCATCACCGACACGCACACCGTGTACTCCGAGCCGTGCACGAGGGCACCCTGGACCTTGTACTCCGCCCACTGTCGGGCAGTGTGTGGAGTCGGCCAGGCCTCCGCGTTGTACGACGGCACGCCGTGCTCCGCCGATGCGCCGGGGTAGACGACCTGCTTGTTGCTGTCCTCCAGCCAGACGTAGATGTCCGCCCGTGCCGAGCCGGACGTGGTACGCCACCGGGCGCTGATGTACAGGTCGTCGCCCACGACGCGGCCACATCGTTCGATCTGGATGTCGCCGACGTCTGTGGTCTTCCAGCCGCTGCAGGTCAGGGTCCCGTCGGTCGGTGGCCCCGACGGCGTCGCGACCGCCGCCGACGTCTCCGTGTCCGCCCCCTTCGCCACCTTCCCCACCGACGTCGGCGTCGAGGACGGCCTCGGCGACGACGCACCCGGCGAGGGCGACGCCGTAGGCGACCCCGTGGGCGCCTTCCCGTCCGCGACCGGCCCCGCGTCCTTCGCCGCGTCCGTCGCCGTCGTGTGCCGTTCCCACAGGTCCACCCCCACCACCGCGCCCAGGGCCACCAGCAGGGCCCCGGAGACCGACCACGCCAGGGCCGATCGGAGGGAGCGGCGGGGGGCGTAGTGGTGGTGTTCGTTGATCGTCTGGTTGCCGCCGGTCTGGTAGGCGCGGGCGCTGTCCTTCGGGGTTGCCGAGAAGGACTGGCCGGGCGGCGGCTCGGGGGGCCGGTTCGTCATCGTTCGTTGATCGTCTGGTTTCCGGCCGACTGGTAGACGCGGCCGTTTCCGCCGGCCGTCGCGTTGAAGACCGTGGTGGTCTGCGGCTGCTGCGGCGCCGCCGGCGCCAGGTCCTCCGCCAGCACCCGGCGCAGTTCGTCCGCGAGGTCGGGGCGGGTGGCGAGCAGACGGCGGAAGCGCCCGCGCCACTCGTCGGCCGAGATCTCCGCCTCCGTGTCCTCCCGGTCGGCCAGCAGCAGCGTGCGGGTCTCCGTGAGCTCCGCCTCCACCGTGTCGGCCCGTTCCGGGTACGCCCGCCGCCACAGGGTGCCGACGGCGGTCTGGGCCCGCTCCCACAGCTCGGTGGTGAGAGCGGTGACCACCGCGCTGCCCGCGGTCGAGGCGAGGGCCGTCAACTCGGCGTCCACTGCCCCTCCTTCGTGATGGGGATCGTCGACAGGAGGCGCCATCCTAGGGCATTCACAGGTGTTCACAGGACTACGTCAGGCCTCAACTGGGGCCTTCCGCACCACCGTTGATGCCGAGAAGACGGGACCGGGGCCCCGGTCGCAGTGACCGGAGCCCCGGGAGGCCGCAGGGGGAACCCTTCAGAACGTCCCCAGCTTCACGATCGACAGCAGGGCGATCAGCTGGATCGCCGACGCGCCCAGGGCCTTCGGCCACGGCAGGTCGTGGGACTTGGCGACCATCAGGGTCAGGAGGGCGCCCGCCGCGACCCAGGTGGCCCAGCCGAGGAGCTGGACGAAGCCGGCGTTGCCGCCGAAGAACATGGCGAAGAGGAGACGGGGGGCGTCGGTGATCGACGTGATCAGCATCGACAGGCCCACCGTCGGCTGCCAGGCGCCGTCGCCGCCCAGCTGACGCGCCAGGGTGTGGGTCACCACGCCCAGCACGAAGAACGAGACCACCATCGCCACCGCCGTCACCAGGACGATCGGGACCGCGTTGGTGAGGGTGGCGTTTATCGCGTCCGCGCGGGCACCGTCGAAACCGAAGACGGCGAGCAGGCCGTAGAGGAACGTCACGATGAGGGCGGGTGCCCACATCGCGTAGTCCCTCATCTGGAGGAACGTCTGGTTCGGGGCGAGGACGATCCCCTTCAGCAGGTCCTTCCAGTGCAGGCGCGGGCCGATCGGGCCGGACGGCGCCGCCGAGCCGGCGTGGTAGGTCGCGCCCTGCGTGTAGCCGCCGGCCTCGTCGACCGAGAAGGCCTGGGTGTGGCCCGGGTTGTTCGCCGCGTACGGGTCGGGGGTGCCGGCGCCCTGGCCGGCGCCGTATCCGCCGTAGCCGTTGTCGTCGCCGAAGTACTCCGGGCCGTCGCCGCCGGTCTGGCCCGGGTAGCCGCCACGCGCCTGCGTCCAGCCGGGCCCGCCCCCGTTCTGCGGGTACGGCGGCTGCGGGGCCGACGGGGGTCCGTACGACGGCCCCGGCCGCCCCCCGAAGCTCTGGGGCGGCGCCTGCTGCCCGTACGCGGGTTGTTGCGGTCGCGCTTGCGGGGCGCGGTCGTCCCGGCCGCCGCGTCCGATCCTGAATCCAGCCACGTCCTCGAACGTACCTGGTCCCGGCGATCCGCGTGGCGGGCTCGGGCACCCGAGCCCGCCATTGCGGCAGAGCTGTGACATCCCCTAAGGGGAACCCTCAGGGCCCTGTCGATCGCTGTCGCTCACTGCCTGAACAGGGAACCCAGCTGCGCCGACGTCCCCGACACGCCCACCGACGTCGCGTGGAAGGACACCGCGCCGGTCGTCGTCGGGCCCGTGGCGGAGCCGCGCAGGGTCCAGACCGCGCCCTGTCCGCCGTTCTCGTGCCGGGCGCCGACCGCCAGATCGGCCCGGCCGTCGCCGTCGAGGTCGGCCAGGTGGACGGCGGAGCCGAAGAAGTCGTCGTCCTCGTTCAGGTCGGGGATGCCCGGGGTGTTCTGGGTGTACCGCGTCGAGCCGACCCCCGTCAGCCCGGCCGCGGAGCCGCGTAGCAGGGTGACCGTGCCGGTCTGCGAGGCCGTGGTGACCGTCTCGTAGGGCGTGCCGACCGCGACGTCGTCGTAGCCGTCGCCGTCGGCGTCACCGACGGCGAGCGAGTCGCCGAACGAGCTGGTGCCCTGGGCCCGGGTGGCGCCGGGGACGCCCGGGCTGTCCTGTGTGATCGCCGTCTGCGGGGTGGGGCTGATGCCGTGCGGGCCGCCGAGGTACGCGATGACCTCGCCGGGACCGACCTTCGAGCCGTGGATCTGGACGCTGGCGGTGATGACGTCGTCGTAGCCGTCGCCGTTGACGTCGCCGGCGACGACCGGCTGCCGGCCGTCGGTCTGCAGCGTCATCTGGGTCCTCGGCCGGGAGACCGCGCCCAGGTACACCACCTGGCCGTCGAAGGGTTCGTCGGACTGCCCCACGATCGTCCCGCTGACGACGAGGTCGTCGACGCCGTTGCCGTTGATGTCGCCGGCGGCCAGGGACCGGACGCCGTAGGAGTCGCCGGTGCGGAACGAGGGCACCACCCAGGTGCGGGACGCCGCCCCCGCGGTCTTGGTGAAGCCGCCCCGGAAGATCTGTACGTCGGCGCCGGTGCTGCCGACGGCCAGGTCGGCGCGGCCGTCCGCGGTGAAGTCGCCGATCGCCAGGGACATGCCGAAGCGGGTGTGGGAGGAACGGGCCGGGTCGGCGACGATACGGCCCCCGGTCAGGCCCTTCCTGCTCCCCCAGACGATCGTCACCGAACCGGCCTTGCCGTCCTCGCCCTGGGACCCGACGACCAGGTCGGCGTACCCGTCCCGGTTCAGGTCGCCGAAGGCGAGCGCCGAGCCGAACTCGTCGCCCTTCTCGGCGGTGCCGGGGACGCCCGCCGAGTTCTGGGTGACGACCGTGCGGTTCGACGCCTTGATCCCGGACTTGGAGCCGTAGTTGACGACGACCGCGCCGGCGTCCGTCTTGCCGCCGACCGTGGCGCCCGGGGCGGCGGTGGCGAGGTCGTGGTAGCCGTCGCCGTTGAAGTCGTCCGCGTACTTGGCGGGCGCGGCCGAGGCCGGGCCGGCCAGCGGGACGAGGCCCGCGGTGAGGAGGGCGGCGAGGGTCGCCGCCGTGCGGATGCGCATGATCAGCCCTCCAGTACGTCGCCGAAATAGGCGGTGCCCGACGGGCCGCCCAGGGTGGTGCCGGTGAAGGTCTTGGAGCCGCCGGCCTGGACGCCCGCGGTGGTGGACTTGAAGAGCCAGACGGCGCCGGCGCCGTGGCTCTCGCCGTAGGCGCTCGCGACCAGTTCGGCGCGGCCGTCGCCGTTGGCGTCGGTGAGGCGGACGGCGGAGCCGAAGAAGTCCTGGGACTGGGCGGTGCCGGGGACGCCCGTGGTGTCCTCGGAGAGCAGCTTGGCGCCGCTGCCGGTCAGGCCGGACGCCGAGCCGCGCAGCACGGTGACCGTACCCGCCTGCTTCTTCGCGCCGAGCGTCTCGTTGTAGGCGCCGACGGCGATGTCGGCGTACCCGTCGCCGTTCACGTCCCCGGCGGACAGGCTCCAGCCGAAGCCGTCGTTCTTCTCGCCCTTCTCGGGCACGCCCGCCGTGTCCTGGGTGATCCGCACGGGGGTACGGCTGCTGAGGCCGCCGGCCGCGCCGTACGTCACCGTGACCGCACCGCCGAGGCCGCCGTTCGGCTCGTCGGCCGACTTCTCCAGGAAGTTGCCGGTGACGATGTCGCCGTAGCCGTCCTTGTTCACGTCGGCGACGACCGCGTCGTAGCCGCCCGCGAGCTTCTTGCCGACCTTGAGGGTGCCGGTGGCGGAGCCGGTGTAGAGGACGCTGCGGGTGCGGTAGTCGCCGGAGGAGGTCTCCTCCTGGCCCATGACCAGCAGGTCGGTCTTCCCGTCGCCGTTGACGTCGCCGGAGATCAGCTTGTCGGCGTAGATGGTGGTCTGGGCGACCGTGTCGATGCCGACCAGGGCGGCCGCCTTGCCCTTGCGGGTGAAGGGGCCGCGGAAGACGTTCAGGGACGGTGTGGAGTTGTTGCCGACGGCCAGGTCGGTGTGGCCGTCGCCGTCGAAGTCACCGGCGGCCAGGGCCCAGCCCAGTTCGTTGCGGTACCTCGGCATCGGCGAGGAGAGGTTGCTGGCGCCCTTGAGGCCGCTCGCGCCGCCCCAGAGGACGGTCACGTTGCCGTAGGAGTCGGTGCTGCCGATCCGCTCGCTGTGCACGCCCACGACGAGGTCGGTGTAGCCGTCGCCGTCCAGGTCGCCGGTGGTGAGCCGGTCGCCGAAGTAGTCGCCGGAGGCCGGGTTGCCGGGGACGCCGGTGGTGGCCTGGCTGATGATCTGGCGCTTGCCGGTGTCGAGGCCGTTCTTGGTGCCGTAGACGACCGCCACGTAACCGGCGGCGGACTTGCCGGAGACCTTGGCGACGGGCGCGGCGATCGCGAGGTCGCGGTAGCCGTCGCCGTTGAAGTCACCGGCCAGGCCGGAGGGGGCGGCCGAGGCGGTGGCCGCGGGAAGGGCGGTCAGGAGACCCGTGGTGAGGGCCGTGGCGAGCAGCAGGGTGGTGCGCTTGGGCATGGATTTCCCCCGTGAGGTGGTGAGGTGACGCGACGTCAAGGGTTGCGTCTCCGTGGTGAGGGCGCGTCAGCCGGTGAGGCCCGTGCCGAACGCGCCGTACGTACGGGAGAGCCCGAACGTGCCCGGGCCGAAGGACTTGGAGCCCGTGGCGGTGATGCCGGAGGCGCTGCCGCGCAGGGCGGTGACCGCGCCGACACCCCCGTCCTCGAAGGAGGCCCCGACGGTCAGGTCCGCCTTGCCGTCCTTGGTGACGTCCGAGAGCACGAGGTCCGAGCCGAAGTAGTCCATGGACTCGGCGGTACCGGGGACACCGGCGGTGTTCTGGGAGATCGTCCGGGCGCCGGTGCGGGAGACACCGTCGGCGGAGCCGTTCATCAGTACGACGAGACCGGTGTCCTCGGCCGCGCCGATGTCCTTGAAGACGACGCCGATGGCCAGGTCGCCGTAGCCGTCGCCGTTGGTGTCCCCGATGGAGACGGCGCCGCCGAAGCCGTCGTCCGCCTTGTCGGTGCCGGGGACTCCGGTGGAGGACTGGGTGAGCTCGGCCATGGGGGCGTCGCCGTTGACCGGGCCGCCCTTGCTGCCCCGGATGACGACGACCTGGCCGCCGAGGGTGCCGGTGTGGTCGTCGTCCTTCGAGAAGACGTTGCCGATGGCGATCTCGTCGTAGCCGTCCCCGTCGATGTCGCCGAGGGCCAGGGAGGTGCCGCCGTTCAGCGGGCGCGGCTGGGTCGCGACCACGCCGCCCGACGCACCGAGGTAGGCGGCGCCCTTGGACCAGCTGCCCGAGGGGTCCGAGGTGAGCGCGGTGCGGTAGGTGAGGACGAGGTCGGCCTTCTTGTCGCCGTTGGTGTCGCCCGCGGCGAGCGCGTCGATGCCGAACTCCGCCTTGTCCGGCGTGGGGACCTTCTGGGTGCCGCCGGTGGTACCGGACTTGGTGAAGCCGCCCTTGACGATGTAGGCGTACGACGCGGCCGTGCCGGACGCCAGGTCGGCCTTGCCGTCGCCGTTGAAGTCACCGGCGGCCAGCACCGAGCCCCAGGCCTCGTGCTTGGCGGCCGAGGGGTCCTTGACCGTCGTGCCGTTCTTCAGGCCGCTCGCCGAACCCCACAGGATCGTGACCGAACCGCCGTCGCTGTCCGAGCCGTTGTCCTCGCCGGGCGCGCCGACGGCCAGGTCGGTGTAGCCGTCCTTGTTGAAGTCGGCCGTGGCGAGCGCGTCGCCGAAGAAGTCCTCGGTCTCGGCGGTGCCGGGAACACCCGTGGTGTTCTGGCTGACGACCGTGCGCTTGGCGGGGTTGAGTCCGGAGGCGCTGCCGTAGACCACGGCGACGTACCCGGCCATGTTCTTGCCGCCGACCTTGGCGTAGGGGGCGGCGAAGGCGACGTCGCCGTAGCCGTCATGGTTGAAGTCGGCCTTGTAGGCGTGAGCCGCGGCAGCCGACGCGACGGGGGCCGAGAGGGTCAGCAGACCACCGGTCAGTGCGGCGGCGGTGACCGTCGCGAGGGCGAGGCGGCGGCGGTGATGTCCGTTCACGGGAACGTTCACGGGGCGGGAGCTCCTGAGATTGGCGGCTTGGGTGCCGGAGGTGTGTGGGACGCGCGGGCGGTGCGGCGGCGGGGCGGAACTTCCGTGCGGGAGCGGACGCGGCACCGGGCAGGCCCGTGGTCGTACGATCGACGGGCCTGCCCCTACGCCGTCCGGAGGAAGCTCTTCCGGCCTGCCTGTCAGTCGCCGAAGATGGCGCCGAGCTGCGGCACGCCGGTCGTGGAGACGCCCAGCTTGCTCGCGGCGAGCGCCCGCGAACCGGTCGTGGTGATCTTCGAGCCGTTGGACGGCAGGTAGGTCACCGCGCCGTCGCCGCCGTTCTCGTACGACCCGACGACCAGGTCGGCCTTGCCGTCGCCGGTGACGTCGTCGAGCTTGATGTCGGCGCCGAAGAGGTCGTTCTTCTCGTCGTCGCCGGGGACGCCGGCCGTGCTCTGCGCGAAGGACTGGGCGCCGGAGGCGAGGTTGATCCCGGTCTTCGAGCCGTAGAGGACGGTGACCTGGCCGGTGTTGCTGTTGCTGCCGATGTCCTCGTTGGGCGTCGAGACAGCCAGGTCGGCGTATCCGTCGCCGTTGACGTCACCGAGGTCGATCTCCCAGCCGAAGCCGTCGCCCTTCTCGGAGGTGCCGGGGACGTTGCCGGTGTTCTGGTTGAACATGGTGACTTTGGCCGGGCCGGAGGCGCTGCCGTAGGTGACGGCGACCCGGCCGCCGTTGGCGGAGTCCGGGAAGACGGTCCCGTCGCTGCTGGCGTCCCAGGAGGCGCCGCTGACGATGTCGCCGAAGCCGTCGCCGTTGATGTCGCCGACGCCGGTGACGATGCCGCTCTTCAGCGCCTTGGCGCCGGTGGCGGTCAGGCCCGTGGAGCTGCCCGGCAGCCAGTAGTTGGTGTTCCAGTGGTCGCTGGTCTTCGTCTCGTACCCGTCGACGATCAGGTCGGTACGGCCGTCACCGTTGACGTCACCGGCGGTGAGCTTCATCGGGCCGTACGGGTAGGAGCTGGTGCCCGGCTCGATCGGCGGCTTGACGGTGTACCGGCCGCCGGGCGTA
The DNA here is from genome assembly GCF_019091475.1 of Streptomyces sp. GbtcB6. NCBI lineage: Bacteria > Bacillati > Actinomycetota > Actinomycetes > Kitasatosporales > Streptomycetaceae > Streptomyces > Streptomyces sp. GbtcB6. The sequence goes on along the minus strand of NZ_JAGXJL010000026.1, from coordinate 46,274 downwards.
CCGCTGCCGGAGAAACCGCCCTTGAACACCCACAGGGTGGCGGCGGAGCTGCCGACGGCGAGGTCGGCCTTGCCGTCGCCGTCGAAGTCACCGGCGGCGAGCTGCAGTCCCCAGTAGTCGTGACTGCTCGGCGACGGGTCCTTGATGTCGACGCCCTTGCCGGTGAGGCCGCTCTTGGAGCCCCACAGGAGGGTGACGGTACCGCCGTCGGTGTCGGTGCCGACCTTCTCCGACGGGGAGCCGACAGCGAGGTCGTCGTAGCCGTCGGCGTTGAAGTCGGCGTACGCCAGGGTCTCGCCGAAGTCGTCGCCGGCCTCGGCGGTGCCGGGGACGCCGGCGGTGTTCTGGCTGATGGTGGTGCGCTTGGCGGTGGTGACGCCGGAGGCGGAGCCGTAGAGGGCGACGACCTGGCCGGCGCCCTTGTGGCCGTTGACGTAGGCGGTGGTGGCCGAGGTGGCGATGTCGCCGATGCCGTCGCCGTTGAAGTCGGCGCGTGCGACCTTGACGGAGTCCGCGGCCGACGCCGAGGCAGCCGAGAACGAGAGCAGACCGCCCGTCAGCGCGGCCGCGGTGGCCGTCGCGAGGGCGAGTCGCGGGAACGTGTGCATGCGGGTCGTCTCCTGCGGCATGCGGGGGCCGTCCGCACCCGGCGGACGGCCGGAGTCAGTGTTGTCCGGCGATCAGGAGACCCGCGTGAAGGAGTAAGGGTTGTACATGAGTTCGGTGAAATCTCTGTGGCGCCTGTGACTTACGGAGCTGTTAGGCCTGGCTGATGCAGGACGGGCTCATGAGCGCAGTGAAGATCAACGTGCTACTGCCCGGCCGCGACCGCAGCGACGTCACCCGACTGCTGCCCCTACTCGACCCGATTCCGCGGATCCGCGGGCAGGTCGGGCGTCCCGCCGCAGACCGAACCTGCTCTTCGTGGACCGTGGCTACGACAGCGACATCCATGGCGACCAGGTCCGCGGCCGCATCCGCCGCGAACACCGAACCGACACCTTGCAAGAGAATTCGCAGGGGGCGGGGTTGCGCCCACGAAAGCCCTGACGTGGTGCATAGAGTCGCGCCATCCTACTGCTTATTGATCGCGACGACTGCCCTGCCGACCTCGTGAACAAGAGACTGCCCCCAGCTGTCAAAGAGGGCTAGATCCTTAAAAAGAAAGAAGAAAAAGACTCCCATGGAAGCCAATCCGACTGCGGCTATGGTTACCAGGTAGCCTTTTGCGCCGACCAACCCGTCCGGGAGACTGTTGGCAAGGTACATACCGTTGTATGCGGATGCGAGCAGCGCCATCAAGCACGCCAGGACGACGAGCACTGTGAGGTAGAAACCTGGGATTGAATACGAGGTTTTCCAAAGCGCACGCACAAGCCAGCCAGAGACGGATGGTGTCGCGGCACACACCCATTCAACCGCCTGGGACTTTATCTTCTCGAACGGGAACATCAACCCTTGGGTGATGTACTGGTCTCGCCCCGCCATGTATACGCGAGAGTCCTGGTGCGCCTCACCGTGCATGTTGACGGTGTCGTAAGACGGGTTAGGTGGCCAACTGGGAGAACCGTATCCGCCACCCCAGCCCGCCGGCCCGTAATGTGACCCGTCAGGGGCTTGGAAGTGCCCCGGATCAGCGCCATGTGGATTTTCCGGCTGCCCCTCGTCGTGGTACGGGCCGTAGTCAGTCATGGTCGCCCGAAGTGCTGGTCGTTCGCAGCGATATATATGTGGCTATGGTCGTGCGCGTTTCCGACCTGGTTAATTTCCTTACTGCCCTGCTGTGGTGCGGGCGTGACAACCTCGATTAGGGTTCGCCCGGCTACAGGGTCCGCTTGAATCAGTTCGAGGAAGTAATTCTGCCAGCGCCGACGATATTCATCCTCCGTTCCCTGCCTTGTGCCGGCGGGAAGTTGAATGAGGAATGCCCGGTGCTCGTCGAGGGAGCGACCTACGGATTCCGCGGCCTCGGGTTGAGAACGTCGCAGAACGGCAACTATTCGAGCGCGCGTACTTTGCCAGGCGTCAGTTGCCATTGCCGACACCACGGCGGTGCCGAGAGTGCCGGCCAGCGCCATTGCTGCAGGGTCCATGCCGCCTCCCGTGGGCTGAGGCAGATTGAACCTCAGGCTGAACAGGCTACCCAGAGCTCCTAGTCAGGGGATATAGGGCGCTTTCCTATAGTGCCCTCATCCGCGTAGCGTACGTTGACTACGCAAGGCGGGCCGCCTGGAAGTCACTTCGACTTGAATCCCGCAGAGGTTCGGCATCCGCAGTCGGATCCGCTGACAACAACTAACGGCCTGCAGAGAATTAGCAGGCTGGCGCTGAGACTTGACGCCGCAGGTCAGCACGCCGCCGACCCGCATGTTGTTCTTCTGTGGGCCCTCACAGCGGCGAGCGCAATGAGGCGGATGGTTACTGACTGCCGACGTCCGGGGCGCTCTCTCGGCGTGCGGGCGGGGCACAGCACGAAAACGCCTGTCGAGGCCGGTGCGGTTGCTGGTCCGATGCACGGATGGAGATCACCCCGGACGGCCTCTTCGGCCTCGACGACAGCGACGGGCACTTCCGATGGTGCGTCGAACAGCTACGCCACAACGCCGTGTTCAGCGTCTGAAGCGCGTTCACGGGAACAGGGCCTCACGGGGGACGAACACCGGCCGTGTGAGGAGGTGATCACCTGCACGCTGCACATCCGGAACGACACCCAGTGAGTCCGCCCCCGGGACCCCGGCATCCATGTAAAGAAAGCTCCGCATACGGCTCCAGGGCTTCGGCACGGTCGAGCATCCACTGCTCCCGCATCGACCACGACACCGGTCAGCCGTTCCTCTCGGTAGTAGAGCTTCAGACCGAACCCCAGCGGCCCCACGCTCACCAACGGATCCAGAGTCCGTCGCTGCCGTTCGTCATCCGCCGGCGCATGCCACCGCTTGAACATGGCCACGGAGGCCACGACAGCGCCACGGAAACACGGTCACCGGCTGCAAGATGCGCCTGGACACGAGCCCTGGTCGCTCACGCCCTCCTGATCACCCTTGCGGCAGGATGAGGACATGAGCGTAGTCAAGATCAACGTACTGACGGTGCCGGCGGAGCAGCGGGAGACCCTGGAGAAGCGGTTCGCGTCCCGGGCACACGCCGTGGAGAACTCGGACGGGTTCGAGTGGTTCGAGTTGCTGCGGCCGGTCGAAGGGACCGAGCAGTACCTGGTGTACACGCGCTGGAAGGACGAGGAGTCCTTCCAGGCGTGGATGGAGGGGCCGATGAAGACCGCGCACCAGGGGGGTGCGGAGGGCGAGCGGCCGAAGCCGGCGGCCTCCGGTTCGACCCTGTGGTCCTTCGAGGTGGTGCAGTCGGCGGGGCCGAAGGGCTGAGAAGGGGGCCGGCGACCGGCCCCCGCCGGTGACCTGTGGTCAGGCCGGTGTCGTGGTCGGGAGTGGCGTGTCCGTCCGGGCCGGTTGCGGTGCGACGCGGCGGCGCCGGGCCGGGAGGCCGAGCGTCGGGTGGGCGACGGCCCAGGCCGCGCCCTTGCAGATCAGTTCCTTGTAGAGGGCGGCGGTCCGGCCCGTCAGGGCCGCCCGTACGGCGCGGTCGTCAGCGGTGACGTACTGGATCAGGCCCTCCCCGCGGCCCAGCGAGACGCACTGGTTGAAGTAGCGCAGCGGGGTGTTCGGGAGCTTCCCGCCGGTCAGGCGGGCCGCGATGGCGTCGGCGGCCTGCCAGGCCATCGGGAGGCCCGAGGCGCAGGACATGCGCAGCGGATTGCCGGCCGGGCCCGTCGCCATGGCCGCGTCGCCGATGGCGTACACGTCCGGGTGCGAGACCGAGCGCATGGTCCCGTCGACGACGATCCGGCCGGCGCCGGTGACCTCCAGGGCGGTGGCCCGGGAGATCGGGTGGACGGCGAAGCCGGTGGTCCACAGGGTGACGGCGGCCGGGATGGCCGTGCCCTCGGCCGTGGTCACGCGGCCGGGTGCCACGGCGGTGACGGCGGTGTGCTCGTGCACGGTGACGCCGAGCCCGTCGACGACCTTCCGCAGGTGCCGGCGGCCCTTCGGTGAGAGCCAGTCGCCGAGAGCGCCGCGGGCGGCGAGGGCGACGTCGAGGTCCGGGCGGGCCTCGGCGATCTCGGTCACGGCCTCCAGACCGGTGAGGCCGCCGCCGACCACGACGACGGGCTCCCCGGCCGCCAGGCCGGCGAGGCGCTCGCGCAGCCGGAGCGCTCCGGGGCGGTTCGCGACCTGGTCGGCGTGCTCGGCGGCACCGGGGACGCCCTGGTCGTTCCAGGCACTGCCGAGGGCGTACACGAGGGTGTCGTACTCCAGTTCCAGTTCCGGCTCCGGTGCGCCCTCCTCGCCGGCGCCGTCCATGGCGGCGGCGGTGACCGTCTTCCGGTCGACGTCCACGGCGGTGACCCTCGCGAGCCTCAGCTCCACGCCGGTCCCGTCGAACATCTCGGCGAAGGGCCGGGGCCTGAGCTCCTGGCCGGTCGCCAGCTGATGCATCCGGACGCGTTCGACGAAGTCGGGTTCGGCGTTGACGAGGGTGATGGCGACGTCTTCGCGGCGCAGCCGCCGGGCGAGGCGGCCGGCGGCGACGGCTCCGGCGTATCCGGCGCCGAGGACGACGATGCGGTGCAGCATGTCCGTGCTCCTGTCATCCAGCTCTTCAGCGGGTCGCCCCCTGAACCGGGCGGCCCGCTGTTTCCTGACAGGAGGGCGGTGTGAAGCAGCTCACATCGTCAGGGCTCAGGAGAGTCGAAAAGGCGGAGCAGCGGGGCGCCGTGGGCGGTCGCCGCCCACTGCCGGGTCGCACGCTCCAGCTTGTCGGGGTTGAGCTGGTTGCGGAACGCGGCGATGCCCTCGGCGGTGATCTCCAGGCACATCACGCCGAAGACCCGGCCGTCGATGACCGCCACCAGGGCGGGGCCGCCGTTGGCCGTCGTGACGTGCACTTCGACGGAGCCGCCGGCCAGGGCGCGCTGGGCCGGGCCCGGTTTGAACAGGCCCCGCATGAACTTCGCGACCGCGAGGGCACCCTCGAACGCCCTGGCCGCGGCCGGGACCTTCCCGCCGCCGTCGCCGATCGCGACGGCGTCCTCGGTGAGCAGCCGGACGAGCGGCTCGGTGCGGCCGCTGGTGGCGGCCGCGAGGAACTCCTCGATGATCCGCCGGGCGGCGGCCTCGTCGACCGCCGTGCGGGCCCTGCCCGCCGCGACGTGCTTCCTGGCCCGGTGCAGGATCTGCTGGCTGGCGGCCTCGGTGAGGTCGAGGATCCGGGCGATCTCCCGGTGCGGGTAGTCGAAGGCCTCCCGCAGCACGTACACCGCGCGCTCGGCCGGGGTGAGGCGCTCCAGCAGGACCAGGACCGCGTACGACACCGACTCCCGCCGTTCCGCGGTGTCGGCGGGGCCGAGCATCGGGTCGCCGGCGAGCAGCGGCTCGGGAAGCCACTGGCCCACGTAGGTCTCGCGCCGGGCGCGGGCCGAGGTGAGCTGGTTGAGGCAGAGGTTGGTGAGGACCTTCGTCAGCCAGGCCTCGGGCACCTCGACACGGCCGGTGTCGGCGGCCTGCCAGCGCAGATACGTCTCCTGCACCGCGTCCTCGGCCTCGCTCGCGGAACCGAGGAGCCGGTAGGCGATGGCCGCCAGGCGCGGCCTGGCCGCCTCGAACCGGTCCACGTCGCTCACGGTCAGGGCCATGGGCCGGATCCTAGTCCGGGCGGTCGGCCGGCGGGGGCTCAACCGCGGTGGCGGTAGTAGGTGACCGTGTCCGTCGTCGCGTAGTTGCCGTGGTCGACGTCGAGGACCGTGACCACCGCGATGTCGCCGTTCGTCGTGTCACGCAGACAGAAGGTGCGGCCGGGCGGGGCGTCGCGGAAATGCAGGCGGTCCTCGGCGGGGTGGTGGGCGGCCTTGGCGGCGCACTGCGCGGCGGTCGGTGCCGCCTTGCCGGACACGACGTACACGTCGGTGAGCGGCTGGATCTCGAAGGCCCCGGCACCGTCGCCGCCGGCGTTGGTGCTGATGCTCCACTCGGTCTCCGCAGGGCCGGACACACCGGCGCGCAGGTCGAAGTAGTAGTGGTAGTCCTTCAGGAACAGCCTCCGGTGGGCGTACACCCGCGTGTAACCCTCCGAGGCCGAGGAAGCCGTGCCGGTGTGGCCCTGGTCCGGTGCCAGCGCCTCGTAGACGATCCCGCTCGCCGTGGCCGCGACGGCCACCGCCACCACGGCGGTGGTCACCCGGTCCCGGACCCGTACCCGACGTCCGGAACCGGACGGCTCCGGCGTACGACCGGAGGGGTTGCCGTCCGGGCTGCCGGAGGGGTTACCGTCCGGGCTGCCGGACGGGTCCCCGGCCGGCGAGGGGTCGGCAGGGTCTCCCGTCGGGTACCCGGACTGCGAAGGGTCGGAAGGGTCTCCCGTCGGTCCCGTCGGGTCCCCGCCCGGGGCGGCCGGCGGCTCTCCGGACGGGACGGCTTGGTCGGCCCACGGTGACACCGCCTTGTCCACCGCCCCGGACGCCGCGACGGCGAAGGCGATGGCGATCGCCCACCGGTCGGCCGAGTCATGGGCCGTCCACAGCCCCGTCAGCGCGTACGCCCCGGCCAGGGCCATGCCGAACGTCCCCAATGTCACAAGGAGTAAGACCGCTCTCCGACGCCCTGCGCTCACGTCCGCTCCCCCTGTCACTCACGGCCCACCCAGCTTGGCATGGAACCGACATGCCAGGGAGGGGCGATACCGGGCATCGCCCGCCCTGGCGGGACGGCGGCCCGAGCCGCTGTTACCGGAGGAAGCTATGCACATATTGTCGTGAATAGGTGGTACGCACCTCCCCAGGGGGACGCCGCGTACGAGGCGTGCCTCCCACCGCACACGACCGGGAGGGCGAACGTCATGCGGCTCCGTGCCCGGCCCAGGGACGACCTCTCGGTCGACGACGCCCTGGGCGTGGCGCTGGCCGACATGGTGCGCCGGACGGGCGCGGCGATCGGCGGCCTGTACCTCATCGAGGAGCCGGCCGCGCTGCTGCACCTGGTGGCGCTGTGCGGGCTGCCCGTCGACTTCACCGCGCCCTGGCAGCGGCTGCCGCTGACCGCCCCCGTCCCGGTGGCCGACGCGATCGAGGAGGACCGGCTGGTCTGGATCGGCTGCCAGGACGAGATGGCGATCCGCTACCCGCGGACGGCGGCCGTCCTGCCGTACCCCTTCGCGCTCGCCGCCGTCCCGCTGCGCGGGCTGCGCCGCCGGTGGGGCGGGGTCGTACTGATGTGGCCCGCCGACCATCCGGCCCGGGCCACCACCCGCGAACGCCACCACATCATCGCGAGCGCCCGCCGGCTGGCCCGGCTCCTGGACGACTCGCCGGTGCCGCCCGCCCTTCCCGACCAGCCGCGCGTCGTGGCCGTGGACTCCCGGCACCACCCCGCCCAGACCGCGCTGGCCGCCGTCGACTTCCTCGACCGGATCCCGGAGGGTGCCCTGGCCCTGGACCTGGAGGGCAGGGTCACGTTCATGTCCGTCCCGGCCGCACGGCTGCTCGGCCGGGACGCCGACCGGTTGCTGGGCACGCGGCCCTGGCAGTCCCTGCCGTGGCTGGACGACCTGAGGTACGAGGAGCGGTACCGGCTGGCGGTCGTCAGCCGGGCACCTGTCTCCTTCAGCGCGCTCCGCCCGCCGGACCAGTGGCTGACCTTCCACCTCCACCCGGACGCCAGCGGCATCAGCGTGCGCATCACCGCGGGCGAGGAGAGGGCGGCCGCGGCGGGCGGGCACGCGGAGCCGGCCCCGACCACGCCCGGACGGCTCTACCAGCTGGTCCACCTGGCGGCCGCGCTCACGGAGACGGTGACCACCCGGGACCTCGTCGCGCTGATCGCGGTCCAGATCCTGCCGGCGTTCGGCGCCCAGGGGCTCCTGCTCAGCGTCACCGAGGCGGGCCGCCTCCGGATCGCCGGGCAGCACGGCTACTCCGCCGAAGCCGTCGAACGCCTCGACGCCCTCCCCCTCGACACCGGCGTCACCCCGGCCGGCCAGGTCCTGGCGAGCGGCGTCCCCGCCTTCTTCGGCAGCCCGGCCGAACTGGCCCGCAGCTACCCCCGGCTACCGCAGATCAGCGGAAAGGAGGCGTGGGCCTACCTGCCCCTGGTCATCTCGGGACGCCCGGTCGGCTGCTGCATCCTCTCCTACGACCATCCCCACGCCTTCACCGCCGACGAGCGCGCCGTCCTCACCCCGCTGGCCGGTCTGCTCGCCCAGGCCCTGGACCGGGCCCGCCTCTACGACACCCAGCACCACCTCGTCCACCAGCTCCAGCAGGCGCTCCTGCCGCGCAGCCTCCCCGCCCTGCCCGGTCTCACCGTCGCCGCCCGCTATCTGCCGGCCGGGCACGGCATCGAAGTCGGCGGCGACTTCTACGACCTGCTGCGCCTGGACGACACCTGCGCGGCCGCCGTGATCGGCGACGTGGAGGGCCACAGCATGGCCGCGGCCGCCCTGATGGGCCAGGTCCGCACCGCCATCCACGCCCACGCCACCGCCGGCGCCACCCCGGACCAGGTCATCGCCCGCACCAACCGGCTGCTCGCCGACCTGACCCCCGACCTCCTGGTGACCTGCCTCTACGCCCAACTCGACCTGGCCGGGCAGGAGCTGACCCTGGCCGGCGCCGGCCACGTACCGCCGCTGCTGCGCCCGGCGGCCGGCCGGGCCCACCCCCTCCACCTCGACCCCGGGCCACCGCTGGGCGTCGACGCCGACGCCCGCTACCCCCTCACCCGCGGCCCGCTCCCGGCGGGCGCCGTCCTCGCCCTCTACACCGACGGCCTCGTCGAACGCCCCGGCACCGACGTCGACCACGCCACCGCCGACCTCGCCGAGCACCTCGCGCACGCCGACGTCGACGACCTGGAGCACCTCATCGACAGCCTCGTCCACCAGGCCTGGCCGACCGGCGGCCACACCGACGACCTCGCCGTACTCCTGCTGCGGACCGGGCGCCCGTAAATCTCATGCGTCGCCGCACGGCACCCTCGTACGATCCCCTCGCCGCCCGTACACCAGTGCGCATCAGGGCGCCGCCACGGGCATCCGAACGGGAGGTACCGACCACTTGACCAGACCCGGCCACTTGACCAGACCCTTAGACCCGACCAGCCCGACCAGCCCGACGACGTCGACCATCGCCATGGGCGCACGCGCGCGTGCCGTTCTGGCCGTGCTGGGCACCCTCGGTCTGGTGCTCGCCGCGGCCGCCGCGGCACCGGCGAGCGCGGCCGACCGGACGCCCGTCACACCCACCCAGCTGTTCAACGGCTACCAGAACTGCTCGACCGACGCGGACCGGCCCGCCTATGTCGAGGCGAGCCTCGGCCTCGTCGTCGAGGGCATCCCCTCGACCACCGACTCCACCGACCACTCCCTGCTCACCGCGCGGTACCAGGTCTGGCCGGTCACCGACCCGACACGGACCACGACGGTCACCCGCGGCAGCACCACCCCCGGCTCCGAGGCCGTCGCCCCGCTGCCCTCCGAGGCGCTCGCCGACGGGCAGACCTACGCGTGGCAGGCCCAGACCGTGGCCGGCGGCGCCGCCTCGGACTGGTCGGCGCCCTGTTACATCAGGATCGACAACACCCGCCCGGCGAGCGCCCCCGCCGTCTCCTCGTCGAACTACCCGCCGAACACCTGGAACCAGGGGGGCGAACCGGTGGAGTTCACACTCGACGCCGGTGGTGACGACGACGTCACCGGGTTCGAGTTCTCCTGGCGGCAGGACTTCCGGGTCCTCACCACGACCATCGGCGACCACGGCGTCCCGGAACCCCTCAACCCGTACGCGGACACAGGCTCCTTCGCGCGCGCCGACGCCCCCGGCGGTAAGGCCACGGTCCGCCTGATCCCGCCGGACGGTTCCGTCGGCCCGGTGACCCTGTGGGTACGCGGCCTGGACCGGGCGTACAACCCGTCAGCGGCCACCGGCTACTCGTTCCTGGTCCGTTCCACGGCGCCCACCGTCACCCCGGACGTGCCGTCCCCCGGGTTCGGCGACCCGGTCACGTTCACGCTCCGGCCCGACCCCGGGGTGCAGTCGGCGAGTCCTGTCGTCAGCTACTCCGTGGAGACGAGCGGCGGCCCGGACGGCAGCCGGACCGTCGACGTCCCGGCCGAGCCGGACGGCACGGCCCGGGTCGACCTCACGATGGAGGGCATCGACGGCCAGCGCGTCGACGTGACCAGCAGGAGCGCGAACGGCTGGGTCAGCCCCCTGGGAAGCTGGAGCGTCCTCTACGACACCACTCCCACCGTGACCTCGGACGGCTACCCGGAGAACGGCTCGGGCGGCGGCACGGGCGTCCCCGGCACCTTCACGTTCACGTCGAAGCTGAAGGACGTGGTGAGCTACACCTACTTCTTCAACGACGACCCGGAGGCCACGGTCGCCGCGGACACCACGGGCCCCGACCACACCGCGAGCATCGACTGGACCCCGCCCTCCGACGGCCACTACGACCTCATGGTCTGCGCGACGACCGCCTCCGGCGTCCGGCTGGAGACGTACGACTACTCCTTCACCGTGAACTGACGCACGCGGGCCCGCCCCCGCCGCGTCAGCGGGGGTGGGCCGTGAAGACGTCGTGCAGGACGTCCATGTAGGCGCCGTGGCCGCTGGCGCTGGCCCAGGCCGTGGCGGACTCGGCGGCCGTGCCCTCGCCCCATTCGTTGTAGGTGACGAGCAGCTGGAAGGGCGCGCCGGAGGTGGCGACGGTCGTGGCGTCACGGCGGAAGCGGTCGAGGTCACGGGGAACGACCGGTTTGTCGGCGTCGTACTTGTAGAAGCCCGGCGAGAGGATCGCCGAGTAGCCCTGCTGGAGGTCCAGGCTGGACGCGTACTGGTGCCAGCCCTGCGGCTGGTTCGCGCACGTGCGGTAGCCGCCGAACACCTTCAGGACGACGTAGTAGCCGGCGGTGCGGTTGGCCTCGGTCCACCGGTCGACCATGTCGCAGCCGTCGCCGCCCGCCGCGTACACGAAGATCACCGGCTTGCCGTCGATGTGCAGCCAGGTCTTCTGGTCGGAGTACTTGCGCAGGTACACGAGGTCGGTGTGGATCTGGCTCACGGACGGATTCCCGTACGCCTCGTTCTCGTAGTACGTCGTCCAGGAGAAGCCCAGCTTGGCGCCCTCGGACATGAGCAGCGGCATCCGCTTGTCCTCGCGCTTGCCGGCGCCCCACCAGGAGGCGATGCCGGCCTGGAGGCCGCCGTACTGCATGTCCTTGATCTGCCGGTCGACGGTGGCGGGGTCGTCCTGGTCGTAGTCGGACGCCGATGCCGTGTACTGGCTGCCGCCGTCGGTGTGCGGGTTCTTGTCGTACCAGGGGTAGTAGAAGGCGGCGCGGACCGGGAGCTTCGTGTCGACGGTCGTGGGGGCCGGGGCCGCCGCGGGGGCCGCCGGCTTCTTGGTGGCACGGGGACGGGCGGTCGCGGACGGCGACGCCGATGTGGACGACGGGGAAGGGGAGACGGAGGGGGGCGCGGAGCGGGCGGTGGGCGACGGGGAGAGCGCGGCGGCCGTGGGGGCCGTCGGGTCACCCGGGCCGACGGCCAGGGCGACCGCGGCGATGGTGACACCGGCGACGCCCGCGGCGGCCAGCGAGAGGAGGCCGACGAGCTTGCCGGCCGAGGCCGCCTTGACCGCGGAGGCCGACTTGGCCGCCTTGCCCGACCTGGCCGCCCGGCCGGCACGGGTGGCGCGGGTGGCGCGGACCGCGGGCGTGGCTTGCGCGAGCGGGGTGGTGTCCGCGACAGGCATGGTGTGCGCTGCGGTCGTGAAATGCCCGGCGGTAGCGGTGTGCGCGGCAGTCGTGGTGTGCGCTGCTGTCGTCGCGCTGCTGCCGCCGCCCGCCCGCAGGGCCGCCGCCGTCAGCGCGATGAGCACGGGCGGGACCGGTAGCAGGGCCAGGTCCGCGAGCAGCCGCTCGGCCGGGACCACGTCGGCCCCGTCGAACACCCCGTCGCAGGCCGGGCATTCACGGGTGTGCCGGGCCACCCGCTTGCGCCACAGACCGCTCGGCCGTCCGTCCCAGCCGTACAGCATCCCGTCCAGGCCCGGGCAGCGCGGCACCGCCTCCAGCGCCCGCACCACCGCCCGCGCGACCTCAAGGCGCGCCTTCAGCCGCTGCACCCGGACGCCCGCCTGCGCGGGCGGGATCTCCAGGGCGGCGGCCAGTTCGGCGCGGCTGAGCTGACCGGCCACCTCCATCCACCACACGGCGAGCAGTTCGCGGTCCTCCGCGTCCAGCCAGCGGGTCGCCTCGGCGGTCTCGCGCCGCTGCTCGGACAGGTGCAGCACGGTGATGGTGAGGTCGGCGAAGTCGGCCCCGGGATCGGCCAGTTGCGCGGTCTCGTCCGGCCATTCGGCACCGGCCTGCTGCGGCGCCGCCCGCCGCAGCCGCCAGTGCCGGCGCACCTGGCGCATCGCGATCGCCACCAGCCACGAGCGGAACGCGGCGGGATCGCGCAGCTGCCCCACGTCGCGGACCATCTGGAGCATGACGTCCTGGACGACGTCGTCGGTGTCGGAGGGCGCGTTCAGGGCACGCCCGACGACGTTGTAGACGAGGGGCAGATGGTCCGCCACGAGCACGTCGAGCGCCCGCTGGTCGCCGGCCTGCGCGGCCCTGACGACGGCGGTCTGCGCGTCATGTCCACTGGGTGAGAAGTCGCTCATGCAAGGGGAGGGTCGGTCGACGCCGTCGGCATAACAGAAAACCGCGGCCAGACTAGCGGGCGGCCGTCAGCCGGCCGGCGGCGTCGTCCCCCTGGCCAGCCGCTCCACCCGGTCGTGCAGGTACTCGACATGGTCCTCCGACTCCGGCTTCATGAGGACGCTGCGCAGGATCCGGGCGCCGTCCGCGTCCGCCGTGACCTTGGGGTGACGGGCGGCGAAGGCGTCGCGGTCGGCCTTGAGGGTGCTGAGGAAGACCGGGTCGGGCGCGGCCATGCCGTCGGCCAGGACGCGGGCGGAGGCGGCGTCGATCGCGGTGAGGGCGGCCGGGTCGGTGGCCGGGAAGTAGGTGACGATGTCCAGCTGGGGGCGCTGGTAGAGCTCCAGGGCGTCCGACGCCTCGATCAGGTCCGCCCAGCGCAGGGCGGCCCGGCGCCCGGCCGCCAGCACCTCGCCGAGGCCGTCGGGCGTGGGCGGCAGGAGCCGGAAGGTGAGCCACAGGGCCGCCGCCGCGGCACCGGCACGGGAGCACTCCAGGCTGATCTCGCCCAGGTGGAGCTCGCCGGAGGTGAAGTAGGTGTACGGCGAGTCGTGCAGGTAGAAGCGGCCGACGTCGGGGTCACGGAAGAGGACGGCTCCGCAGCCGTAGGGCTGGAGTCCGTGCTTGTGCGGGTCGACGACGATCGAGTCGGCGCGGGCGAGGGCCCGCCAGGGCTCGGGCGGCAGCCCCGCGGGGCCCGCGGCACCGGCGAGGAGCGTGAAGAAGCCGCCGTAGGCCGCGTCGACATGCACGCGGACGCCGTGGCGCTCGGCGAGCGGCAGGATCTCGTGGACGGGGTCGACGGCGCCGAGCCCGGTGGTGCCGGTGGTGACGACGACGGTGCCGACGTCACCGGTCTCCAGTACCTCCGCCAGCGCGTCGAGGTCCATCCGGCCCTGGTCGTCGGTGCGGACGGGATGGCTGGTCATGCCGAGGACGTGGCACATGCGGCCGTGGGTGTAGTGGGCGTCGGCGCTGTGCGCGATGCCCCGGCCGGGGTGGAGCTCCCGGGCGACGAAGAGGGCCTCGAGGTTGGCGATGGTGCCGCTGGTGGTCAGGTGGCCGAGGTGTGTGTCGTACCCGAACATCGTGGCGAGCTGCGCGACCGCCTCGCGTTCCATCGCCGCCGTGGCGGGGCCGCCGTCCAGGGCGTGGTTGTTGGGGTTGATCAGCATCGCGGTCAGGTGGCCGACCACCGCGGCGGGGTGCGGGGGCTTGAGCATCTGGCCCGCGTAGTGCGGGTGGAAGAAGGGGTAGTTGTCCTTGAGCCGGTCCGTGAACTCCGCGAAGACCGGCGCGAAGCGGTCGTCGGCGACGTCGAGGGACGGGTGGCGCCGGTAGGGGCCGAAGGTGTCGGCCCACTCCTGTATCGCGTCGGTGGCTCGGCCGAGCCAGTGCTGCAGATCCACGGATCTTCCTCTCGCTCGCGGTGCTCTCACCGTACGATTTAATTGACTACTCAGCAATCACCCAGTCAGTAATCGTTCAGTCAGTAATCGTTCAGTCAGCAATTGATCGAGCAGTGATCATCCGGCCGGTGACCGCCTCGGCGGTAAGCGCGGTCGCAGTAAGGTCGGTCGCGATGAACTCCACGCCCCAGCACCACGACGCCGAAGCCGCCGCCCGCGCCGCCAACAGCCCGCTCGTCCGGGACTTCGGGCTGCTGATCACGTCCGCCACCCGCCTGGAGCAGCGCATCGACAGCGCGCTGCGCCGGGAGTGCGGGATCAGCCACACCATGCTGGAAGTGCTGATCCTGCTCTGCCGCCGGTCCGGCGAGGAGATCTCCCAGCGGCAGCTGGCCGACGGCCTCACGCTCACCAGCAGCGGCACCACCCGCCTGATCGACCGCATGGAGGAGGCCGGGCTGGTCCGGCGGGTGCCGTCCCCCGGGGACCGGCGGGTGGCGCTGGTGGAGCCGACCGCCGAGGGGCGGACGGCACTCCTGGGCGCGGCCGCGGTGCACGCCCGGGTCGTGGAGGAGTTCTTCGTCGGACCGCTGACCGCGGACGACTACACACGGCTGACCGGCGCCCTGGCCGCGATCGACCGGGCCCTCCGCGAGGACACCGGGTGACGGCTTCACTACTCTGATACCGGACATTCTATATGGGGTAATACGGGGCAAATACCCCAAAGAGCCGGTCATCGGTCCGGTTGCCGGTCTGGTTACTGGTGTGGTCACTGGTCTGGGCAGGGGGCTCGTCATGAGTCTCGGCGTGGGTCTCCGTATGGGTCCCGGCACGGGTCCGGGCACGGGCGTCGGCGTGCGGCCCGGCACGGGTGCCGGCATGCGGCCCGGCTTGCGGCTTGCGGGTGTGCGGCTTGCGGGTGTGCGGCTTCCAGGCGTCCGGCTTCCAGGCGTCCGGCTTCCGGGCGTGCGGCGGAGGTCGCTCGCGCGGGTGGTGGTCGCGGTCGCCGTCGGCGCCGGGTTCGTGCTGACCGGAGCCTGTGGCGGAGCCGGAAGCGGGGGCGGGCAGGGGGCGGGGCTCAGTGTCGGCGTGCTGCTGCCGGGTGGCGGTGCCTCGCGGTTCGGGCAGTTCGACCGGCCGTTCATCGAGCAGCGGCTGAAGCAGCTGTGCCCGCACTGCCCGGCCGCGGCCGTCGTGGCCACCCCCGAGCCGGAGGTCCAGCAGCAGCAGTTCGACGCCATGATCACCCGGGGCGTGGACGTCCTGATCCTCTCCGCCATCGACCCCAGGTCGCTGCGCTCGTCGGTGGAGGCCGCGCACCGGGCCGGCATCCCGGTCGTCGCCTACGACCGGCTCGCGCAGGGTCCGGTCTCCGGTTACGTCACCTTCGACGGCGCGGCGATCGGCAGGCTGCAGGGCGAGGCGCTGCTCAAGGGCATGGGGGCGAAGGCGGACGGCGGCCAGATCGTCATGCTGAACGGCGCCGCGGCCGACCCCAACGCGGGCTGGTTCGAGCAGGGCGCGCTCTCGGTCCTGCGGGGCAGGGTGCACATCGGCAAGTCGTACAACACCCCCGGCTGGCGGCCGGACAACGCCTACACCGAGATGGCCGGCGCCATGTCCGCCCTGGGCGCGGACAACATCGACGGTGTCCTGGCCGCCAACGACAGCCTCGCCGGTGCCGCGATCGCCGCCCTCGACGCCGGTGCGGTCCGTCCGCTGCCCCCGGTGACCGGCCAGGACGCCGACCTCGCGGCGGTACGGCGGATCGTCGCGGGCCGGCAGTACATGACCGTCTACAAGTCCTACCGGGCCGAGGCCGGCGCCGCTGTCGAGATGGCCGTCGCCCTGGGGCGCGGCAAGCCGGTCGGAACCGTCGCCGCCACCACCGTCGACAGCGCGACCACCAAGGACATCCCCGCGGTGCTGCTGCCGGCGTACTCGGTGACGGTCGGCACGATCAAGGACACTGTGGTGAAGGACGGTATCTACACCATCGACCAGATATGCACCCCCAAGCTGCGGTCCGCCTGCGCCAAGGCCGGACTCACCTCATAGGGCCCGGGGAAGGAGGTGGTGGCCCGTGGTCCAGCCCCTGCTGGCGCTGCACGGTGTCTCCAAGCGCTTCGCCGCCGTCCAGGCGCTGGTCGACGTCGACCTGGAGATCCGGGCCGGGGAGGTGGTCGCACTGGTCGGCGGGAACGCGGCCGGCAAGTCCACGCTGGTCAAGGTGATCTCCGGGGTCGGTCCCCCGGACCGGGGCGTCATCGCCTGGGAGGGCCGCCCCGTCCAGATCAGACGCCCCCACGACGCCCGGGCGCTCGGCATCGCGACCGTCTACCAGGACCTCGCGATGTGCGGGAACCTCGACGTCGTCGGCAACCTGTTCCTCGGCCGGGAGATCCACCGGTACGGCGTCCTCGACGAGGTCGAGATGGAGCGCCGCTCCCGTGAGCTGCTGCGGACCCTGCCCATCGACATCCCGGACGTGCGGGCCCCGCTCGCCACGCTGTCCGGCGGCCAGCGGCAGGTCGTCGCGATCACCCGGTCGTTCCTCAGCGCGCCCCGGCTGCTCCTCCTCGACGAACCCACCGCCTCCCTGGGCATCGAACAGACCAACCATCTCCTCGACCTCGTCGAGGAGCTCCGCGACCGGGGCACCGGGATCCTCCTCATCAGCCACAACATGGGGGACATCAAGGCCGTCGCCGACCGGGTCGCCGTACTGCGCCTCGGCCGCAACAACGGCCTGTTCGACGTGGGCACCACCTCCCAGGAGCAGATCATCGCCAACATCACGGGTGCGGCGGACCACTCCGGCAGGCACCGCCCCGCCACCGACCCCGGGGAGAGATGGTCGTGAGGGGGCCCTCCACCGGCCGCTTCCGGCGAGGCCGCCTCCGGCCAGGCCGCCTCCGGCAATACACGGACACCGCGCGCCGCCGGCTGAACGAGGGCGGGCTCGGTCCGGCCCCGGTGCTGCTCGCCCTATGCGTGATCTGGGCGGTCTTCCAGAGCCTCAACGCGAACTTCCTCTCGCCCCGCAACCTGTCCGTGCTCAGCGTGGACATCGTCGGAACCGGGATGGTCGCCGTCGGTGTCGTCTTCGTGCTGCTGATCGGCGAGCTCGACCTGTCGGTGGGGTCGCTGGCCGGCCTCTCTGGCGCCCTGTTCGCGGCGCTGAACGTGAACCACGGGATGCCGGAGTGGCTCGCCGTGCTCGTCGGGGTCGCGGTGGGTGCGGGCGCCGGGGCCTTCCACGGGTTCGTGTACACCAAGACCGGGGTGCCCGCGTTCGTCGTGACCCTCGCGGGGCTGCTGACCTGGAACGGCCTGATGCTCTACCTGCTGGGCCCGGAGGGGTCCATCGACTTCGACGGGGACGGGCTGGTCGCCATGCTGACCAGCCACCACTTCCCGGCCCCCGTCGCCGCCTACGGCCTGGCGGCGCTCGGTACGGCGGCCTACCTCGCCGTCTCCTTCCACGACCGCGGACGCCGGGCCGCCGCCGGCATGCCCAACCGGCCGGCGGCCGAGATCTGGGTCCGCACCGCCCTGCTCGCCGGCGCCGCCTTCGCCGCCGCCTACGTCCTGGACCGCTTCGAGGGCCTGCCCCTCGCCCTCCTGATCTTCCTCGCGGTCCTCGTCGCCTCCGACCTCCTGCTGCGCCGCACGGCCTACGGCCGCCAGGTCCTCGCCCTCGGCGGCGGCGCGGAGGCGGCCCTGCGGGCGGGCGTCGCGGTGGCCCGGGTACGGATCTCCGTCTTCCTCGTCTCGGGCGCGCTGGCCGCGGTCGGCGGCCTGTTCGTGGCCTCCCGGCTGACCTCGGCGACCACGGTGCCGGGCTCCGGCATGCTGCTGATCAACGCCATCGCCGCCGCCGTCATCGGCGGCACCAGCCTCTTCGGCGGCCGCGGCTCGACCTGGTCGGCGCTGCTCGGCGTCCTCATCATCCAGTCGATCGCCTCGGGCATGGCCCTGCTGGGGGTCCAGCCCGCGGTCCAGTTCATGATCACCGGCGGTGTGCTGCTGATCGCGGTGGTCTTCGACGCCCTGGCCCGCCGGGCGGCGGCGGGGCAGGCGCGGGCCTAGCGAGGTGCCGGCCGGCGTCCGGTGCCGGTTGAGCGGAACACGGCCTGGCGGGATCCTGGGAACGGGGCAGGGGGTACCCGGACGTCCGGAGGCACCATGGAAGGACGCGTACCCGAGGACCTGGCGGTCGTCGTCGACGCCGACGGGGCGGTTCTGGTGTGGAGTGCGGGTGCCCGGCAGTTGCTCGGGTACGAACCCGCCGAGGTCGTCGGCCGCTCCATCCGGATGCTGCTCGCCGCCGAGCTGCCCCCGTCCGCGCGCCGCCACCTCGCCGACGGGCAGCGGTGGTCCACCGAGGTGGCACTGCGGCACCGCAACGGCGACCGGCTCGTCGTACGCCTCCAGGGAACCCCGCTCGTGGACACGGGCGACAGACCGCTCTGGCTGGTCACCGGTGCCGCGCCGACGACCGTGGCCGGACGCGACCAGCCGGGCGCGGCGACCCTGTGGGACCTCACGCTCGCCCAGCTGCCCACGCCGGTGGCGATCTACGACCGCGAGGCCCGGTTCGTCGCCGCCAACGACGTCATGGCCCAGATCATGGGCCTGTCCGCAGCGGAGATGCGGGGCCTGACCCTGTCGGAGATCGAGCCCAGCTTCCCCTTCGACGAGTACGACCGCCTCCAGCGGCAGGTCCTGCGCACCGGGCGGACGATCTTCCACGAACAGCACGGCCAGGCGCCCGGCGAGACCCGGGAGCACTCCTGGTCGATGTACTTCTCCCCGCTGAAGGACGAGAACGGCACGGTGCAGGGCCTGTCCGCGGTCGTCTTCGACACCACGGAGCAGTACTGGGCCCGCCGCCACCTGGCCGTCCTCAACGACGCCGGCATGCGCATCGGCACCACCCTGGACGTGACCCGCACCGCCGAGGAACTGGCCGAGGTGGCCGTGTCCGGCTTCGCGGACTTCGTCACCGTCGACCTGCTGGAGTCCGTCGCCCTGGGCGACGAGCCCGAGCCGCTGATACCGGGCGAGCCGGTCGCCGTACGCCGTACGGCACAGCGGTCGGTGCTGGAGGGCTGCCCGGAGTCGGTGGCCGACCCCGGCGACGCGTTCCACTACCCGGTGAACACGCCTCCGATGTGGACCCTGCTGGCCGGCCACGGCACCCGCCACCGGCCCGGCGACCCCGGCATGCAGGAGTGGCTCAGGACCTCCCAGGCCCGGGCAGACGCCATCGCCCGGCACATGATCCACTCGGTGCTGATGGTCCCGCTGCGGGCCCGCGGCGTCACCCTGGGCCTGGCCCACTTCCTGCGGCACCGCACCCCCGAGTCCTTCACCGAGGACGACCAGCGGCTCGCCGAGGAGATCGCCGCCAGGGCCGCGGTGAGCGTCGACAACGCCCGCCGCTACACCCGCGAACGCCGCACCGCCCTCGCCCTGCAGCGCAGCCTGCTGCCCGGCCGGCCGCCGGGCCTGGCGGCGACGGAGGTGGCCTACCGCTACCTGCCCACCGGTTCCGGCGCGGACGTCGGCGGCGACTGGTTCGACGTGATCCCGCTCTCCGGCGCCCGGGTCGCCCTGGTCGTCGGCGACGTCGTCGGCCACGGCATCCACGCCTCGGCCACGATGGGCCGCCTGCGTACGGCGGTCCGGACGCTGGCGGACGTCGATCTCGCCCCCGACGAACTCCTCACCCAACTGGACGACCTGGTCATCCGGCTCGACCGCGAGGAGGGCCCGGAGGTGCCCGGCCGGGCGGAGGCGGCGTCCTCCGGCGAGGTGGGCGCCACCTGCCTGTACGCCGTGTACGACCCGGTGACCCGCCGCTGCGCCATGGCCCGAGCCGGCCATCCGCCGCCGGCCCTGGTCACCCCCGACGGCCACGTCCGCTTCCTCGACCTCCCGGCCGGCCCGCCGCTCGGCCTCGGCGGCCTGCCCTTCGAGTCCGCCGAGGTGGAACTGGCCGAGGGCAGTCTGCTCGCCCTCTACACCGACGGCCTGGTGGAGACCGCCGACCACGACATCGAGGTGGGCCTCGGCCTGCTCCGCCGCGCCCTGGCCGACCCGGCCGCGCCCCTGGAGGAGACCTGCGACCACGTCCTGCGCACGGTCCTGACCGATCGCCCGGCCGACGACATCGTGCTGCTGCTCGCCCGCACCTGCGCCCTGGACACCGCGAAGGTCCGCACCTGGCAGCTCCCCCAGCACCCGGCCGCCGTCGCCGGGGCCCGCAAGATGGCCTGCGAACAGCTGGAGGCCTGGGGCCTGACGGACACGGTCTTCGCCACCGAACTGATCGTCAGCGAACTGGTCACGAACGCGGTCCGCTACGGCGACGGCCCGATTGCCCTCCGCCTGATCCGCGACGCGTCCCTCATCTGCGAGGTCTCCGACGGCAGCAGCACGGCCCCCCACCTGCGCCGGGCCCGCGTCTACGACGAGGGCGGCCGCGGCCTGCTCCTGGTCGCCCAGATCTCGGAACGCTGGGGCAGCCGCCAGACCCCGACCGGCAAGACGATCTGGGCGGAACAGCCGCTGCCCACCTGACTCACCGGGTCAGCGGCAGATCCCGCCGCAGGGTGTCGATCACGGCGGAGACGACGGCGGTGGCGACGAACGTCCCGGCCATGACCAGCACCACGCCGACCACGAAGAGCCCGCTGGCGTCGTCCGCCCAGTCGACGCAGGCGGCGAGGGTCAGCCCCGCGGTCGTACCGCCCACGGCGGCCGTGCTGTGCCCCCGGGCCGCCGCCCAGCAGACGGGCACGAGCAGGGTGAGGACCAGCCCGACGACCTGCCAGACCGCGTACGGCCCGCTGGTCGACCCGTCGGGCCGCACGTCGTACTGCTGGTCCCAGCCCAGCCAGGCGGCCCAGGCCGCCACCGACACACCGGCGAGGACGCACACCGGTACCGACGCCCGGAGCACAGGCTTGTGAAGTCGCATGACCCCAGCGTTCCGGCCGGGCCGCCGGCCCGACAGAGTGCGCGTACTCAGATCGGCCGCCTGGGTGCCCTGGAGGCGACCTGAGTACGGGCCGTCGCCCGGTCGTGTCCGTGCTTCGGGCCCCCGTGGCCCCCGAACGTGGCGCGCAGCTCGATGAATTCGACCGGCCCGTCGGCCAACTCGGCGAAGATGTAAGGCTGTTCCTGCCCCCTTCCGGAAGGACAGCCTCATGTCCGAGAAGTTCCCGCCCGTCGAGCCGTATGCCCGTGGTCTTCTCGATGTCGGGGACGGCCAGCGGATCTACTGGGAGACCAGCGGCAACCCGGAAGGGAAGGCGGCCCTGTGCGTGCACGGCGGCCCGGGCAGCGGGGGGCGCCGATGGAACCGCCGGCTGTTCGACCCCGAGGTCTACCGGGTCGTCCTCTTCGACCAGCGCGGCTGCGGCGAGAGCCTGCCGCACGCCTCCGAGCCGTCGGTCGGCCTCGCGCACAACACCACCGACCATCTGATCGCCGACATGGAACGGCTGCGCGAGCACCTCGGCATCGAACGCTGGCTCCTCTACGGCGGCTCCTGGGGCTCGACGCTGATCCTCGCCTACGCCGAACGCCACCCGGAGCGGGTCTCCGAGATCGTCATCGCCGGCGTCACCATGACCCGCCCCGAGGAGACCGACTGGCTCTATCACGGCGTGGGCCGCCTGCTGCCCGGCCCCTGGGAGGCCTTCCGCGACGCCCTGCCGCCCGCCGACCGCGACGGCAGTCTGGTCGCCGCCTACAACAGGCTGCTGAGCAGTCCGGACGCCGCGGTCCGGGTCGCCGCGGCCCGTGCCTGGTGCACCTGGGAGGACGCCGTCATCGCCCACGAGGCGCTGGGCAGTCCCGGCGCCTACAGCGACCGGCCCGACGACGCCCTGATGGCCTTCGTCCGCATCTGTGCGCACTACTTCGCCCATGACGCCTGGCTGGAGGACGGTCAACTGCTGCGGAACGCCCACCGGTTGGCCGGCATTCCGGGGGTGCTGATCCATGGCCGGCTGGACATCGGCAGCCCGCTGAAGACCGCGTGGGAGCTGGCAAAGGCCTGGCCGGACGCGGAACTCAAGGTGATCGACGACGCGGGCCACACCGGCAGTCCCACGCTGCGGCGGACGACCCTGGCGGCGATCGCGCGCTTCGGTGAGGCGAAGGAGGGTGACCGGGGCCGGGGCTAGACCAACCCGCCTTGAGTGCGTCGGTCGCGGCGGCGCAGGGCCGGGTCGAGGAGGGCGGGCGGGGTGTCGTACTTCTCGTGTGCGGCCAGGTCGGTGCCGGGGGTGACGATCGCGTCGATGGCGTCCAGGACGTCGGCGGAGAGCACGGTGTCGGCGGCGGCGAGCTGGGAGCGCAGGTGCTCCGGGGTGCGGGGACCTATGAGGGCGGTGGTGACGGCGGGGTGCGCGGTCACGAAGCCGAGGGCGAGCTGGATCAGGGTCAGCCCGGCCTCGTCGGCGACGGCGGCCAGCCGCTCCACCGCGTCGAGCCGGGCCTGGTTGGCCGGGAGGGTGAGGTCGAAGCGGTCGGGCAGCAGGCCGGCGCGGCTGGTGGTGATGGACCGGCCCCTGCGCACGGCGCCGGACAGCCAGCCGGAGGCCAGCGGGCTCCAGACCAGCACACCCATCCCGTACTCCTCGGTCACGGGCAGGACATGGGACTCGACGCCCCGCTGGAGGAGGGAGTAGCTGGGCTGTTCGGTGACGTACCGGCTCAGGTGGTGCTCGCGGGCGGCCCACTGGCCCTGCACGATCCGGTACGCCGGGTAGGTCGAGGAGCCGAAGTGGCGGATCTTCCCGGCGCGTTGCAGATCGGTCAGCGCCGACAGGGTCTCCTCGTCGCTCGTGGCCGGGTCCCAGCGGTGTATCTGGTAGAGATCGACGTGGTCGACGCCGAGTCGCCGCAGGCTGTTCTCCAGCTCGGTGACCAGCCACCGCCGCGAGCCGCCCCGGTGATTGCGCTCGTCCCCCATCGGCATGCCGGCCTTCGTGGCCAGCACGATGTCGTCGCGACGGCCGGCGATCGCCTTGCCGACCATCTCCTCCGACTCGCCCTGCCCGTACATGTCGGCGGTGTCGATCAGATTGATCCCGGCGTCCAGGGCGGCGTCGACGATCGCGGTCGCCTCCTCCTGGGTGGTACGCCCGATCGCCCCGAAGTTCATCGCGCCGAGCCCGAGCGCGCTGACCTGCACGCCGGTGCGGCCCAAGGTGCGGTACTGCATGACCGAGTCTCCTCACATGGCAGAAAGACAAGAAGGGCAAGAAAGGCAAGAGAGAAAGGCAGCTACGCCAAACGGGACCGTGTCCCGTTTCATGTCTTCGACGATACGGAACGCTGTCCCGTTTGGCAACGCCCCGATAGGGTGACGGCCCGAGGGTGCGCAACGATGAGGGATCGCGACGATGAAGGATGAGCAGCGGCCGACCCGGCCCCGGCGGGCGGACGCCCGGCGCAACGAGGTGACGTTGCTGGAGGCGGCCGCGGCGGCGTTCGTCGCATCGGGCGTGGACGCGCCGGTGCGCGACATCGCGGCCCGGGCGGGTGTCGGCACGGCGACGATCTACCGGCACTTCCCGACCCGAGCCGACCTGATCATCGCGGTCTACCGGCACCAGGTGGACGCCTGCGCCGAGGCCGGCCCGACGCTGCTGGCCACCGCCGCGACCCCGTACGACGCGCTGCGCCAGTGGATCGACCTCTTCGTGGACTTCCTGGCCACCAAGCACGGCCTCGCCGCCGCCCTGCACTCCGACCAGGCGGGGTTCGACACCCTCCACACCTACTTCCTGGACCGGCTCGTCCCCGCCTGCACAGAGCTGCTCGACGCGGCGACCGCAGCCGGCGAGATCCACGCCCGGCTGACGGCGTACGAGCTGATGCGCGGCGTCGGCAACCTCTGCATCGGCGCGGAGCACGACCCCCGCTACGACGCCCGCCGCCTGGTCGGCCTGCTCGTCACCGGGTTGCGCCGCACGACGTGACCTGCCGGGCATGACGGGCGGGTGCCAGGTCCGCGGTGACCCCGACGCCGGGCGGGGCCGGGCACCTCAGCCGGCCGAGACCGGGAACAACCGCCGGAGGCCCTGCCGGAGCAGCACCTGAAGCCGGTCTTCGTACGGAGCGGGGGCCTGCCGGGCCGCGACCGACGCTCACGCGCTCGGCTCGGCTCCGGCTCCGGCTCCGGCTCCGGTGAACATGGCGATCAGGCCGTGGGGGGAGTCGTCGCCGAACATGCGCTCGTGGAGGTCGGCGGCCTCGACGGCCTCCGCGGCGCTGCGCCGGAACATGGCCTGCTCGTACGCGGTGAGCCCGGCCTCGGTGTCGTCGGGGTGCGCGGCGAGCGCCTTGCCGAGTTCGGCGCCGTCGTACATGGCCAGGTTGGCGCCCTCGCCGTTCGGGATCATCAGGTGGGCCGCGTCGCCGAGCAGGGTCACCCCCGGCACCCGGTCCCACCGGTGCCCGGCGGGCAGGGTGTGCAGGGGGCGCAGGACCGGCGCGGTCTCGCCGTCGGTGATCAGCGCGGTGAGCTCGGGCGCCCAGCCGTCGAACTCCGCCGCGATCCGCCCGGCGACCGCGGCGGCCGGGGCGACTGCGGCGGCCGGGGCGACTGCGGCGGCCGGGGCGACTGCGGCGGCCGGGGCGGCTACGGCGGCTACGGCGGCCTGGGCGACCGCGGCCGGATCGGTGAAGCCGGCGGCGGTGAACCACTCCTGCGGCCTGCGCAGCGCCACGTAGGTGTGGAGGGTCCCGCCGGTCTCCCGGTGGGCCTGGATCCCCTTTCCCGGCGCGAGCGCGAACATCGCCCCGCCGCCGACCGCCTTCGCGGCGGCCGGGTGCCGGAGGTCGGCATCGAACAGGTAGGTCTCGACGAACGAGGTGCCGGTGTACTCGGGTACGGCGGCGGACAGCAGCGGCCGCACCCGTGACCACGCGCCGTCCGCGCCGACCAGCAGGCTCGTGGTCACGGCGGTGCCGTCGGCGAACGCCACCTCGTGGCGGCCCTCGCCGAGGACGCGGACGCCGCTGACCTTGCGGCCCCACCGGACGGTGCCGGCCGGCAGCGATTCGAGCAGGATCCGGCGCAGCTCGCCGCGCAGCACCTCGGGGCGGCCCCCCGTGCCGTCGTCGGCCTCTTCGAGGAGAACGGTGCCGTCGGCGGCGAGGGCCCGGGTCGCCTCGCGCCCCTCCAGCACGAGGGCGCGGAACTCCCCGTACAGGCCTGCCTCCCGGAGCGCCCGCTGGCCGTTGTGCTCGTGGATGTCGAGCATCCCGCCCTGCGGGCGTGCCGTCGCGGAGGCCTCCGCCTCGTAGAGGGTGGCCGGGATGCCGTGGACGTGCAGGACGCGGGCGAGCATGAGGCCGCCGAGTCCGGCTCCGATGATCGTGACGGGCGTGCGCATGGTGACTCCTCCGGGGAAGGGGCCGGCCTCTTGGGGCCCGCCTTCTGGAACAGCACATCTGGAACAGCACATCTGGAACAACATTCCATACTGGAATATTGTTCCATGTTGGAACGGCGCTCCAGCCATGTCAAGATGGCTCCATGGCAACGCGGACACGCCGGTCACAGCGGCGCACAGAAGCGCTCTCCCGGGAGCGCATCGTCGAGGCCGCCGTCGAGCTGCTCGACACGGCCGGCGAGAGCGGGCTGACGTTCCGGGCACTGACCGAACGCCTCGCCACCGGGCCCGGGGCGATCTACTGGCACGTGGCGAACAAGGACGAGCTGCTCGCCGCCGTCACGGACGCGGTCGTCGCCGCCGCCGTGGCCGTCGGGCGCACCGCCGGAACCCCGCAGTCGCCGCCCGAGAGGCCCGAGCCCCAGGCCTCGCCGCAGGACGGGATCCGGGGCGTCGCGCTCGGGCTGTTCGAAGCGATCGAGCGGCATCCGTGGCTCGCGACGCAGCTCGCCGCGCAGCTCTCCCGCAGCCCCTGGGGGACGGTGGCGCCGCGGATGTTCGAGAGCATCGGTCAGCAGGTCCGCGCCCTCGACGTGCCCGAGAGCAGCTGGTTCACGGTGACCTCGGCGCTGGTGCACTACGTCCTCGGCGCCGCCGGTCAGAACGCCGCGAACAGCGCGAGCGCCCGCACCCTCGCACCGGGCGTGGACCGCGCCCGTTTCCTCGACACCGTGTCCACGGCGTGGGAGGAACTAGACCCTGACGAGTACCCGTTCACCCGGGCGGTGGCGGACCAGATCCGCGGGCACGACGACCGCGAGCAGTTCCTCGCCGGCATCGATCTCGTCCTCGCCGGCATCACCGCCACCCAGCACCGGGAGCCCCGCCCCGTCCAGGAATAGCCGCCGGTCCGCCCCATGTTGCCGCGACCATGACGACGAACGCGCCACGGCCCGAGATCCTGCGCTACACCGCCTTCTCCAGCTCCCCCGAGGGCGGCAACCCCGCCGGCGTCGTGCTGGACGCCAGCGGTCTGGACGACGGCGACATGCTCGCCATCGCCGCCGAACTCGGCTACTCGGAGTCGGCGTTCCTGACCGCGCCCCCGGCGGGCCTCGGCGGCGCGGACGGACGGGCATACACCATCCGTTACTTCAGCCCCAAGGCCGAGGTGCCGTTCTGCGGGCACGCCACCATCGCGACCGCCGTCGCGCTCGCCGAGCGAACCGGCCCCGGGGAGCTGGTGTTCGCCACCCGCGCGGGCACGGTGCCGGTGGCGGTGACCGAGGAGGGCGGGGCGGTCCGGGCCACGCTCACCAGCGTCGAGCCGCACACCGAGGAGATCCCCGACGCCGACCTCGCGGAGGCGCTCGCCGCGCTCGACTGGCCGGCCGCCGATCTCGACCCGGCCTTCCCGCCCCGCATCGCGTTCGCCGGCGCCCGCCATCTCGTGCTCGCGGCGGCGAGCCGCGCCCGCCTCGCGGACCTCGCGTACGACTTCGCGCGCCTCGAGGCGCTGATGCACCGTCTGGACCTGACCACGGTCCAGCTGGTGTGGCGGGAGTCGGCGACCGTCTTCCACGTCCGTGACCCGTTCCCCGTCGGCGGGGTTGTCGAGGACCCGGCGACCGGCGCCGCGGCCGCCGCGTTCGGCGCGTACGCCCGCGAGCTCGGCCTGGTCCCCGAGGACGCCGTCCTCACCCTGCACCAGGGCGAGGACCTGGGCCGCCCCGGCGAACTCACGGTGACCCTGCGCGCGGGCGACCCGCGCGTCCACGTCGGCGGCACCGGAGCCCGCATCGCGTGAGCCGCCGGGCCGCCCGGGTCCGGCGGCGGCACCACGGATATTGCGTGGCACCGCCGCCGGACCCGGGCGGAGACTCGTCCCCATGACGGACACGCCGGACGCGGCGCACGCGGAGGACGCGGCGCACACGGAAGACGCGGGGCACACGGAAGACCGGACGAACACAGAAGACCCGGCGCACGCAGAAGACGCGGCCAACGCGGACAACGGCGGAAACACGGCGGACTCAGCGTCAGCGGACGCGGCGTACGCGGTGCCCGCGGCGGACACAGTCGGCCCCGCAGACCCCGCGGACGCAGCCGGCCCCGCGGACGTCGCGGTCACGCCCCGCGCGCCGGACATGGCGGCCTTCCGGGAGGCCGTCCGCGCTTGGGCCGGCGGCGGGCCCGAGGCGCCCGCGCGGGAACTCGCCGAGCGGCTCGGTGTGCGGGTCGCCGTGCTGCTCGAAGGGCCCAGCGACCTCGCGGCCGTCGACGCGCTGGCCGCCCGGCGCGGCCGGGACCCGGCGGCCGAAGGGGTCTGCGTGCTGTCGATGGGCGGGGCGATGAACGTCGGCCGGTTCGCCCGCCTCCTCGGGCCGACCGGCCTCGGCCTGCGCCTGACCGGGCTCTGCGACGAACGCGAACGCCCCTACTACACCCGCGGCCTGGAGCGGGCCGGCGCCGCGGAGCACGGCTTCTTCGTCTGCGCGGCCGATCTGGAGGACGAGCTGATCCGCGCCCTCGGCCCGCCCCGCGTCGTCGAACTCGTCCGGGCCGAGGGCGACCACCGTGCCCTGCGCACCTTCCTGAACCAGCCCGCCCAGCAGGGCCGTACCGAGCAGCAGCAGCTGCGCCGCTTCCTCGGTACGACATCGGGCCGCAAGATCCACTACGGCCGGGTACTGGTCGAGGCCCTCGACCCCGACCGCGTACCCTCACCGCTCGACGCCCTGCTCACCGGTCTTTGAATCTCTGGATCTCCGAACCTCTTGGAGTCCCTGAACCCCGCGGGGCCTACTCGCCCCCCAGCCCCAACGCCCCCGCCAGCTCCCGGTAGGCCGGCAGCGGGTCGGTGCCGTCGGCGTGCAGCACCTGCAGCGCCACATGGTCGGCGCCCGCGTCCAGATGGGCCCGGACGCCCTTCGCCACCCGGGCCGTGTCGCCGTGCAGGATCAGCGCGTCGAAGAGGCGGTCGCTGCCGCCGTCCGCGAAGTCGGTGTCGTCGAAGCCGAGGCGGCGCAGGTTGCCGACGTAGTTGGTCAGGCCGAGGTAGAAGCCGAGCGTGACGTCGCCGATCGCGCGGGCCCTGGCGGGGTCCGTCTCCAGGACCACCTTCTGTTCGGGGGCGAGGAGGGGGCCGGTGCCGAGGAGGTCGCGGGCCCGGCGGCTGTGCTCGGGGGTGACGAGGTAGGGGTGGGCGGCCGCCGTGCGGTCGCCGGCCAGACGCAGGACGCGGGGGCCGAGGGCCGCCAGCGCCCGGCGGGCGACCGGGACACCGCCGGCGTCGAGGACGTCCAGGTAGTCGTTGAGGGCCTCGTAGGGCCGTACGAACTCCTTCGTGGCCTCCGGGTGGCCCGCGCCGATGCCCAGCAGGAAGCGGTCCGCGTGGCGTTCGGCGATGCGCCGGTACGCGCGGGCGATCCGGTCGGCCGGGCTGGACCAGATGTTCACGATGCCGGTGGCGACGCCCAGGGTCTCGGTGGCGTCGAGCAGCTGCTCGGCCACGGTCAGGTCCGGGTCGGTCACATTGCCGAGCCACAGCGTGCCGTAGCCGAGGCGTTCCAGCTCGGCGGCCAGGCCGGGCTCCGTCTTCTCATGGCGCCACACACCGATGGCACCCAGGTCGATCTTGCGCGGGATCTCGTCCATACCCCGGACAACCGGCGGGTCATCGCCGACTATTCCGATCGCCATCGAAATAGTCGATCACGATCCGCCAGTACACCTCCGCGATCACACTCATGAACTGCCATTACATACATGACTCTTGACGCACCCGCGACACACTCCTAGCTTCGCAGAGAAAGCGCTTTCCGCAAGGTTCCCGATGGAGACGAACGGAGACGAACGATGCACGTGAGACCAGTTATCGCGGCCGTCGGCCTGCTCGCCGGCACGCTCGTCGCACTCTCCGGCGGCCCCGCGCAGGCCGCGTCCACCGTGCTGTACGTGTCGCCGAGCGGCACCGACGGCGCGGCCGGCACCCAGTCGGCGCCGACCACGCTCACCTCGGCGATCAGCCGTATCGCCTCGGGCGGCACGATCTACCTGCGCGGCGGGACGTACGCCTACTCCGCCACCGTGACCGTCCCGGCCGGCTCCAACGGCACCTCCGGCGCGCTCACCACCCTCTCCGCCTACCCGGGCGAGACCCCGGTCCTCGACTTCGCCGCACAGAGCGAGAGTTCGTCGAACCGGGGCATCCAGCTCTACGCCAACTACTGGCATCTGTACGGCCTCACGGTCGAGCACGCGGGCGACAACGGCATCTACGTCGGCGGCAGCGACAACGTCATCGAGCGCGCCGTGACCGCGTACAACCGCGACACGGGACTCCAGCTCGGCCGGATCTCCTCCAGCACACCCAGCAGCCAGTGGCCCGCGAACAACCTGGTGGTCAGCTCCGAGTCGCACGACAACGCCGACAGCGACGGCGAGGACGCGGACGGGTTCGCGTCCAAACTGACCACCGGGACCGGGAACGTCTTCCGGTACGACGTCTCGCACCACAACATCGACGACGGCTGGGACCTGTACACCAAGACCGACACGGGAGCCATCGGGCCGGTCACCATCGAGTACTCGCTCTCCTACGGCAACGGCACGCTGAGCGACGGCAGTCAGAGCGGGGACGGCGACCGCAACGGCTACAAGCTCGGCGGCGACGAC
This sequence comes from Streptomyces sp. GbtcB6, assembly GCF_019091475.1. Taxonomy (NCBI): domain Bacteria; kingdom Bacillati; phylum Actinomycetota; class Actinomycetes; order Kitasatosporales; family Streptomycetaceae; genus Streptomyces; species Streptomyces sp. GbtcB6. The sequence continues at coordinate 15,985 of NZ_JAGXJL010000026.1, read as the reverse complement.
ATCGCCGTCAACCACGTGGTGCAGCACGACATCGCCTACGGCAACGGGCACCACGGGTTCACCTACAACAGCAACCCCGGCACGATGACCGTCTCGAACAACGTGGGCATCGACAACGCCGAGCGCAACTTCTCCTTCGACACGGGCACTTCGGTGTTCCGGACCGACACCTCGTGCCGGTTCGCCGTCAGCGGCTCCAACGACAAGACGGTCGGTGACACCGACAGCTCCGACCAGTTCTGGACGGGCACCAACGGCTCCCGGTGCGCCTCCTACTCGGGCGCCCTGGGCTGGTCCTTCGCGTCGAACGGCAAGCTCGTCGTGACCTTCGGCGGGACCGTCGTCAATCCCTGACGGACGGCGGGTCATCGGCTCTGATGCCGGGATGCGACAGGTCCGGTATCCACAGGGTGTGGATACCGGACCTGTTCCGGGAACGGGGTGCCGTCAGTTCCGTACCGTCAGATACAGCCAGCCGCCCCAGGTGTCCGCGTTGCTCGTGTCCTTGGCGCTGTGGACGTACTCCGTCCGCACCCGGAACCTCTGGTTCACCGCGTGGGTGAGGATCAGGTGGGTCACGCCGGTGCTGCCCGGGGTCATGGAGAAGCAGGAGGACGTGGCGAGCGTGTGCCAGGCGCCGCTGTAGTACTCCTGGGCCTGGAACTTCATGCACTGCCCGGACTTGTCCGGCGTCACCGTGCCGACCACCTGCGGCTGCACGGTGTGGTGGTAGACGCGGTAGGTGACACCGCTGTAGGTCGTGCTCGTGTAGTAACTCCCCAGCTTCTCCGCGATCTTCACCTGGGTGGCGGCGGAGTGGGTGGCCGTGGCGGGGGCGTAGCGGTAGTCGCCCGCGAAGGACGCCGTGTAGGTGGTGTTGCGGGTGGGCTTGTACGTCGTCCTCAGGTTGCCCTTGCTGTCGACCGTGCCGGTCTTCAGCAGGGTCTTCTTGCCGCCGGCGGGCGTGGCGTAGACCGAGACCGTGCGGCCGTTGTAGGTCGTGCCGAGGTGGGCGGTGACGGTGGCCGTCGCGGCGTACGCGTAGGTGGACTTGTCGGTGGTGACGGTCACCGTCGACTTGGCGCGGGACACCTGGACGATCGCGGAGGCGGTGGCGGCCTGGTGGGACGCGTCGCCCGGGTAACTCACGGTGTAGGTGACGGCGCCGCCGATGTCCGGGGTGTCCTTGACCGTGATCGTGCCGTCGGCCGCGACCGGCGCCGTCCAGGTCGCCGGGGTGGTGGTGTGGGCGGCGTCGGTGCGGGTGACGGTGGCCTTCTCGCCGGCGGCGTAGGGCGCGTCACCGAGTTTGCCGGTGAAGGAGAGGGCCGCGGCGCGGGTGGCGGTGGCGGGGGCCTTCAGGGTGAGGGCCGGGGCGTAGGCGGAGACCGACAGGCTCGGGTCGTCGGCGCTCGGCTCGTGGGTGGCGTCACCCGCGTAGGAGAGGTGGTAGGTGAACCACCCGGCCGCCTCCGGCGCGTCGGTCACCGTGAACTCGTCGGTGGCCGGGTCGACGGTCACCGAGGGGAGCTGGACCGTCTCGTGGGTGTCCTCGTTGATGCGGGACACGTCGATCGTGGTGCCCTGCGGGAAGCTGCCGAAGCCCAGTTCGGCGGTGAGTGTGCCCTTGATGACGACCGAGTGCGGGCTCGCCGAGTCGATCTCCGGGGCCTCGACGGTCGTGGGCAGCCGCGCCACGTACACCTTCAGGGTCGCGGTCGCGGGGCGGTGGGTGGCGTCTCCGGCGTACGACACCTGGTACGTGTACTCGCCCGCGTCCGGCCGGGTGTCGCTGATGCCGAACGTGCCGTCGGTGCCGACCGTGGCATCGGGCAGGGGCTCGCCGTCGCGGGTGACCTGGAGGGCGGCACCGGCCGGGAGGAGGCCCCTGGTGGCGAGGGCGCCGGTGAGGGTGAACTGCTGGGTGGGGACCGCGTACTGCGGCGGGTCCAGGGTCAGGGTGGTGTCGGTGAGCTTCGCGGAGCCGAGCACGTCGAGGCTGTAGGCACCGGAGGAGTCCCGGGTGACGGCGTAGAGGGTGGTGCCGTCGCCGCCCCACGTCAGGCCGTCGGGGGCGACGGTGGTGCCGGACGGGAAGGTGACGTGGTTCGCCGCCGGGTTGGTACCGACGTAGACGTAGAGGCCCGCGGTACTGGCCGAGGCGATCGTGCCGTCGGTGTCGATCGCGAGCGAGGCCGGGCCCACGCCACCGGTGTAGTACGGGGCGGGGTTGGCGTGCAGCAGGTCCGAGGTGCGGTAGGTCTCCAGGGCGGGCTGCTGGGTGGCGGCGAGCAGCACCGCGGCGCCGTCGCCGGTGACCTGGAGCCCGGTCGCGGTGCCGCCGTAGACGTCCGTGTCGGCCTTGGCGGTCGCCGTGCCGGAGGAGACGTCGAAGGTCGCCACGTGGCTGAGGCTCTGCAGTGGTTCCTCGGCGGCGAGCACCCCGCCGCCGGCCGCCAGCAGCGGCGGGACCGACCAGTGGGAGAGGGAGGGCGTCGCCACCGTGCCGGAGGCGTCGACGGAGCCGATCGCGCCCTTGCCGTCGGCCGTTTCGTAGCCGTACCAGACCTTGCCGCCCGCCACGGCGACGGAGACGGGCGCGCTGCCGGTGCCGGTCGCGTAGCGGGCGGACTCGGTGAGCGTCGCGGTGTCGACGGCGGCGACCGCGTCACCGTCGGCGAGGGCCGCGTAGAGGGTCGAGCCGTCGGCGGAGAGCGCGAGGCCCGTGGCGCCCTGCTCGTCCGTGATGGTGGTGACGGGCGTGCCGGCCAGGTCGGTCACCAGGATGCCGGTCGAGCCGGCGCCCTGGCTGAAGAAGAGGTGCTGGTGGGCGGTGTCGGCCACCATGTGCGCGTAGTGCGACAGCGGCAGTGCCGCCGTGCTGTCGGCCAGTGCGGCGGGTGCGGTGAGGCCGACGGTGGCGGTGGTCAGCCCGGCGACGACGGATATCGCCGCCGAGAGCGAGACCTGCTTGAGGCGCATGGAGCTCCGGGGAACAGGATGGTCGGTGTGCGGGGTGGCGGTGGGACGATAACCGGCCCTGATGACCGGATCACTGTCCGGAAAACCTGATCTTCACCATGGACCGGCAAAGATTCGGTTCCTGGACGCCTCGGTCGGCCGGGGCCACGCCGAGTCGGGCCTGTGCCGGGGTCCCCCAAGTGCGTGCGGTTGCCGTCGACGGCGATCGGGAGACCCCTGGCAAGGGCCTTGGGCGGTACGGGAGCCAGGCGAGTTCCTGAGGTCGGCGGCTACCGGCGCGGACCGGCGAAGCCGGCGAAGGTGTGGCTGAAGTACCAGGGGTCCTGGGCGATTCCGGAGCAGGCGTTGGCGCCTCCGGTGCCGACGCAGTCGCCGTTGTCGCGCTGGAGGGCCCAGAAGGAGAGGGTGTCGATGCCCTGGGCGGCGGCCCAGCGCTCGACCGTCGCGGCGTTCTGGGTGGTGAAGGTCTCCGCCGGGCCGAAGTCGTCGATGCCGGGCATCTCGGTGACGCCGATCCTGCCCCACAGGTCCTTGGCGCTCTTGTGCGGGTAGAGGGCGTGGAGTTGGGCGTGCAGGCCGTCGGCCGCGGTCTTGGTGTCGGTGGCCATGTCGTGGGTGGCGCCGTCGTAGTAGTCGAAGGTCATGATGTTGACGACGTCCACGCGCGCGTGGTTGGCGACGGCGTTCTGGAGGACGGCCAGTCCGTTGGTCTCCAGGCCCTTGGTGGTCGTCGGCAGGGTGTAGGAGAACTGGAGCGGGCGGCCGGTGCGTTCGGCCCAGCGCTCGGCCTTGGCGACCGCCTTGTTGCGGCGGTCGATACCGGCCGTGTTCGCGAGGGAGTCCGCCTCGATGTCGAGGTCGATGCGGCTGATGCCGTACGTCGTGACGAGCTTCTCGTAGACCCCGGCGATCGCGTCCACGTCGGTGCAGCTGTCGGCGAGTTCGGTGCCGGTGGTGTCGGCGCTGTAGCCGCCGAAGGAGGGGATGGCGTTGCCGCCGCGGGCCTGGAGGGCGGCGATGTCGGCGCCGAAGGCCCCCGGGCCGATGGGCAGGGTGGCGTCGCCGTTCCAGTCGGCGGTGCAGGAGCCCGCGTTGGGGGTCTGGAGGAAGGCCAGGGTGAGGTACTTGTTGCCGGACTCGGCGGCGAGCGCGGCGGGGCTCTCGCCGGTCCAGGCCTCGAAGTAGGGGGCCGCGACGTGGGCGGGCATGGGCTTCGCGGGGTGCGGTACGGAGGAGGGGGCCGCGTGCGCGGCGCCCGCCCCGAGGGCAACGAGCGCGGCGGACAGGGCGGTTGCGGGCAGGGCGTGCAGGGCACGAGTGCGTCTCATGGACGCCCATATTTGGACTAGACCAATTAACTGTCAAGGTTCTTTACAACCACCAGACCCTTCTGTTCGATGTCACGTCAGGAAGCAGTTCCCTCCGGTCAGTTCCGGCCAAGAATTTTCATGCGAAGATTTGAACTGACCATAAGAGAGTCATTAGGGTCTGTTGCCCGAACCTCTGCTCGGAAGGAGCTCGCCTCCGTGGCGTCCCACCGTCGTGCCAAGCAGCCGGGCCGTGCCCGTGTCACTGTGCTCACCTCCGCCGCCGCTGCCGCCGTGGCCCTCAGCGCACAGGCGGCCAACGCCGCGCCCAGCGAGAAGCCGAGCAAGAACGAGGTCAAGTCCCGCGTCGACAAGCTGTACGAGGAGGCCGAGCAGGCCACCGAGAAGCTCAACGGGGCCAAGGAGAAGCAGGAGAAGCTCCAGAAGCAGATATCCGCGCTGCAGGACTCGGTCGCACGCGGACAGGACGAGCTGAACGAACTCCGCGACGGCATCGGCTCCATGGCCACCGCCCAGTACCGCAGCGGCGGCATCGACCCGTCCCTCCAGCTGTTCCTCTCCTCCGACCCGGACAGCTACCTGGACAAGGCGGCCACACTCGACCAGCTGAGCAGCCAGCAGGTCGAGACGCTGAAGAAGATCCAGGCCAAACAGCGCGAGCTGGCGCAGGAGCGGGCGGAGGCGACCGGCAAGCTCAAGGACCTGGCCGCCACCCGCACCGAACTCGGCAAGAAGAAGAAGGAAGTCCAGGCCAAACTGGCCGAGGCGCAGAAGCTGCTCAACAGCCTCACCGCCGCCGAGAAGGCCGCCCTCACCGCCGAGCAGGACCGGGCCAGCCGTTCCTCCAGCGAGCGGGTGGACCTCGGCGACGACACCTCCGCCACCGGCAGGGCCGCGGCCGCCTTCGCCGCCGCCAAGACCAGGCTGGGCACCCCGTACGTCTACGGCGCCACCGGCCCCTCCTCGTTCGACTGCTCGGGCCTGACCTCCTGGGCCTACGCGCAGGCCGGCGTCTCCATCCCGCGCACCTCCGAGTCCCAGTCGACGATCGGCACCAAGATCTACTCGACGTCCGACCTCCAGGTCGGCGACCTGGTCTTCTTCTTCAACGACCTGCACCACGTGGGCCTGTACGCGGGCAACGGGCAGATCCTGCACGCCCCGCGCACCGGCACGGTCGTCCGCTACGAGTCGATGTCCACCATCGGCGGCCCGTTCATGTTCGGCGTCCGCGTCTAGCGCGAGCGCACCCGGGTGCCCTCCAGGTAGTGCAGGACCGCCGCCACCCGGCGGTCCGTCCGGTCGGCCGGGGACAGGTCGAGCTTCGCGAAGATCGACCGGATGTGCTTGTGGACGGCACCGTCGGTGACGACGAGCCGTTCGGCGATCGCGGAGTTGCCGAGGCCCTCCGCCATCAGCGCCAGTACGTCGCGCTCGCGCGGGCTCAGCCGCTCCAGGCGGGTGTCCTGGCGGGACCGGGTGAAGAGCTGGGCGACGACCTCGGGGTCGATGGCGGTGCCGCCGGACGCCACCCGGTGCAGGGCGTCCAGGAACTCCTCGACCCGGCCCACCCGTTCCTTGAGCAGATAGCCGAGCCCGCCGACCCCGCCGGTGAGCAGTTGGGTGGCGAAGCTCTGCTCGACGTAGGCGGACAGCACGAGGACGGCGAGGCCGGGGTGGCGGCGCCGGGCCTCGACGGCAGCGCGGATGCCCTCGTCGGTGTGGGTGGGCGGCATCCGGACGTCGAGGATGGCGACGTCCGGCGCATACGCCTCGACGGCGTCCAGCGCCTCGTCCGGGGTGCCGGCGGTCGCGGCCACGTCCATCGCCTCGGCCCGCAGCAGCAGGGCGAGCCCCTCACGGAGCAGGGGGTCGTCCTCGGCGATCACGATCCGCAGGGGCGGGCGTACGTCGCCGGGCGCCTGTACTCCGCCGGTCGTCCGGGCGTCGGCATGTGCCGGTGCTTCACGATCCACTGGGCAGGTCCACTTCCAGGGTTGTCGGGCCGCCGGGCGGGCTGACCAGGCGGAGGGTGCCGTCGTGGGCCGCGATGCGACGGCGGATACCGGTGAGGCCGGAGCCGCCGGCCTCCTCGGCGCCGCCCCGGCCGTCGTCGGCGACGGTGAGGCGCAGCCGCCCGCCCCGGGCCCGGAGGGTCACGGTGACCGACCGGGCACCGCTGTGCCTGGCGACGTTGGTCAGGGCCTCGGCGACGACGAAGTAGGCCGTCGCCTCGGCGGAGGCGGCACAGCGTTCGGGCGCGTCCACGTCGATACGGCACGGCACCGGGCAGTCGGCGGCGAGGCCGGACAGCGCACCCGCGAGCCCCCGGTCGTCCAGGACCGGCGGCAGGATGCTCCGCGAGACCGTGCGCAGCTCGGCCAGCGCCTGTTCGGCCGCGGGCTGGGCGCGCTCCAGGATCTCCTCGGCGCGGGACGGATCACGCGCCACCTGCCGGCGGGCGGCGCCGAGCAGCACGGTGACCGAGACCAGCCGGTTCTGCGTGCCGTCGTGCAACGCCCGCTCGATGCGCCGGAGTTCGGTGGCGTGGGCGTCGAGCGCGGCGGCCCGGGTGGCGGTGAGTTCCGCGACCCGCAGGGAGAGGTCCTGGTCGGGTCCGGCGGCGAGCAGCACCCGGCCGGGGGCCGCCTGGAGCCGGGCCATGCCGGGGGTCAGGCCCAGGATGACGGCGATCGAGCCGATCCCGAACGCGCAGACGGCGAAGGCGTCCGGCCAGGAGTGCGCGACGCCGAAGCCGACGGAGGTGGCGGTGGTGCCCTTCGGCATGAACCGCCAGTACAGCGGGAACGCCGTGTCCCGGACGGCGGACAGCGGCAGCAGGAACCCGGCCAGGCCCAGCAGCAGCCCGGCCGTGCCGTGCCGGGCCAGCCAGCGCAGCTCCCGCCGGGTGGTGGGGTCGCCGAGGGCGGGCCGCAGCCGGGTCGGCGGGGCCGGCTCCGGGGCGAGGACCTCGGGGCCGCGCCGGCCGAGCCGTTCGCGTTCCCGGCCGGCCAGGGCGTGCAGCGCGTGCAGCAGCGGGGACGCCAGGAGCAGCCCGGCGCCCAGCGGCGCGGTCACCGCGGCGGCCGCGAGCAGCAGGAGCAGGAGCAGGGCCGTCGCGGCCGTCCCGAGCCCGCCGACGAGCCCCGCGAGCGCGCCGCCGGCGGCCCGCAGCGTCCGCCCGGCGACGGCCTTCACCCCCTCGCCGCCGTCCGCGGCCTCGCCGCCGCGCTCCGGCCGGGCGTCGGTGACAGCCATCCGCAGCCCCCTCCTCTCGACCTCGACGACCCTAGGGCGTAAGGCAGTCCGCCGGGTCCCGGAATCCCGGAAGGTACAGCCTGCGGTACCTCCGATCCGGCGGTGAACGGGATCGGCCGAGGGGGGTCACGGTCCGTAGCGTCGGTGCCCGTACCGCAGGACGTCGGCCCCCAGCAGGAGGTTCCCCGTGGCCCACCCCGACCCGTACCGCCTCACCGGCACACCGTCCGCCGACCACCGGGGCGACGGAACCGGAACCGGCGGCGTGGACCTCACCCGCACCCTGCTCTGGTCCCTGCTCGTCCTCAGCGCGGCCGCCGACATGGCGACCTCCTACGGCGGTACCGCCCCCTGGATCAACGTGGCCTGCGGAGCGGTGACCCTGCTCAGCACGGGCACCCTGGCCGTGCGCGGGCTGCGAGGCCGCCGATGAGCACCACCGCGACGGACACCGCCCGCCGGGCCCCGGCCATCGCACTGGCGGGCGTCGGCAAGACGTACCCGGGCGGGGTACGGGCCCTGGACGACGTGTCGCTCACCGTGGAACACGGCACGTTCCTCGCCGTGATGGGCCCCTCCGGCTCCGGCAAGAGCACGCTGATGCACTGCGCGGCGGGCCTGGACGCGCCGACGTCGGGCAGCGTCCGCATCGACGGCCGCGAGATCGCCGGACTGAACGAGACCAGGCGCACCGAACTGCGCCGGGAGCGCGTCGGTTTCGTCTTCCAGGCCTACAACCTGATCCCCTCCCTCTCCGTCGAGGACAACATCACGCTGCCGCTGCGGCTGGCCGGCCGCCGCCCCGACCAGGACTGGATCCGCACCCTGGTGGAACGCGTCGGACTGGCCGACCGCCGCCACCACCGCCCCGCCGAGCTCTCCGGCGGCCAGCAGCAACGCGCCGCCCTGGTAAGGGCGTTGGCCGCCCGCCCGGCGGTGGTCTTCGCCGACGAGCCGACCGGCGCGCTCGACCTGCGCAGCGCCCACCAGGTCCTCGACCTGCTCCGCACCCTCGTCGACGACCTCGGCCAGACGGTCGTGATGGTCACCCACGACCCGGCCGCCGCGGCCCGCGCGCACACCGCCCTGGTGATGGCCGACGGCCGGGTCGTCGAGGCCCTGCACCACCCGACGGCGAGCCAACTCGCCGCCCGGCTAGCCGCGTTGGGAGAGCACTGACCATGTTCCGCTTCGCCCTGCGGATGGCCGCGCACCGGATCGCCTCGCTGCTCGCCGTGGCCTGCGCGGTCCTGGGCGGCGCCGCCCTGATCACCGCCACCGGGGTGCTGGCCGAGTCCGGGCTCCGCTCCCAGCTGCCCCCGGGCCGCCTCGGCGGCGCGGACGTCGTGGTCGCCGCCGACCAGGAGTTCCACGTCGCCGGTGACCTGCCGATCGCGCTGCCCGAACGGGCCACGGTCCCGGCCGGCCTCACCGCCCGCCTGGCGAAGCTGCCCGGTGTCACCCTCGCGGTCGGCGACCTCGGTTTCCCGGCCGCCGTGACGGACGCGCACGGCCGCCTGCTCCCGGCCGCCGCCGGCCAGGACCCGGCGGCGGCCGGGCACGGCTGGTCCTCGACGAAGCTGCTCGCCGGCGCACGCATCCAGGGCGAGGCCCCGGCGACCCCCGCCGAGGTGGCGGTGGCCGCGGCGACCGGCCTGTCCCTGGGCGACCGCGTCCGCGTCACCGCGAACGGCCGCGCCGCCACGGCCTACCGCGTCTCGGCGCTGGTCCACGCCCCGGACGCGAGCATCTACTTCACCGACACGAGGGCGGCGGAACTGTCGGGCCGGGCAAGGGAGACGACCGCCGACGCAGGCGGGGAGACGGCCACGAACACGGACACGGACACGGACGCGACGGCAGCCGGGCGGGCCGCGCCCACAGCCGGGCCGGCCGCCGCCACCCGCACCGCCATGGCCCGCACCACTGTCTCGCCCCGCGCCGGTACCGTCGACCTCATAGGCCTCCGTGCCTCCCCCGGAGCCGCGGGACGGGTCGCCGCGGAGGTCCGTGAGGCGGTCGCCGGGACCGGTCTGAAGGTGCTCACCGGAGCCGACCGCGGTACGGCCGCGGCCCCCGGCGTCGGATCCGCCCGCTCCCTCCTCGTGCTCCTCTCCGGTTCCCTCGCCGGGATCGTCCTGCTGATCACCGGGTTCGTGACGACCGGCGCCCTGGGCGTGGCGATCGCCGGGCAGCGCCGCGACCTGGCGCTGATGCGGGCCGTCGGGGCGACACCGCGGCAGATCCGGCGGCTGGCCGCGGCCCAGTCGACGGCCGTGGCCGCGGTGGCCCTGGTCCCGGGCATCGCCCTCGGCTATCTGCTGGCCGACCGGTTCCGCACGCTGCTCGTCCACCGGGACGTCCTCCCGGCCCGACTCCCCCTCACCCTCGGCCCGTTCCCGGCCCTGGCCACCGTCGTCCTCCTCGTCGCGGCCGTCCGGACCGCGGCCCGCTGCGCGGCCTGGCGCACCTCGAGAATGCCGGCCACCGAGGCGGTCGCCGAGTCCCGCAGCGAGCCCCGCACCCCCTCCCGCCCCCGTACGGTCGCGGGCCTGCTCCTGATCGCGGCCTCCGGCGCCCTGTCCGTGACCCCGCTGCTGCAGCGCACCGCGATCGGCGCCTCCGCCACCTCCATCGCGGGCATCGTCGCCGCGATCGGCCTGGCCCTGGCCGGCCCCGCGCTGGTCCGGGCGGCGGGGGAAGCGGTCGTACGACGGCTGCGTCCGGGGGTGTCCGCGCCGACCTGGCTGGCCATGTCCAACGTCCGGGCGTACGCGCAGCGCGTCACCGGGGTGGTCAGCCCGCTCGCCATGGCGGTGGTGTTCGTGCTGACGTACACGCTCGCGCAGACCACCGTGCTGGCCGCGACCTCGGACGACACCCGCACCGGGACGCTCGGCCAGTACCGGCTGAGCGCGGCCGCCCTCGGGGGGCTGCCGACGGACACGCTCTCCGCCGTACGCCGGCTGCCGGGGGTACGGGCGGCGGCCCCCGTCGGCACGACCACGGTCGTCTGGCCCTACCGCATGTTCGACGACACCGAGACCGAGTCCGCCGCCGCGCTCATCCTCACCCCCGCCGCACGGGACGTCCTCGACCTGGGCGTGACCCAGGGCGACCTCGCCGGCCTGACCGGCGCCACGGTCGCCGTCAGCAGCGAGGTGGCAGGGCCGCGCGACGCCGGACTCGGCGCCCGCATCAAGCTGTTCCTCGGCGACGGCGCACCCGTCGAGGCGAAGGTGGTGGCCGTCTACGATCGCGGGCTCGGCTTCGGACCGGTCGTCCTCTCCCACGACCTGGCCGCCGGGCACACCACGTCCGGGCTCGACCAGAGCGTCCTCGTCCGCACCGACGGCACGGCCACCGCGGAACGCGGGCTCACCGCACTGGCCGCCACCCGCCCCGGCCTCGCCCTCTCGGACACGGCCCCGGAGGCGGGCGCGGACCCGCCCCCCGAGGTGTGGGTGAACCTCGCCGTCATCGTCGTCCTGCTCGGCTATCTCCTGCTCAGCATCGCCAACCGGCTGGTCGCGGCGACGGCCCAGCGCCGCACGGAGATCGCCGCGCTGCGGCTGGTCGGTACGACGCCGAGGCAGATCCTCGCGATGATGCGCAGGGAGGCCGGGGTGATCGCGGCGGCCGCGCTGGTCTCGGGGGCGGCGCTGTCCGCGGTGCCGCTGGCGCTGCTGGGCGAGGGTTTCCTCGACCGCCCGTGGCCGGCGGGCCCGGCGTGGCTGTCGCCGGCGGCGGCGGTGACGGTGGTGGTGACGGCGTACGTGACGATCGAGCTGCCGACGAGAAGAGCACTGCGGGTGCCGCCGGCGGAGGCCGTGTAAGGGGCGCGGGGAACTGCGCGACCAGCCACGACGTGGCGTCGGACCGCTGACGGCATTTCGCGGCACTCTCGGCCGTGCCACCGTCCGGCGGGTGTCGGAGCGTGCCCCGCTGCGGGTCCGTCGTGGCTTGTCGCGCAGTTCCCCGCGCCCCTAAAAGCCAAAAGCGGGGCGCGTTGTTCAGCCCTGGGTTTCTGGGCGGGCCTCTGTTGCCCAGTGGGTGTGGAAGGCGCCCTCTCTGTCGACGCGGCCGTACGTGTGGGCGCCGAAATAGTCGCGCTGGCCCTGGAGAAGGGCCGCGGGGAGTCGGTCGGCGCGGAGCGTGTCGTAGTGGGCGAGGGCCGCCGAGAACGCGGGCACGGGAATGCCCCGGCGGGCCGCGGACGCGACCGTCTCCCGCCACGGCACCTGCGCGTCGGCGATCTCCTTCGCGAACTCCTCCTCGGCCAGCAGGCTGACGAGGTCCGGGTCGGCCCGGTAGGCCGCGCGGATGCGGTCCAGGAAGGACGCGCGGATGATGCAGCCGCCCCGCCAGATCCGGGCCACCGCGCCGAGGTCGATCTTCCAGCCGTACTCGGCGGCCGCGTCCTGGATCATCGTCCAGCCCTGGTCGTAGGCGATGACCTTCGACGCGTACAGGGCGTGTTCGACGCGGGAGGCGAAGCGGTCGGCCTCGGTGGCGCTGAGCGGGGGTGTCGTGCCGCCCGGCAGACCGGCGTAGGCGGCGCGCAGTTCACGGCGGCCGGAGGCGGCGCGGGCGAAGGTCGCCTGGGCTATCGCGGTGACCGGGGAGGCCAGGTCCAGCGCGGTCTGCACGGTCCAGCGCCCGGTGCCCTTCTGCCCGGCCGCGTCGGCGACGACGTCGACGAAGGGCGCACCGGTGGCGGCGTCGACGTGTGCGAGGACGTCGGCCGTGATCTCGATGAGGTAGGAACCGAGCCGGCCGCCGTTCCACTCCCGGAAGATGTCCGCGATCTCGGCCGGCGCGTACCCGCCGACCTGGCGCAGCAGGTCGTAGGCCTCGGCGATGAGCTGCATGTCGGCGTACTCGATGCCGTTGTGGACCATCTTCACGAAGTGCCCGGCGCCGTCCGCGCCGACGTGCGTGGCGCACGGCTCGCCGCCCACCTTGGCGCTGATGTCCTCGAACATCGGCCCGAGCACGGCGTACGACTCCGCGGAGCCGCCCGGCATGATCGACGGCCCGTTGAGCGCGCCCTCCTCACCGCCGGAGACACCCACGCCGACGAAGTGCAGGCCCTTCTCGCGCAGCGCGGCCTCGCGGCGGCGGGTGTCGGCGAAGTGGGCGTTGCCGCCGTCGATGACGATGTCACCGGGTTCGAGGAGCGGCACGAACTCGTCGATGACCGCGTCGGTGGCCGGGCCCGCCTGCACCATGATCATGATGCGGCGGGGGCGTTCGAGGGCGGCGACGAACTCGGCGGCGGTCTCGGCGCCGACGAAGTCGCCCTCGCTCCCGTACTCCTCGATCAGCGCGCGGGTGCGGGCGGGGGTGCGGTTGTGGACGGCGACCGGGTAGCCGTGCCGGGCGAAGTTCCGGGCCAGGTTGCGGCCCATCACGCCCAGGCCGGTCACGCCGATGGCTGCGGATGCGTTCACGGGGGGACTCCGTTCTGCGGACGCGTGCTGTGCCCGGAGGTACGGGCCGACGGCGGGCGGGCGTTCAGCTCCGGGCGGGCGAAACGGCGTTCGGCCGGGCTGAGGTCGTGCACACCGGGCGCCGGCCGGGTCGGCCGAGTTCGAAGCGGCCCGGCGCGGGGCCGCACCGGAGCGATCATCCGAACAGGCGAAAGTCGTGGCGCCGGGCGTGTGGGGCCGCCTCCCGGCGAGCCGGTCATCAGAGGATCCGAAGATGCGAACGGATGATCTACGGCTGCTCGTCGCCGCGCTGGTGCTTCTGCTGACCGGCGCGTTCCTCACCACGCCCGCCAAGGCCGACCAGCGTCCGCACCACTGCGCCTTCGGACCGCCCAGTACTCCGCCGCCCACCGCCCACCGCGACGGCACCGACCGCACGGGCCGTATGAACGGCAGGGATCGCACCGCCCGCTGGACCGCGCCCACGGTCCGCTACCGGCTCTCCGCCGGTTACGGCGCCAAGGGCCACCTCTGGAAACACCGGCACACCGGCCAGGACTTCGCCGTCCACACCGGCACGCCCGTGTACGCCGTCGGCCCCGGCCGGGTCGTGGCCGCGTCCTGCGGCGACGGGTTCGGCAACCAGGTCGTGTTACACCACCCCGACGGCTACTACACCCAGTACGCCCACCTGTCCGCCATCAACGTCCGCCCCGGCCAGCGCGTCTCGGCGGGCCAGCGCATCGGCGCCGCGGGTTCGACCGGCAACGCGGACGGCCCGCACCTCCACTTCGAGGTCCGCACCACCCGGCGGCTGAGCTCCGCGGTGCCGCCGCTGCGGTGGCTGCGGCACCACGGCGTGAGCGTGTCCGGAACGTCGTCCCCGGGGCACCCGCACCCGAGCACCCCGGCCGCGAGCGCGAGGCCGCCGGCCGGCGGGACGAAACCCGCGCCGTCGTGGCACGGCCGGCCGCCGAGGACACCGGAGACCCCGGCGCCACAGGGAACCCCGGCGAATCAGTGGAACCCGACGGTGCCGTGGGATCCGACGAAGCTGTGGGCCCCGATGACACGGTGAACCCGCCGGCAGCGGTATCACGAGGACAGCGCACAGGGTCACGGTATGACCACATAGCGTGGCCCCTGTCCGCGGAACGGACAGACTGCCTCCCATGGCACGTCTGAGGTTCCTGTGGGTCGCCGCGCTGGTCGCCCTCCTGCTGCAGCCCGTCTCACGGCCGGAGACCCCGCGGCCCGCCGCGCCCGGGCCGTTCGGGGCGTACGTCGGATACGGAGCGGACGGGGTGCGGCGGGTGGCGGCGCTCGGGAGCTGGCTGCGGGACGAACCCCGGGTCGGGCACACCTACCTGCCCGGGGACGTGTGGCAGAACATCGAGGGCGCCCCGGACTTCGTACGGCTGTGGGCCCGGTGGCGGCGGGCCGAACCCGACCGGCTCCTCGTCCTCAACGTGCCGATGCTGGAACACACCGAGGCGCACGTCCCGGACCCCGAGGTGCGCCGCCAACTCCAGCTCGGGGCACAGGGGTTGTACGACGTCCACTTCCGCACCCTGGCCCGCAGGCTGGTCGCGGTCGGCGCGCCGGACACCGTCGTCGTGCTCGGCTGGGAGATGAACGGGGTCACGTACACCCATCGCTGCGGACCGGACCCCGCCTCCTGGCGGGCGTACTGGCGGCGGATCGTGACGGCCATGCGGTCGGTGCCCGGCGCCCGGTTCCGGTTCGACTTCGCGCCCAACCGGGGGCGGGACGCCATCCCCTGGACCGCGTGCTACCCGGGGGACCGGTTCGTGGACGTGCTGGGGATGGACGCGTACGACGCCCCTCGGGGGATGTCCTTCCAGGAGCAGGTCACCGAGCCGTACGGGCTGCGGGCCCAGGTCGACTTCGCCCGGGCCCACGGCAAACCGGTCTCGTACCCCGAGTGGGGGCTGTACGAGAACGGCGACGATCCCGCGTATCTGCAGGGCATGCTGGACTGGTTCGCGAGCAGTCGCCCGGTGTACCAGACGATCACCGACTACTGCCCGCACGGCGTGTGGAGATGCCGGGGCAACCCCAGGTCCACGGCCGTCTACCGGTCCCTGATGAGGAGCTAGGAGTTCGCGCTGGACGGGCCGAAGAACTCGATCTCGGCGATGGCCACCTGGGTGCGGCCCGGCGCCCGGTACGACGACTCGATCGTGAAGCGGACGGAGACGACGTCCGCGGCCCGGAGGTCGCGGGTCTGGCCGCCGGCCGTCTGGTCGAGGGTCACTTCGCGGGTCTCGGTCTTGCCGTCGGCGGTCTTGATGGTCGCCTTCATGCGGTGCGGCAGGGCCGAGTTCTTCAGCTGATCGTTGTGGGTCGACTCGCCTGACGTGATGACGACGTTGAGGAGCCGGGTCGGCTCGTCGAAGTGCGCCTCGACCCACTCGCCCTCGCCGCCCCCGACGATGCCCGGGCCCCACCACGTGTTGTTCAGCTTGTCGAAGAGCAGGTCCGGCTTGTGGCCCGCGTACGAGCGGGAGGCGCGGTAGCTGTCCGGGGAGACCTGGGCGCGCTTGGCGAAGTGGTCGC
Source organism: Streptomyces sp. GbtcB6 (assembly GCF_019091475.1). Taxonomy (NCBI): domain Bacteria; kingdom Bacillati; phylum Actinomycetota; class Actinomycetes; order Kitasatosporales; family Streptomycetaceae; genus Streptomyces; species Streptomyces sp. GbtcB6. The sequence goes on along the minus strand of NZ_JAGXJL010000026.1, from coordinate 405 downwards.
GGGTGGCGCTGATCGCCTTCGGCGTGTTGACCGCCAGGACCGTGACGGCGGTGAGGACGACGGCGGCGACGATCCAGGTGAGGACGCGGTCGAAGGTGCGGCGGAGGCGGGGGCGGTCGCCCGCCCACGGGGTCTCTCTGTTGCGGAAGTCGAAGATACGGCGCCACCAGGGGCGGGGGGCCGAGGCGGCGGTGCCGGGGTGGCCGGCCATGGGCATGGCGCAGCGGGTGCAGAAGTGGCGGTCGGGGCGGTTGGGGGTGGCGCACCAGGGGCAGGGGGTGCCGCCGTGGGCGCCGAGGTCTTCGCCGGGGGCGCGGACGGAGGCGGGGCGTTGGGGGGTGGGGCGGCCTGGGAGGACGGGGGCGATGGGTTGGGGGGCCGGGGTGGGGGTGTGCTCACTCACCG